>CAYMJO010000090.1:0-2547 GCA_964391305.1 uncultured Candidatus Saccharibacteria bacterium | reverse complement strand
TTTGGCTCGAGCCGCTCAAGCACATTGCTGGGCGGTTTTTTTGTTATAAAAAAATCCCCGTTGCAGGGGATTTTTAAGTATATGAAGATGTAGAAATTATTTGTTCTTGAGGGCGTCCTTGAGAATTTTGTTCTATTTTGATGGCGTTGAAATTTGCCAGAGAGCTTGAAAAAGTGCCCTTTGATTTTTCATGAAATCTTCGCTTTCAATAATCATTGCAAAATTTTCTTTTTTAGTGGACATCAAGAGAACTTTATTGTCGTAAATATATTGGGTCATTGCAAATACAAACCCTTTTGGAGCATATCGTTTTTCGCGATGTTCTTTTTTATTCGTGAACCATCGCTTAGCAATTTCTTTTTCTTTGGAGCGAATGACCCGAAGACTAAACCCTTGAGCTATGCGGCGTTGTACATAATCTTCCATATAGCTTTCCCCGACAACATCGTATAAATCTTCCATAGAAAGAATGCCGAAGAGCATTTTATCTTTTGCGGTCATGGTGTCTTCAAGCGCTGCACGAATTCCCGCTGCCCCTTCAAAATAATGGATTTTTGGTTTTATGCCTGGGACGCTATGAAGTGCTTTGAGCTGTGGAAGCAACGCCTCAAGGATTAATGATTTTCGGCGGACCTGATCTTTTAGACGCTCCGGATCGTTTGCCGTGAATTTTGTCTTTTTCCCAATAAGTGCCTCACTTACTAAACCCATTTTTTTTAAGGATTCCAGCTGATCGTATATGCTTGTCCGTTTTAAGCCCGTTTTTTCTGATAGTTGCTGAACGGAAGAAGCCCCAAGTTCGAGTGTTGCCAGATACACTTGGATTTCTTTGCTGTTTAGCCCAAATTCACTTAAGTATTGCTCTATTTCCATATTTTGTCGATTATTTTCGACTACATTATTAGTATAGAATGTGGATAAGTTTTTGTCAATATATACCATATATTACTTAATATTTTCAAGTATTTTATTAGGTTTTAAATATAAAATAACGTCTTTTGTCACAAACTATTGACAAAAATTAAATTTAGACTATACTTCTAAGTTATTTAACATCACTCTTTAAATCCTATTTCGAAAGAGGTAGTAAATGGATCAATGCCAAACAGAGCTTCTCAAACGGATTCAACGAGTCCGTGACCGGAGCTTTAGAGGAATGATTTCACTTCAAGATTATTTGCAAGGACACGAGCTGTCAATTGAGCTTGTCCAAGCATTAGTCAGTAAAGATGAGAGTAAAATCTCACAAGCAACAAAAAAAATTGAAAATTGGTTAGAAGGGATGGAAAAAACTAAAAGTGAGTAAGACTGCATCAATCACCCTTCCCCGTCGGGCCACAAAAGACGGGATTTTTTCCAGAATTACTACAAATGTACTAATTCTAGAAAAAAATACCCATATGGATTTTACACACTACAAACAATTTAAAAAAATCCTCCTCCTGTACTCAGGTGGACTCGACACATCTTTTTTGCTGCGTTACTTCACGCGCGAACTTGGCACTGAAATTATTACAGTTTCATTTGACTTAGGCGGCGATCAACGCGAAGTGTCTGTCGTTAAAGAACGTGCACTTACGCTGGGTTCAAGTCGGCATATTCACATCGATGCCAAAGAAGAATTTGTTACGGATTACTGCACGCGTGCAATTAAGGCAAACGCCATTATCGCTGGAGCGCATCCGATTTCAAGTTCACTCTCTCGCCCACTTATGGCAATACATGCGATTAGCCTGGCAAAACAATTTGACTGCGATGCGATAATGCACGGATCGAGCGGATGGCAGAACAACTCCGCAAGATTTGATACCGCCATTCGCGTAAATAGTTCTGAAATTGAAATTGTTGAACCAGTTATGGAACAGAACATTTCTCGTGAAAGCGAGTATGAGTATTTACAGCTTAACGGCTTTGTTATCGATAAAAAGCAAGATAACTTACTCTCATCAGATAACAACTTGTGGGGGCGAGAAATTGAGGATGGCGTTCTTGAGCATCCTGATTCTGAGCCAGATCAACAAATCTATTCCCTGACACTTGATCCAACAAAAACTCCAGACACGCCTATTTACATAACTATTGATTTCGAAAAAGGAATCCCAATTGCAGTTGATGGTAGGCCGTTTGCACTATTCGATATTCTTACGCTCTTAAACTCTGTTGGTGGGATGCATGGCGTTGGCCGCCACGATGCAATGGAAGACAAGATCATTGGATACAAAATGAGAGAAATTCATGAATCTCCCGCTGCAACGATTATCATTACAGCGCATCGAGAACTTGAAAACACCGTGCTTCCAAAAAAGACACTGGCTATCAAATCAATAATGGATAGAGAATGGACAGAACTTGCTTGTCTCGGGTTGTGGCACCACGAACTTCGAGAAGAGCTTGAAGCTTTCATTGATAAAGCAAGTGAGAGAGTATCGGGTAGGGTTCGAGTCCAGCTATTCAAAGGAGGGATCCATATCGTCGGCCGGTCTTCAGCTCATGGGCTTTATATGAAAAATATTAAGGGCGAAATCAAAAAAACCTATAAACGGAGTC
>CAYMJO010000089.1:0-2570 GCA_964391305.1 uncultured Candidatus Saccharibacteria bacterium | reverse complement strand
TGGGGATGGAAAAGCCGTTTTTACTGATGCCGGTGATTACTATAAGTTTGATAGAAATTGGGGTAAAAGCGATAGAGGTATGGGAATATTTGTTTTACTTAAATCTTCAGAATAAGGCAATTCGTGCCTGATAATTAAAATTTCTTCGCATATTGTTTGTCTTGACGGCAGTGTGAAAATATATCAAAATGGTTGAAAGTGGAGAGAAGTGGAGTGTAATGGAACATGCTGATAGGTCAATTTCAAACAAAACTGGACGAAAAAGGAAGATGTGCTATTCCGGCAAAGTTTCGAAGCAAAATAGGGAAGAGAGCGGTATTGGCAAAATGGTATGAGGGCTGTCTTGTTTTTGTTGGCGAGGATGGGTGGATTGCACTTTTAGAGAAATTAACGGCAAAATCAGAAATTTTCACAAGTCCGGTAAGAGACACTGATAGATTTATTATGGGTTCGGCATTTGAAATCGAACTGGATTCCCAAGGAAGATTTGTTGTTCCGAAATTACTTCGGGATTATGCAAATCTTGCTTCCGACATCACATTTTTGGGTTTAGGGGAAAGAATTGAAATTTGGAACAGTAAAAATTGGGAAGAGAAGGAAAGGCAAGTGAGTGAAAATGCCGAAAAGTTGATTGAAACATTGGCTCGTGACACAAAAGAAAATGGAAAATAAGACTTATCCGTTTCACGAACCGGTTTTACTGACTGAGACACTAAATTATTTAAACATAGATCAATTAGCACATTTACATGGTACTAAGGTTATAGATGCAACACTTGGATTTGGGGGACATACAATTGAAATTCTGAAGCGCGGTGTTTCGGTATTGGGAATTGAAGCAGATAGTGAAACCTTGAAGTTAGCGAAAAATGAGATTGAGAAGACCTGCCCTGCTTCCGAAAAAAAATTCGGGAGCTTTTTGCTTATTCATTCTAACTTCAAAGATATTGATAAAACCGCCCGCGAAAATGGTTTTAACTGCGTTGACGGAGTTTTATTTGATTTGGGTATTTCGACCTATCAGATTAAATCCGACTCGCGAGGTTTTTCTTTTGCTAACCCGGAAGCTGATCTTGACATGCGACTTGACCGGGGTGTTCAGGCAGTTAACGCGTCAATGTTATTAAACGCTTTGGATCAAACACAACTGATGAATCTTTTCGAAAAAGTATTGGACTATAAATCGTCGAGACTACTTTCAAAGTCAGTTTTCGAAGCCAGAAAAGTAAAGGCATTTGAAAAAGTAGGGGATTTACTTAGATTAACCGACCGATTGTTTTCAAAACCTGGTGGAATTAACCCTTCCACTAAAGCGTTTATGGCACTAAGAATAGCCGTTAATTCTGAGCTTGAAAATCTTGCTGATGTCCTTCCTGAAGCATTTACTCTGTTAAATGAAAGCGGAAGATTGGTTGTAATCTCTTTTCACTCAGGAGAGGATTCGATAGTTAAATCATTTATGAAAAATATGGTCGATGAGAAAAAGGCCGTTCGGATAACATCTAAACCTGTGGTACCAAGTGGTTCTGAGATAAGTAAAAATCCCAGATCCAGGAGTGCGAAACTGCGATGTATTGAAAAAATATGAGAGTAAAAAATAATAAAATGAAGCGAAGAATTAATTTAAAAGCTTTGATATTATTATCAAGTTTTTTGATCATAGCTGTACAGATTGTTTATACGATTCAGGTTTCTTCATATGGCGGAAAGCTATCTTCGCTCGAAGAAGATTATAATATTCTTTTGCGGGAGAATGAAAACTTGACTCAAAAAATAGTTGAGTCGACTTCAATGAATATGTTAAATGAGGTGGCGAAAAACGATGGATTTATCAAGCCGGGTAATGTAATGTATGTTAAAGAGACAGGGATTGTTGCTTCTGCGAGGTAGTGATGAACAAATTTAGAATTTATATACTTCTGTCAGTATTTACCCTTTCTTTTATTGGGCTTTTAGTGCGTCTTTTTTATTGGCAAATTGTAAAAGGTGCTGAATTATCGCAGGCTGCTACTGGGCAGCATAAAAATAATTTGATCTTGGAGGCTCCGCGAGGAGAGATATTTGCCTCTGACGGATCGTGGCTTGCATCACGGGGAGAACTATGGACATTGACAGCGAATCCGAAAGAAGTAAGCGAAAATCCGCGCGAATTGGCCGATAAAATTGTAGGTATATTAGCGAAAGATAATGATGATCTCTCCGATAAAAAAGCTGTTTTCGAAAAAATAGACAAGATAGCAGGTCTTTTGGATAAGAAAAATTTGTACTGGATTGCATTGGAAAACCGTATAAACGGAAGCAAAAAAAAGGAAATAGAAAATCTTTCAATAAAAGGTTTGGGTTTTGAAAAAGAAGAAAGCCGTTACTATCCGGAAGCTTCCGAGTCGGCGCATTTACTCGGATTTTTGGGAAAAAATGAAAACGGCGAGAGTGTTGGTTATTTTGGATTGGAAGGATACTACGATGAAATGCTTTCAGGCAAAAAGGGATATGTCTCAAGAGATTCGGATGCCGGAGGAATACCGATTTTGTTTGGGAATTTCCGTGAGACGAAGTCAATTAATGGGATC
>CAYMJO010000088.1:0-2604 GCA_964391305.1 uncultured Candidatus Saccharibacteria bacterium | reverse complement strand
CAAAGAAGGAGCCGCTTATACAGGATCTCGCGAGTTTAACATTGATGAAGGAGGCAATGTTGAAGTAAAAAAATAAAATAGATCAATCAAGTATAATAAATAAACCCTCTTTGCAAAACTTACGCAAAGAGGGTTATTGATTATCTGATGAGTTTAATTATCTTTTTAAACTCCGGTGAAAGCTCCTTATCTAGCGGCAAGCCTCCGCTAAGATTCGCATTGATAACTTCTTTTATATAATCATTCTCATTAAGCATTTCTTCTCTTCTGACGCGTGTTTTTATAAACTCGTCATTAAGTTCGGCTCGCCTGATGTTCCATAATTCATTGATCCTTGTTAAGCTGATAAACTTCTTTAAGCTACTTTCTGAAATAGCGCGTAAACCATCTCTGATTTCTTGTCTCACCTTTTCCGCCGTCTCCGGAAGAGGCGAAGCGGCGTGCGAGGCGAAAATCCTCGCCTTATCAAACGCTATATTCAAAATAGAGACAATCTCCTCGTTGGCTTTTTTGTATTTACTCAAGCGCTGGAGAATAGTATAAGGCCAATCAAATTCCTCAATCAGCCGCCTGACTTGGCGCGCTTCTTCACTTTCTTGAAATACTTCCAAAATTTGCTGAAATTCATCACTGGCCGGCAATTCCAAATGTGTTTGATAGCTGAACACATCGGAAAATTTTTCCGGACACTTTTTTTCAATCCAGTCCATATACCAACGCAAATTTTTCTCTTCCGCCGCAATGGCAAATTCCAATTTGGAAGCAAGGTTGTGGTCGCCAAGCGTCACCATTTCTCCCCGTTCGTGCACGGCCGCGTATTCAATCGCTTTGGCTGACATTTCTTTGTACATATCGTGAATTACAAACAAAAGCCAACTGCCCCTGGCCATAGCGAACTTCTCGCCGCCCAAAAGACAGTCCCACCCTCTCATCAGACAATGGGAAAACGCGTGTCCGCATTTTTCATAAATCCATTTTGGAACATCTTTTTTTGACACAAGAGCAAATTCAAATTTCATCCCATGCCCGTCATACTGCCTCACATTGCCTTTCCTCGAGGCGTCCTTATAAAGTCTCGTGCAGATATCCTCGCGCTTTTGATACAATTTCAATTCCAGCTTGAGCTCTACTTTCGCTATCAAACTTTGTTCAAGAGAACATTCCAAACTTTGGCGTAATTGCAATGCTTGCGAACAAACAAGGCTTAATCCTATCATTTTTTATCTCCCTTTGTCCTCCATAGCCCTGACTGCCGTCAGACAGGTTTATGCGTAGAAGGATTTTTGTTTTATTGTTTATTTGTAAAGAACAGAAATGGTAAGTTACCTTATTTTAACTAATAAGTCAATAGTTTTAGCTTATGAGCTCAAAAAAGGCGGGAAGGCACAGGACTATTGCCTTCCCAAAATATTTTACGCGGCGTAAGCGGAGAGCTTCATACTCTTTCCCCTCCAAGAAGAAAAATTCTTCAGATTCAGCCGCGCCTTGATGAAATATCTTTGTGCCGGTTTCCCAAGCTGGCCTTCTTTTACCAGCATTATTCTGGAAAAGAATATTTCAAATTGATTTTTCTCCAACTCATCAAAAACCAATTCTCGGGATATGTCAGAGACTGACTGTTTTTCTCCATCTGGTCCTTCAATCTTCATTGAAGCGCCGCTGACCACGAGATACGCAAAACCCAGACCATCGGCCTTGATCACCCGCCTCATCTCCTTGATAACTTGTCTCCAATCGGGCGCCCAATGAAGCGCGTTTACGGAAATTATTTGGTCAACAGTATTTGATTTGACGCCCAAAGACTCCATATCCATGGCCGCATGAAAGATTTTTCCTCCGCGCGCCGCCGATCCGCTTAAAACTTTGGTCCCGTCAAAAATCGTTTTGGCCGACTTGCACATCCGGTGCGAAAAATCGCTGACCAAAAAATTCATTTGAGCGATTTTGCTCAACCAAATCTCATAAAGCGCCGGTCCGGCTCCGATAGACAGCCAGGTTTCTTTGGATCTTCTGACTTCAAGGTTTTCAAGAAGGGTGTACATTGTGACAAAATAATTGTCCTGGGATTCAATTGCCGGCCAGACCTGACCCGCTTTTTCCCACCCTTGGCGCAGACTGACGGATTTGCCAACCAAAAAATCCATCGGTCTTTCGGTCTGAAACTCGTTTCTGACCGATTTTACAAACATCATGAAATTTTTCGCAATCTTGACAACATCCGGATTCAATTCTTTCATTTTTTATCCCCCTTGTCCGCCTAAGTTTTCACAAGAAAAATCAGGCTGGTTTTTGGTTTGTTATTATCTGCTCTTTTTTCCCACGATCGTAGAATCAAAGAGTGATTTTGCAATTATTTATTTGAAAAGAACTTTTTCTTAAATCCGCCATTGATTATTTTGGCAGACTTGAGAAAAAGGGGAAGGCTATAAAATGTTTTTACGCCTTCCCTAAGATGAGTCGTTTTTCCGACCCCAACGAATTAAATGGCGAGGAAGAGACTGGTTGATTTTGGACTTATGGCGTTCCAGTACGCGTTTGGCCGCTTCTTTCAGGATCCGCGCCATTTCCACTTTCTTTAGATTCGGCTTCCCGCCGATCAACTTC
>CAYMJO010000087.1:0-2610 GCA_964391305.1 uncultured Candidatus Saccharibacteria bacterium | reverse complement strand
GTGCGAACGGCGGTTTCCAAAACTTCATCAGCATATGATTCGCCGGAATATTTCTCAAAGAATTCAAGCGCCCCTAGAACATCGGTTGTTGAGGAATTCCGAGCGGCCAATTCGAGAATTTTTTTAGCGTAAGGCTTTTTTTCAAACTTTTCATAAAACATCAAGGCCACCACTGGTCCTTGTTTTTCAGTATTTTCAGCGATAGCAGTGAGTATTTTTTCGGAATATGAACTATCGATAAAATCACCCAAGAATTTCATGGCATTCTCGGGATCTTCGCGCACCATATTAAGGTAATCTTCCTCGGTTCTAGCGACCTTCTCGACCGCTATTCCGGCCTGTTTTTTTAAAAAATTTCCCAGAGATTCTTTGTCATCGGGGGTTCCCGTGCGGTCTTCAAACTTCCCGGCAGAATCTTTGCCTTTGAACAATAAAACAGGGAGAACGGTAGGCCTTTTTATTCCGAGTTTTTTATATAAATCCGAAGCGTCAGGGCTGGTATCGTCTGTAATTACAAAAATGTTAAAAGCAACGCCACCTTTATCGACATCCTTTTTTAATTCAATGAACGAATTGTATAATTTCTTGCACGACTTGCAGTACGTCGCAGAAATAATTATGAAAGTCGGAACATCACTATTCAAAACTTCAGCAAAATCAGAGCTTTTTAATTCAGGAATATAAGGATCTGCCAATTCGCTCATGGCCTCAGCCGAAGCCTCAGCCCTCTTTTCTTCAAACCCACCCTTTTTCTCAGGGGCTTTTTCCTTCGGATCTTTTGTCTCTTTGTGTGAAAAAGTTTCTGGCATTCATAAAATTATACCAGAAAAGACAGCTGTTTGACAGGGGGATACGGTAACAAGCCTTCTTCTACTTATTTTCTGTTTATTTTGGCTTTTAGGGGGGGGAATAGTATAATCACACCGCTATGAAATTAATCGACACAAAAATTAGCAAAGTAGAACTCGCCGAGATAGCAAAAGAACGATTTGGCGATATAGTTAAGGTCGTTGTCGATATTGAGTTGGGAATAATGGTTGTCGGCGGAGAGCTTCATGCTGACGAAGAGGCAATGTTGCTTGAGCGAGACTCGAAACAGGAAAATTTATGGGGGATTAATATTTATACAGATAAAACTGAAAACGAAAGAATCGAATTCGATTCCATGATAAACATCCGACCAGGACAAAATAACCGCTCCAGGGATATTCTTGATGCGGCTATTAGAGAAAAAATCAAAATTATCGTCAATAATCTTGTAGAAACATAAATATGATTCACTCAGAATTGGCGAACGGAAGATGGTTTACGATGACGCTCGCCGAACAGATGGGGAACACGGGAAGCGAAATTCATCGTTTGGTACTTTCTCAAAACAATGACCAAGGTCGATTTGATTCAGCTTTTGATAGAGCTTTGGAGTTAATAGATTTAACTTTGGCGGATCCTAGATGGAAGAAAGGCTACAAGGAAATAGCGCGAGTACGCGAAGTTTTATGCGACATTTGTTTTGGACAAAATCAATACAACACTTCTCTTGAGGCTTTAGATAATTATTTTTTCCAATTTGGACTTGCAGCACGGTAAGGAGTTCCTGGTGGAGCCAACAGCTCGATATTAAAACCGTGATGCTCGACCTCGATTATTGCACTAGACTATGGGGAAAAATGGAAAGATTGTTTGAGGTGCTAAGAACGCCGAGATTGGTGTTTAATTATCAAAATATTGGGATGGGAAAAAACTGAGGAATATGATAAACTTTAGCCATGTACAATTGGTCTACAAACATAAAAGAAATTTGCAAAGATAAAACCGCATGTTCCAAGTGGAAGATGGAACAGTCGATTAATTTCGGGATGGGCAATTCGAAAATTAAGAAACTAAAACTATCACAATTAATGCCTTCTTTGGACATAGACCCGGCAAAAAAGAAATATCTATCCTTTTTGTTATGGCCAAAAAAACAATCCTAAGCGAGAATCAAATAAAGCTCCTTCAAGCGATAAGTTCGGATGAGTCATTTTGTGAAAATTTTTATTTAACCGGGGGCACGGCTTTAGCGGAGTTTTACCTTAAGCATAGGCTTTCGGAAGATCTTGATTTTTTTTCGGAGAAAGAATTTGATTCACAAGCGGTATTTGTCTTCTTTAAAAAGAATCAAAAATTCTTAAAGATTAAAAAAATAGATTATCAGCAAAGTTTTAACCGCAACCTTTTTTTCTTGCACTTAGACAGTGACATTATCAAAACTGAATTTACATATTTTCCTTTTCCGAGAATCGAAACCACAATCAAAAAAAACGGAATGGCAATAGACAGTGTACTTGATATAGCGGTAAACAAGGTTTTTACAATTTATCAAAAAGTGCGCGCCAGGGATTTTATCGATTTATATTTTATTATAAAAAAATATAAATTTAACTTGGAAGATCTGATAAAAAAAGCAAAAATAAAATTCGATTGGCACATAGATTTTCTCCAATTGGGTAGCCAATTTTTCAAAGCACAAGAAGTGAAGGATTTTCCCAGAATGATTGTAAAAGAGGACAGGAAAAGTTGGCAAAAATTCTTTCTTGATGAGGCAAAACGCATTGGAAGCAAAATCCTGAA
>CAYMJO010000086.1:0-2640 GCA_964391305.1 uncultured Candidatus Saccharibacteria bacterium | reverse complement strand
AATTCAAGAATACTGCACCACATAGGAAAAGTTATTTTGGGAGCGGGCTTTAGTTTATTTTTCAGCTTTGTTGTAATTTTTATGCTCGATAAACGTTATAACTACAAAGAGCGCGATATGTATTGGCAAAAATTCTGGATCGACCAGAAGGTATTTGCGTTTGATGAGAAATCCGACAAGCCGATATATTCGATTGACACGCCTCCGCCCACGATTTCCGGACTCATGCACGTCGGTCATGCTTTTGGCTATATGCAGCATGATTTTATAGCCCGTTATCATAGAATGAAAGGCGAGAATATTTTTTACCCGTTTGGCACCGATGACAATGGTTTGCCGACGCAAAGATTGATCCAAAAGATGAAGAAAGTCCGCGCGGTTGATTTGGGGCGAGATAAGTTTACGAAACTTTGCTTGGATACATTGAAAAAAGAACTTAGGCCAAAATATATTTTTGGATGGCAGACGACAGGATTAAGCTGTGACTGGAATATCAGATATTCTACTATAGATAAGCACTCAAGGCGCTTGAGCCAAAAGTCTTTTATAGAATTATACAAGATGGGACGGGCTTATAGAAAAAAGGCTCCCGCGATTTTTTGCACTGAATGCCGGACCGCGATTTCTCAAGTCGAGCTTAAGGATATTGAGATCGAATCTAATTTCAACGACATAGTTTTCAAAGCTGATGGCAAAGATTTGATTATCGCGACGACGCGTCCCGAGCTTCTTCCTGCGGCCGTTGCTGTTTTTTACAATCCAAAAGATAAGCGTTATAAAAATTTAAAAAATAAAAAGGCGAAGGTTCCCATATTTGATTTTGAGGTTCCGATTTTTGAGGATGATCGAGTTGACATTGAAGTCGGGACAGGTGCGGTCATGTGCTGTACTTTTGGAGATCAGACTGACATGGAGTGGCAGAAGGCTTTCGGTTTGCCCATTAAACAGGCGATTGGAATGGATGGAAAGATGACCGAGATTGCTGGTGAATATTCCGGAATGAAAGTTCTTGCCGCTCGAGAGAAAATTTTACAAGATTTTAAAAATAAAAATCTTTTAAAAAATCAGAAAAAAATAAAACATGTTGTCAATGTCCACGAACGTTGCGACAAGGAAGTTGAATATATAAATTCCAAGCAATGGTTTATAAAATATCTGGATCTTCGGGATAAGATGCTTGAATGGGGGCGTCAATTGAATTGGCATCCCAAGTATATGCGCAACCGTTACGAGAATTGGGTGAATGGACTTGCTTGGGATTGGTGTATTTCTAGGCAAATATACTTTGGCATTCCGTTTCCAATTTGGTATTGCGAGAGTTGCGGCAGGATTATTTTGGCGGATAAAGAAGAACTCCCCGTTGATCCTCTTATTGACAAGCCTCCAGTTGAAAAATGTCCGAAATGCAAAAAAAACAAATTTGTTCCCGAGAAAGATATCATCAACACTTGGGCGACTTCATCGCTCACTCCGCAGATCGCGGCGGCTCTCGTTGATAAGAAACTTTACAACAAAATTTTTCCGATGAGTCTTCGCCCGCAGGGGCAAGACATCATCACATTCTGGCTTTTTAACACAATTGTGAAGTCGCAATTGCACGAACACAAGATGCCGTGGAAAGACGTGATCATAAATGGCTGGGGATTGGACAAGCATGGAAAGAAAATGAGCAAGAGCAAGGGAAATATTGTGGAGCCGGACAAAGTTTATGAGAAGTATGGAGTTGATGCCTTTCGATTCTGGGCTGGCAGTGCCGCGCTTGGGAGCAATCATGCTTTTAAGGATGAGGAAGTCGCGACGGGCAAGCGTGTTGTGACAAAGCTTTGGAATGCGGCGAAGTTCTGCATGTCGCATTTGGAGAAATTCGAGCAGGATAAAGACGTCCAGCTTGAGCCCGTTGATAAATGGATTCTCTCAAGGCTTGCGAACACTATTGAGACTGCGACGGAAAAATTTGAGAACTACGGCTATTCCGCGGCACTTGACGCAACGGAGAGATTTTTTTGGCATGACTTCGCGGATCGCTACATGGAGTTTGTAAAATATCGATTGTACGGCGAAGATGAAAAATCCAAGGAGTCCGCGAGGCAAACGCTTTATATTTGCTTTCTCAATATTTTGAAACTTTATGCTCCGATTCTTTCTCATGTCACTGAAGAAATCTATCAAACTTTTTTCAAAAAATTTCTGGATGAGAGAAGCGTTCATGTTTGCGCTTGGCCAAAGGCTGAAAAAAATTGGAAAGCCTCCGAAAAATTTCTCAAAGAGTTCGAGCTTGTTTTGAAATTGATTGATGAAATAAAAAAGTATAAGTCGGAAAATGGTTTATCAATGGGAAAGGAAATCGAGAATTACAAATTTCAAAGTCCAAATTTCAAAAAGTTAAGTGAAGAGGATTTGAGGTTTGTGAAACAAGTTATGAGGGTTAAGAATGTGAGATATTAAGAGTTTCCGTTTTTCAGACGGAGAACTTTTTTAAATAAAAAATCCGCTATTTCGGGCGGTTTTTTTGATTGAGATCCGCTATGAGAGAAAGTCAATCATTTTTCTGTGGATAAACATATGCCGTCTTGTGTTTCATTATCATCCAAACGATACTCACCATCTGTCTGCGTAGGCAGACAAGTGCTTGCGCTTTGG
>CAYMJO010000085.1:0-2662 GCA_964391305.1 uncultured Candidatus Saccharibacteria bacterium | reverse complement strand
TAGGCGTTAATGATGAATCAAAAATTATCCCAATCTGCGCGAAAGTAGAGGAAGATTTAATAAATTTCTCAAAAGAAGAAGCGGCGGAGTATTTAAAAGAATTGGGAATAACGGAAACCGGATTGAATGAACTAATCCGCGCCGCGTACAAAAATCTCAATTTAATAACTTACCTCACGTCGGGTCCGGACGAAGTTCGCGCGTGGACGGTTAGAAAAGGAGCGAAAGCGCCGGAAGCCGCAGGAGTGATTCACACTGATTTTGAAAAAGGTTTTATAAAAGCGGAAGTGATTGCATACGACGATTACATGAAATATGGCGGAGAACAGGGCGCAAAAGAAAAAGGACTAGTGAGAATAGAAGGAAAAGAATACGAAGTAAAAGACGGAGATATGATGTACTTTAGATTCGCGGTTTAGTCGTGTAATCAAAATATTGTATCGCAAGATACGTGTACATAAACAAAATTCCTCCAAATATCACGATCCAATTGAATCGGAGTTGAAACATATAAAGCTCTATAAGGAGAGCAAAAACAGCGACAGTCGAGGCAAGAAAAGTTGAAACCCAAACCCATTTTAGATTTCTCGCGGTAGGGAAACTTTTGCGAATAGTTCTTTTTAAATTCACAACAGTGAAAAGAAGCATGAATAAGCCCAGATACAAAAGGATGTCGCCAAGAATTCTATAATTTTCAGGCAAATGTAGATTGGTTAGTCCGCGTATAAACAATGGATGTAACCCCCAAATCGCCATTGTTGATAAAACAATCGCATAAAAAGAAAATGTCGCACTCTTGAACAATCTATAAACTTGTTCGACTCCTTCAATTTGCTCAATATACTGGCAGACTTCACTGAAATCATTCATTGAACGAAACTTAATGTAAAAAATCATTACCGCTTTTTTTGAAAATACAGAAACGTACCCGTGAGAATACGAAAAATCGGCATTATATCTAATCAAAACATCAATAATTTCCTTCATCAAACCGGGCCTGTTCTTGCCGACTATCCTCATCGCGACCTTAGTCTCTTCTTGCATCATTTTTTTCATTTGTTTCAAGAACCTGACAACATCAACTGCCTGAACGGTTCCCTCGCCAATAGCGGCAAAAAGATCACGTTTTACCTCGTAATTCTGATTAGCTTTTTCCGTCATCAAATTTCGCAGTTTTTTAAAATTAATATCTTCAATAAGCCCAAGCCCGGCTCTGTCCAATTCTTTTTGGAGCATATCCATGCCTGTTTCAATTCTTGTTTTTAGACTTTCTTTTTTCAGGAACAGCTTTATTTTATTTTTCGCAATATTTGTCTTTGCAAAAGAGAGCCAAAGTAACTGTGGGACGGCCTCATCGGAAGTAACCACGTTGACGTGGTCGCCTGTTTTTAAAGTAGTAGTGATCGGCTTAATTTCATTATTGATTTCAGCTTTCGCGGCGTGATTGCCGAGTTCGCTGTGTATAGCGTACGCAAAATCAATGGCCGTTGCGTTTTTTGGGAGATCCAGCGTCTCGCCTTTCGGAGTAAAAACGAAAATTCTATCTTGGAAAAGATCGATTTTTAAATTAGAAATAAAATCATCATTATTTCTTTGTACCCCCTGTGTCTCCAAAACTTTTGCGGCCCAAGAAGTTCTTTGGTCATCAAAAAGGTTTTCCCCTTTTACCTTTGTCTGGTCGTAAAAATAATGAGCCGCTATCCCGTACTCTGCGTCCATATGCATCTTTTCTGTTCTTATTTGGATTTCGGTAAGAATGCCGTTTATGCCAAAAACGGTAGTATGGATGCTCTGATAGCCGTTAATTTTTGGAACAGCGATGTAATCCTTGAACTTTCCAGGTTTTGGGTTAAAAATATCATGAGTAATTCCCAATGCCGTATAACAGTCGGGCTTATTTTTAGTGATTATACGGAGAGCAAGCCGATCATGGATATCATCGATAGTTTTATTTTCCGATTTAATTTTTTTATATATGCTGTACAAGCCCTTCTCGCGCCCATAGACCTTCGCCCTAATTTCATGTTTTTTTAGCTCCTGCTTGATCATTTTTATCATCTCGTCAAGAACGCCCTTATAGCGCTCCATGGTCGAAGAAACTTTTTCTCTTAATTTTTCGTAATCCTCGGGATATAAAAATTTAAAACACAAATCTTCAAGATTCGCCTTTAAATCCTGGATTCCAAGAAGATTTGCTATCGGAACATATATTTCCAGTGTTTCTTTTGATATTCTTTCGCGTTTCTCGGGTTTGGAGATGAATTCCAGCGTCTGCATGTTATGAAGACGATCAGCCAATTTTATCAAAATAACACGCGGATCCTTCGCCGTATGGATCAGGAGTTTCTTCAAAGACTCAATCTGGCGCTCCTCCATGTCATGTCTGTAATAAACTTTTGAAAGTTTAGTAATGCCATCAACCAAAAACGCCACTTTCTCACCAAAAAGCTCTTTTATCTGATTTAAATCACCTTCAGTATCCTCCGGAACATCATGCAATAAAGCGGCGATCAAGGTGTCCTCATCAGCATGCAGTTTTATAAGAGTTTTTATGGTTTCGATTGGATGTACGATATAAGGCTCGCCATTCTTTCTGGCTTGTCCTCGATGATGTTTCTCCGCGAATTCAAACACGCTTAAAAACTTCTTTGAATCAAAGTTC
>CAYMJO010000084.1:0-2684 GCA_964391305.1 uncultured Candidatus Saccharibacteria bacterium | reverse complement strand
TTCTACGAATTAATCACTGACCGAAAAATTGCACTACAAACTTGAATCCAGCAATGAGGTGCCATCTCGACAGCAGATTGGCACGAGCTTTCACTTTACTTTATATACTGCGACATCCGTATTCTCAAAAACTTTTTCTAAGAAATCTTTTCTTTCGGGATTAAAGCTTCCTAGGGACTTCTCCCCTTTTCCATAAAAAACCAATGAAATTTTGTTTTCTTTTAGAAATTTTTTCTTATTATCCGGATTCTCGTCATCTTTGAAAAAATTCTCCATATTGTTTTTCTTCGTTTCAAAATTTGCGGTTTGAAGACTGTGTCCGACGTAGACTCTTCTCGCGGTGAAAGCTGGAATGAGAAATCCCTCCGTGTGTCCGGATATTACGATGTCATTCGAAGTTGAGTTCGCCTTTATCCATTTGAAAGATTCATCGTAAGTTTTTTCTAGATAAAAAGGGGTCATTTTGTAAATCCTTTGCAGTTCAATGAAAGCGTAAAAATTATAGATCTGCGTTGGCAAAAGGGACGCGCAAAGAATGACCGCGAATATCACTATTGTCGCGTATTTAATCGTCTTGCTTTTGTTTTTTACTATTAATTGATAAATTTTATAAACCCCGATTGAGGAAAGTATTCCAAGCGGAATAAAAATCCCTTCCGCAAACCGCCTGTTGAATGGAAGCGGTATGTATAAGAGCGGGAAGGTCAGGATGAGCCACGTGAATAGGAATATTTTCGCGTTGTCCAGTTTTTTCAAGGAGAAAATTATTCCAAGTGCCGCGAGAGGTATCGTTATTCCAAAGCCGAGCAGATAAAGCTCGAATTTCGGCGAAGTTGTCTGACTTTGGAATGCCCAGCTTGACAGCGCCGGCTCAGAGAGAAACGTATAAACCAGATAAAGGAGTCCGGGAATAGATATGCCAAACATAATCGCGAAGAAAGATACGTATTTTTTTGCGGCTTCGAAAAAGTTTTTTTTTGATGAAAGAAATTTTATAAAAATAAAAGCGGCGAATATGAAATAAATGTAAATGATCTCATACGGGTGAAAGAAAGCCAGTACGAGCCCTAGAATTCCGGAAATGATGATGTATTTTTTGTTTGCCGCTTCAACTCCGAGCATGAAAAATATGAAAACCAAAAGCAAAAAACATATCGAGGCCTGGAAATGCGGACTGCTGTAGAAAGAATGCATGGCGTATGCTTCGGAGAGCCAAATATCCGTTGGTGTCGAATAAAATTTTATAGTGAAGACGTTTGGTATGATGTCTGGCTTAAAAAAGCGGTAGTATGCGTATCCAAAACCAGAGACCCCCAAGGTCATCAGAAGCGAGAGCATTCTCGTGCTTCTTTTTTTTATGAAAATGGAAGTGGTTATGTATATCAGCGAGAGCGTGAATGGAATCAAAATTATTTTTGCCGCCTGTATTAGAAAAAGCGGATTTATCGAAAGCGTTCTGCTCCAAAATCCTACGGATAGCCAAAACGGATTTACCAAGACGGGCTTGTGATCCTCGCTCGTGAAGAGATTATGGAATGTGACGTTGCCTTGTCTAGTCTCTTCGATCATCGAGAGATATACGTAAGTATCTCCCGTGGCTCTATTGTAGTTCGGCGTGTAGATGAAATGGTCCGGCGTGGTAAGTAATCCGTATATGCTCGGGACCGACACTATTATCATCGTCACGACGATCGTTATGAGGAGAAATTTTATTTCTTTTTTTGAAAAAGTTTTTACGATGTCGGAGATTGTCATGTATTTTAAGATGTCAAACTGATTTAATTCCAGAGCTGGCGGCAATATCATTTTTAAAATTGGCAACTTTGAAAAATATGATGCACTGTGAATTATATCAATTCTGGCATTTCTGACAATTCCGGCATTATAAAAAAGAGACAGTGTCCTGGCGGCGATCTACTTTCCCACGCAAAGCGGGGTATCATCGACGCGGAGAAGCTTAACTACTGTGTTCGGGATGGGAACAGGTGTTGCCTTCTCGCTAGAGTCACCAGGACGTTGTCTCTTTTTTTAGAAAATTTCAGATTGTAAACTTGAAGCTGTATGTGAAAGCGGAATGGACGCAGAGAAGCCGGCTTTGGCTTCTAAATTCCAGTCAACAGCATTGCCGCCGTTATGAAAGCGGCCACGATTAAGAGGGTGCCTATAACACTGATTGTTGACTTGTATTTTATGAGTGGGGACATGTTTTTTTTGGAATGCCCGAAATGCTTCTTTGAAAATTCGATTGGAAACAGCTAAATTTTCACGTTGTAAGATTGGCGAAGCAATTTAGCAATTTGGGCGTTTCGGACGGCTTTCGAGTATTTTTTTAAGTCACTAACTGCTAGTCAATTATGATAAAGTTTAACTCTAAATATGATCAATTAGTACTTCTCGGCTTAACCCATTGCTGGGCTTATACCTGAAGCCTATTAAAGTCATAGTCTATGACTGATCTATGAAGTCTAATCTTGGGAATGGCTTCGCGCTTATATGCTTTCAGCGCTTATCCAAGCCGAACATAGCTACCCAACGGTGCTCTTGGTAGAACAGCTGGTACACTAGAGGTTCGTTCATCTCGGTCCTCTCGTACTAGAGATGACTTCCCTCAAACTTCTACGCCCATGGCAGATAGGGACCGACCTGTCTCGCGACGGTCTGAACCCAGCTCGCGTATCGCTTTA
>CAYMJO010000083.1:0-2685 GCA_964391305.1 uncultured Candidatus Saccharibacteria bacterium | reverse complement strand
GCCGGTCTGTCCTTCGATAACGCTTTCCAGTACCCCTCCCTTTCCATATGCCAAAACTGGCTTCCCGCAGGCCATCGCCTCAACCGGAACGATTCCAAAATCTTCTTCGCCGGGAAATATCAAAGCTCTGCAGTTTTGCATGTACTCACGAACTTCTTCGTCATCTTTATGCCCAAGAAAATCAATATTTTTACCTGCGATTGATTGCAAGTATCGTTTATGTGAGCCATCGCCAATAATCACCAGTTGTCTCCCGATTTTATTAAAAAGTTGGACCGCGAGATCCACTTTTTTGTAAGGCGTGAGAGTGGAAACTACAAGATAATAGTCGCTGTTATTGTAAGAAACTTTGAATTTCTCAACATCGACTGGAGGAGGCACAACATTCGACTCAACTTTATAATATTTTTTCAGCCGCTTGGCGACATGCTGGGAATTTGCTATGTACTTGTCGGGCCTTCCGGAAGCCAAAAAATCCCATTCGCGCAAACCTTTTATCAAAAACGAATAAAGAATTTTCTTAAGTCCGGAAATATTGTTTTCTTCGATGTATTCAGCGGAATGATCCCACGCGTATCTCATCGGGGAATGGCAGTAGCAAATATGCTTTGTAGAAGAAGGAACTATGATTCCGTGTGCGAACGAAGAGCTTGAGCTTATCACTAAATCAAATCCGGAAAAACTCAACGACTCTATGGCCATGGGCATTTTGTGTGTAAAAAGCCTGTGTCTTCTTCTTAAAAACTTTGGGTATTTTTGAAGGAACGAGGTGTTCACGCGCTCTTTCGGAAAAACCTTTCCGACATTCTCCTCATCATAAAGCAATGTAAAAATCGGAGCATCCGGATACATTTCAGCAAAAACCTTAAGCACCCTCTCGGCGCCGCCAAGCTTCAATAAAAAATCATGAACCAAAGCTACCTTCATGTCAGGATTTTAGCAGTTCCTTACTGTGTAAGCAAAGAAGGATCAAAAGCTCCTCCGCTACAATCTGCCATCGCCGCGCCAAGCTCAGCCATTACGTCCTCGTCATTTTCATATTTAGCGGAAAGAGCGTTCATAACCTCTTCGTTCTCAACATCGAATCCGTATTTTGTAAAAATAGCTTTTGCCTCCGTCTCAAACTGGTCAGGATTGCTAAACGTGTCAGGATTCCCGAAAATAGCGCATGCGGCTTCAGCCGTAGCTTTTACAAAGCAATCTTTTTCGCCGGCGCACGTTCCTCCGCACGAAGTAAAAAGAAGCGGAGCCAAAACGAACAATACAATGAATTTTTTCATACAAAAAAGGTTAAAGATTTCTAGGTCAGGATCACATTCTCAAGAATAAAAGTCAATTTCCTTCTATTCCCAAAATTTTAAAAGCTGTTTTAAATTTCTGGTGTTCAAAACGTCATCTTTTGTTAGCCAAGCCCTTCTTGCGACAAAAATACCATACTTCAAAAGTTGATATTGCGAAGCATCATGCCCGTCGCTGTTAATTACAATCGCAACACCCTTATCCTTTGCCATCCGTGCGTATTTATCAGACAAGTCCATTCTCAAAGGATTTGCATTAATTTCGACAGCAACTTTGTTTGCCTTACAAGCGTCAAGAATTTTGGGCATATTTAATTGCATTTGCCCGCGTTGATTTATCATCCTGCCGGTCGGGTGTCCAAGAATTTTCGAATAAGGATTTTCAATGGCCGCGATAATACGTTTCGTCTGTTCCTCCTCGGGAAGCCGCATATACATATGTGCAGAAATAACAACAATATCCAGCTGCTTCAAAATGTCATCGCCGAAATCCAAACTGCCGTCTTTCAAAATATCAACCTCGCAAGACTTCAGAATCCTAAATCCGTTCAGATTTTTATTTATTTCATCGATTTCCTTCCACTGCTCTTTGATCCTGTGGCTTCCCATTCCGCCAGTAACCCCAACAACGGAAGAATGATCGCTCATAGCCATGTATTCAAACCCAGCCGCCTTGTAAACTTCAGCGATTCTGGCTATCGAATTAGTGCCATCGCTCCACTTACTGTGTACGTGCAAATCTCCTTTTAAATCTTTAAGCTCAATAAGTTCCGGCATTTTTTTATTTTTCAAAGCAAACTCGATTTCATCCTCGCCCTTGCGCAGTTCAGGCTCAATGTAAGGCAATCCAACGGCCTTAAACACGCCCTCTTCGGTCTTCCCGGCTATCGAAGTTTCTTTGCCTTTGGAAAGTTTAAAAACCCCGTACTCGCTTACCTTCAATCCTTTTTTCTTCGCCATCTCGCGAAGTGAAATATTATGAGCCTTACTCCCGGTAAAATAACAAAGAGCCGCGCCAAAAACATCATCCTCAACAACTCTAAGGTCAACCTGTATGCCGCTTTCCAAAAGCACAGCGGATTTTGTGTCGCCCTTTGCAATTATTTTTAAAACGTCCCTGTATTTAACAAAATAATCCATCAGCGCGGCTACATCTCCATCTCCCCGAACAGTCGCCAGTAAATCTATATCGCCAATAGTCTCTTCTCTTCTTCTTAAACTTCCGGCATATTCTATTCGCCTAATTTCTTTGCATTTTTTCATGTACTCAATGTATTTTTCGGCTTCCATTAGCGCCTCGACGATAAGAACTCTATCCAAATCAAACTTCGCGTGCTCAGAAATTGCCTCCAAAACATCCTTTTGACTTTTTTCTCCCATCCCCGGC
>CAYMJO010000082.1:0-2777 GCA_964391305.1 uncultured Candidatus Saccharibacteria bacterium | reverse complement strand
AGGGGCGTTAAAACCGTTACTTCGATCTCAATGAAAAAATCCGAAATTCTCCTCTGGCCAGGCATCCCCGATTTATACAATTCATGCACGATTTTATCCGCATCAATTGTGAACCACCCATGCTTTTTAAAAACACTCAAAACAGTGCTTTTCCCAGAAGCAATCTTGCCACAAACACCAAGAACGAAAGGTTTTTTCACCATAAAACTATTTTATTTTAACACCAAGATCGACAAAAGCTCTTTTGAAAGCCGCAAGCGCCCTTTTAGCCTCCCCCATTGAAACTCTAGAATCCAGTTCGTGTGCAATTTTATTTCTAAGTTTATGAGCAAACCAAACTCCGTTTAAATCCGAAAACATAACTCCCTTTAATTTCAATTTTTCACCCAACGAAGCTTTTTCGTATTTTGAACCAAGAATCTTCCCCAAACAAAAATCCAAAAGTTTATCCGCCTCCATTATACAATTTCTGGCTCCAGCATGGGAAAGCTCATTCCACTTTACGGCGACGTATCTTTTGTCGCTTTCAGAGAACCTTCGTCTCCTCTTTAAAATTACCTTCGCAAACACAACCGCGTAAACAGCGACAAGAAAAAAAATAATAATAAGAGCGTATACCATAATAAAAATTAATCCTTCCTGGCGGTTTTGTAACCATGTTTCTTAACATGCGTCGTAATCATGTCGGCAAGCAATCCCTTCAAGGCTTCGTGGTCAACATACGACTTCTTCTCCATGCACTCTTCTTGATGCTTCATGATAATCTTCTCAACCTTGCGCGGATTCGCAGCATCCTGCAGATTGATCTGGATATCAGATCCCATTTTATCAACAACTATATCCCCGTAATTCAGAAGAGTCGGTAAAAATCCCTTTATAACATACGAAACACCATCGATGCTTTCGTACTCAATTCTTTTCGAAGAATTATCGAAAATTCCACGACGCTCAATGTCAACAACCCCAATACTGGTAATTAAAAGGCAATCGTAATACCACTCCATCGTTTTTACAAAATAAAGAAAAATTCCAACCGAAAACCAAATAACAAGAACCGGCCAAAACTTTGGGAAGAAATAAAAAAGAACTACCGGCGGAAGAATTCCGAACGTAGAAACCTTCCATATTTTTTGCTTCAAAATCAGCCAGTGTCTATGAATAACGGTAAAAATTTTTTCCCCCTCCTCTAGATGGCTTTTATAAATCCAATACTTCAATTCCATACTTAAATTATACAATTTTTACTTTACATTTGCAATTAAGCGACTAATATTCGACCAATGGAAAATTCGTTTTTTACAAAATACAAAAAACAATTTCTTTGGATTTTAGACCTGATAGTCAACGTGGCGATATGTTTCGGCATACTGATGTTGTTGGAAAAATTCTTGATAGCTCCTTTTGATATTTATGGCCCGTCAATGTGCGATAATCTTAATTCGATAAAAGGAGAGTGCGTAAAAGAATACGGTGAGAAAATCATTCTGGACAAAGCAAGCCTGTACGTAAAAGACTTAGAGCGCGGAGATATAATAGTGTTCACGCCAAAATCTTCCGATGAAAAGTTTTTTATAAAAAGAGTAATTGGATTGCCGGGAGAAACAGTGGAAATTTTAAACGGCGAGATATACGTAACAAATGAAGAAAATCAAACAGGGACGAAACTCGAGGAACCTTATTTAAACGAAGGAAACATCCATAACACAGAAACTTTTTCTACTGGATATAAAGTTTTTCAAATCCCAGAGGAAGAGTACTTTGCACTGGGCGACAACAGGGGCGCAAGCACAGATTCAAGAAGCTGTTTCAAGAGCCCATACTCCGGCGGGTGCGAAGAAAAAATCTCTGACGCATTTGTCCCAAAAGGAAACATCGAAGGAAAAGCATGGGTAGTATTCTGGCCAATTTCAAATATGGAAGTTATAGACAGACCGGAATACAAGGAACTTCAGAAATCCTCCCTCGAAGAAAAATAAAACTCCAGAAGTATCGAAGCCAAAATAAGCAATCCGCCAGACCACCAACTTAGGACGCGGAGCATTAATAAAACCAAACAGCCGACAGCAATAAGACTCAAAATAATCCCCTGCCTCAATGAGATATTTATATGCGCGTAAAAAATCTCATTTTTATAAAGCCAAAGCCTGAAATAATATCCGATCAAAGTAAACGTACAACTTAAAGCGATAAAAATACTCGAATAAAAAAACGCGAGGGAAACGGAAGTGGACTCTTCCGGATTAAATTTAAAAATAACAGTGATAAAAGCAACCCACGCCAAAGCGTCAGCAACAGCAATAATTGATAAATATTTTCTATGAGTCATTATTTTTTTGAGCTAAAGATATTTTTTTCAAAATTAACGGGATCTTTTTAAAATCCTCAGCCAAAACCTCTTTCTTTCTTGGATCATAAAGCGCAACAGCAGGATGATAGAGCGGAAGATAAACTTGTTTTTTTTGCCAAACACCCTTGTAAATCTTTGCACATCCGTGCACTTCGGAAATTTTCAAACCGGGAAGAAACCTCCCCATAGAATGCCTGCCGAGCATAACAATCAAATCAGGCTTAATAGCTTTGATTTGGCGCATAAGATATGGCCAACAAGCGTCAACCTCCTCCGGAAAAGGATCCCTGTTATTTGGAGGTCTACACTTCACAACATTGGCTATAAAAACATCCTCGCGTTTCAGCCCAATAGACTCAATGAGCTTCGTTAAAAGCTTTCCCGACGCGCCTACAAAAGGCTCGCCCTGCAAATCCTCATCTTTGCCAGG
>CAYMJO010000081.1:0-2792 GCA_964391305.1 uncultured Candidatus Saccharibacteria bacterium | reverse complement strand
GTTTTGTTTCTTCGGCCTTTGTCGTTTCCTCAGTCTTAGGTTCTCGCGGATAAAACACCCCAGCAAAAGAACTCGTAGGCATTAAATCCACTCCCAAAAGAGATCCGGACAAAGCATTTAGGTCGGCATCCTCGGAGCTATCTTTTTCGTCTGTATTGCCGCGTACAGAATCTTCGTATTTTTCAGCATCAGACTTATCTCTGCCAAAAGTATGAAGCTTTTTTGAATCATGAAATCTAAGTTTTCCATCAATGCCAACAATTCCGCACAATAACGCTGTTTTTTCTCCGCCGATATTCCACCTAAAAAACACTACAGTCCCGGTCGGCGCAGTCCCGGCATCAAGTGCGGAATAAAATTCCGAAGGGTCATCCTTGTAGTCAAACATCGAGTATTTCTTATTCTCGCGTGAAGGATCTTTATAAGCGGTATGTTGAAGGCTTGCATGCAGCCTATCAGGATCGTAATCCGTACCAGGCGGGATATTCAATTGTTTCTGAACATAACAAGAGGAAGCTTGAGCATCCGCGGCTTCTGAATCCTTGAATTTATCCAACTCTTCCTTTGTCAGTTGTTCTTTGTTTTTCTCCAGGTATTCCTTACAAAGAGCATCCGGGTCGTCCCCTTTAGGCCCAAATCTTTTCCTTATCTCGTCTTTTATATTTTTTAATTCTTCTTGTAATGCTTGCTTATCTTTATCGTTAACCAAAACATCTAATTTCTCTTTTTTCTCTTTGTAACCACTGAGAAGTTCCAATTTAGTCCTCTCAGCCAAAAATTCCTTAAGCTGAGCCTCGTTAAATTCAATTCTCTCTGTCGGATAGAAAGCGCTTGTAAAAGCCCCGTAATCACTTGCCGTGAAAGCAAATCCAAACATACCCTCGAACATTTTACACAAAGCGTAAGCCCCCTGCACAAAACGCGAATTTCTTGTATCCTCGTTTGTCAGCATCTGGTTCTCAAGCGCCTTTGTGATAGTCATTATGGTCGAAGCCCCCGACATATCGGTTAAAGCTTTAAGTTTATTATCAGACTTCTTAATCACAATATCGGCAAGTTTCTTCGCCTTTTCCTGGCTTCCCGGAGGTAGTCCGCTCTCTTTTGCAGTATCAGCGGCGCTTTTTTTGGTAAGCGGTTGAGCAACGTCAGAGCTATGGCCTTCTAAAGGTCTAGTATCTTTGTGTTCACCTTCAATACTTTGGTTCATATCATCCGGTGGTCCAAGTTCTTTACCTCCTTCAGGCATCTCAAAAAAGTTAAATTATAAATACATCGCCCGCTTCAGCTTCAATACGCTCTTTGATTAAACGGACATTTTCAGCCAAATTTTCCATCTGATAAGAATCGGTTTGTCCCAAATCATAAAGACCTTTCATGTCACGCAGTTTCGCCAATAAATTTACGGCATCCATATCAATTTTCCCTTGGACCTGCTCTGATAATTTTTGATAAACTTCCTGATTCAATAAACTCGAAGGCGAAAAAAGATTGATTTTTCCGTCATTGATTTTGGCGACAACATCGTCCAGGAATTTCTTGTTCGCCTCTCCTCCGCCAGAAGGATCTTTAAGAGGCTGATTCAAGGCCTTTTGCTCCTCCGGAGAAAGATCAGACACAGAAACCAAAGCATTTTTTAGCTTTGCGCCATTAAATTCTACTTGTTTGTCATCGTTCTGGCTCATATAATCTTTTAGGTTCGACTTATCAAAGTATTATACCAGAAAAAGCCCCAATGGACAAGCAACAAGCCAAAAAAAGGATAGAGCTTTTGAGAGAAAAAATTAAAAAGCTCAATTACGATTATTTTGTTTTGGACAAATCCGATATTCCCGAATCTGTCAGAGATTCTTTAAAGAGGGAATTAATAGATTTGGAAGAAAAATATCCGGAATTTGTGACCGAGGATTCCCCGACTCAAAGAGTAGGGAGTGCGTTATCGGGAAGATTCGATAAAGTTAAACATTTAACTCGAAAGAAGAGCCTTGCGGACGTTTTTTCAGAAGGAGAAATAGCAGAATGGTACGAGAAAATAAAAAAGCTTGTGCCGGATGAGATAAATTTCGTCTGCGAGTTAAAATTGGACGGGCTGAACATCACTTTGCACTATAAAAACGGCAAATTTATTCGCGCGCTGACACGTGGTGACGGGATAGAAGGCGAGGACGTGACGCACACGGTAAAAACAATCGAAGCAATCCCGATGCGGCTTACAAAAGACGTAGATTTGGAAATTTCCGGAGAAGTTTTTTTGCCCAAAAAAGCCTTTGAAGGAATAAACAAGAAGCAGGAAAAAGAAGGAGGAAAAATCTACGCAAATGTAAGAAACTTAGCCGCGGGGGCGATCCGACAATTGGATCCTTCTGTGGCGGCAGAAAGAGGGCTTCACACGGATTTTTATGAGCTCGGGATGTCGACATTCATTGAGTCGCCAAAGACTCAAGTGGAAGTACTGGAAACGTTTAAGGAACTCGGCCTCCCAATCGAAAAAAATTACGAGAAAATAAAATCAATCGAAGAGGTGATTAAATTTTGCAAAAAATGGGAAAAGAAAAGAGACGATTTGCCTTATGAAATAGACGGAATTGTAATAAAAGTTAATTCGCTGGATCAGCAAAAAATAATGGGGAAAACGGCAAAAACTCCAAGATACGCAGTCGCGTATAAGTTCCCGGCGCACAAAGTTTCAAGCAAAATTTTGGATATAATTTTGCAAGTCGGACGAACCGGGGCAATAACTCCGGTTGCCGTCATGAAGCCAGTTTTGGTGGCTGGGTCAGTGGTTTCCAGGGCGA
>CAYMJO010000080.1:0-2805 GCA_964391305.1 uncultured Candidatus Saccharibacteria bacterium | reverse complement strand
GGTGAAATCGCGGTCGCAACTTCTGGCGAAGCCGATCTTTCAAAGATTGTTTCAGAAATAAACTCATATGGACCCGTGACAAAGACGGCAAAGGAATTGTCTCCGAATGAATCTTTTATCGTGAAAGGAGAATACGCAAAAAGCAAAATAAGACTCTATTTGTCTTCCATTGTTTGGGGTTTGTTTATCATTATTTTCTTACTTTTGGCGGCTTATCTATTGAACAAGTTTATTCAAAAAAGGCAAAGTCAAGCGGCCTTGAGCCAACAAGTTTACGAGAATTCGTCTAGAGTTTTTACTTTTTCAGGTTTTGCCATTGGGTTCTTTTCGGCGGTGCTGATGGCTTTGTTAACGTATTCGGTGGTGTTCCTTGCCAACAATTACAACCCGCGTGACGAGCTGATTGCTATTGGATCAGTCGTTCTTGTTGTTTTAGTCTATCTTTTTGTTGCCTTTGGCCCGGCCATAATTTCCTCCGTGAAACATGGTGGATGGAAAAAGTTTATTTCCGTTTTTGTTTCTGAAATTATTTGGCTCGGACTTTTCCTTCTCTTGTATATCGCGGCTACGGCTAGTTGATTTGTCTTGGGGCATGACGAATGTTAGCTCTTACGATGAGATTTTGAAGTTTTTAAATTCCAATCATTCGGTGGACGCTGAAATTGTTTTCGATACCTGGGAGGCTCAAGACAGTTATTTTATCGTTTTCAGGGGCGAGGACGATGGCGCAAAGTGGAAGTACAAAACTCTAGACGGCGAAGATGATCTTCTTGATTTTGTTAATGGGACTGGCGAATATGACGCTCAAAAAATTGGGCCGATCCTTGAATCGGATGATGGTGAAATTACTATTTTTTATAGAGATGACGCTGAGGTTGATGGCGAGTTCGCAATCTATTCCTATATCGACTCTGGTAATTCTTGGGACGGTGTTTATTACCTCCTTAATGGTTTTGCCGGTAACTACCGGGATCCCGTTGAAAGAATTGAGATGTTTAATGGCGCGTTGCACAGCAATAATGAGAACTACCATATTCTGTATAAAAAGAATTAAGCCTAAGCAGATTCTTTTTTGAGCCTCATCCTGTGTTTTTTCAGGTCTGTTTTTAGGTGCGTGTACTGAGTGATAAAGTTTTTTACGCCGAAGTGCCTGTGTATTCCGTAGTTGCCTTTTTCCCAGTTTTCGTGCCACCAACATGTGCCGTTTTTTTCGACGTCACGCATTTTGCGCCGCCATTGGGGGCATTTTGGACAGATGTGCTTGAGGTGATACAGGGCATTTTTCTTTTTGTTCATAAAAACGCCCGGAATCGCGATCACGTCCAGATGAGAGCATTTCAACCTCTTCTTTATTTTTTCTTTCATCGTGTATATTATACTATATTTTTGGGGGAATGTCGACTGGAGCGAAAGCTGCTTGAGGAAGAAAGTGGTTTCCTCTATAATACCGCCATGTTTTACGCAGGCAATTAAATTCAATTCATATGACAGATATTTCAAACGAATACCACGTGAGGCTACAGAAACTTGCTGATCTGCGAGCGCAGGGCATTGTTCCTTATGCGGCAAAATATGAGAGAACCCATACGACGAAACAAGCTTCGATGCTTGCAAAGGATGGCGCGCGCGCTGTTGAGGAAATTATCAAGAAAAAGGCCAAAAAAACTATAAAACTCTGTGGAAGAATTATGTCTCTCCGTGAACATGGCCGACTGACCTTCGGACATTTGCAGGACATTGATGGCAGAATTCAGATCTGCTTCATGGAAGATGTTTTGGGCAAGGACAAATACAAATTTTCTCGAAAATTTGATATGGCCGATTTTATCGGAGTCGAGGGTGAAATTTTCATTACAAGACATGGAGAGCCTACTCTAATGATTTATGATTTCGTTATGTTGTCGAAGGCGCTAAGGCCTCTCCCGGAAAAGTGGCATGGGCTTACTAATCGTGAGGATATCTATCGCCAAAGATATCTGGACACAACCATGAGCCGCGAGAGTTTCGACAGATTTGTTTTTAGAAGTAATTTAATAAAAACGTTGCGTGAATTTTACTGGGAAGAAGGATTTTTGGAAATAGAAACTCCTGTTTTGGAGAACGTATCTTCCGGTGCTGCGGCCAAGCCTTTTATTACGCATCACAACGCTCTCGACATGGATGTTTACTTGAGAATTGCGGCTGGAGAATTATGGCAGAAACAAGCGATCGCCGGCGGATTTGAAAAAACTTTTGAAGTCGCGAGGTGTTTCCGAAATGAGGGCATTGACCCGAGTCATTTACAGGAATTTACAATGGTTGAGCACTATGCGGCTTACTGGGATTACGAGAACAACATGGACTTCACGGAAAAGTTACTCGCCCATATTTTGAAAAAATTAATCGGCACTACGAAACTTAAAATCAAAGACCGCGAAGGCAAAGAAGTTGACGTGGATTTTAAGGCTCCTTGGCCAAGGATCAAGTTTACCGAGTTAATTAAAAAAGATTGTGGGATTGATGTTTTGAAATTTGAAGATGCCGGCAGTCTTTTGGCCGAGATCAAGAAAAAGAAGATTTTTATTGAAGATGCTGAAAAATTAGGATACGGAAATTTGGTCGATGCTCTTTATAAAAAAGTTTCCAGGCCAAAATTAATTCAGCCGACTTTTGTGATCCAACACCCTGTTTCTACAAAACCTTTGGCGCGCAAAAATGATAGGGATCCACGGGTGTGCGATACTTTCCAGCTTTTGGTAAATACCTGGGAAATAGTCAATGCGTACAGTGAAATTGTCGATCCCGTTGACCAACGCGAAAGGTTTG
>CAYMJO010000079.1:0-2807 GCA_964391305.1 uncultured Candidatus Saccharibacteria bacterium | reverse complement strand
TAAACTCTTTCTTACTATCTATCTATTTTGGTTACGTTTCACACTAATTACCTAATTTTTTTATAAAAAATGGTTGTAAAAGAGCTCAAAAAATGGCTAAAAGGGACATATCTTGGCTTTTATTACTATTTCGTGAGAAACGTGAGAAAAGAAAGCTACGCCAATTTTGGCGAAGATCTTGTGATAAAAGACATAATCGATCAAATTTTCCACAAAAAGGTCTGCGTTGATATTGGCGCGGGCAACGGTTTTGAAATGTCAAACACTTATTTATTTTTTTTAAATGGCTACCGTGGACTTGCGCTTGAAGTCGACAGTGGGGATTTTCGTTATTTGAGCAGTCTCTACTGCCGAAACTGCGGCAATGTTTCGCTCGCGAAGCTTTATATCACGCCCGAGAATGTCGTTGATGTTTTGAAAACTTACAATATCCCGAAAGATTTTGGCATTTTAAGCCTTGACATAGATGGCTATGACTATTTTGTCCTCGAAAAAATCTTTGGAAAATTCAGGCCGACTTTGGTGTGTGCGGAGATAAACGAAAAAGTTCCTCCGCCCTTGAAATTTGCCGTCAAATGGGAGAGGAACTATGTATGGGCAGAAGATCATTTTTATGGGCAGTCCTTGTCGAAGCTCTATGATCTGTGTGAGAAATTCGATTACGATTTGGTAAAGCTGAATTACAATAACGCGATTTTGATTTCTAAAGAAAAAAACACGAAGTTCAAGAGCCTTAACCCAAGCGAGGCTTACGGTCGAGGATACAAGTTCCAAAAAGACAGGAAAGAGAAGTTTCCTTGGAACGAAGACATGGAAAAGCTTTTGAGCATGAATTCAAAAGACGCGATTGATTTTATAAATAAAAAATTTAAAAAATACAGAGGAAAATATATTTTAGGCGTGTAGAAATTTTTGAATAAAATTGTCAAAAAAATTGACAAAATTTTCTATTTGATGGATGATGAAAGAAGGTTTTGTCGTTTTAATTTTTTAATTAATCGAAGAATTATGAAAAAATTATTTTTTCTCACAATTTATGTTGTTCTTTTAAGCCTTGTTTTTCCAACTTTCTCATTTGCCCATGCCCAAGAAATGATGGGAGGAATGATGGGAAATTTCGCAATTAACCCAATGGGATGGTTTGGCTGGATTTTTATGCTTGTGTTTTGGAGTTTGGTGATTTTAGGCATCATTGCTTTGATTAAGTGGCTCTCTGATCAAAATAGAAACGGGAGCAAAGGTGACAAGTCCGCCTTAGATATCCTTAAAGAGCGTTACGCAAAGGGAGAGATTGGTAAAAAGGAATTTGAAGAAAAAAAGAAAGAGTTGAACTGATTTTTCTGTGTATTTTTAGAAAAAGAATTTGTCTTTGTTTCTCTTCCATTTTTTTAAATGGAAGAGTTTAAGTTTTTAAACCAAAATTTATGAAGGCAAAAAATCTTTCACGAAAATTTAAAAAGGATAAAATCAAATTTGTCCAGCTTCAATTCACGGATATTTTTGGCGTAGTGAAGAGCGTTTTAATTCCCATTCACAGACTCGCGGATTCGCTTGGCGCCGGTGTATGGTTTGACGGATCGTCAATTGAGGGATTTGCGAGAATAGCCGAAAGCGATATGTATCTCAAGCCCGATCCGTCAACTTACGCGGTTATTCCGTGGCTTGCTTCCGATGGTGGGAACACGGCGAGGTTCATTTGTGATGTTTATAACGCGGACGGCGAACCCTTTCCCGGCGATCCAAGATATATTTTAAAAAAAGTTCTTGCGGAAGCTTCCAAAATGGGCTTTGAATATATGACAGGACCTGAACTGGAATTCTTTTTGTTCAAAAAAGAAAACGGCTGTGTCAAAATTCTCCCAAGCGACACGGCAGGCTATTTTGATTTATCGACCGATCAAGCCTATGATGTAAGGAAGGACATGACGGTCACGCTTGGCAAGCTTGGCATAGACGTCGAGACATCGCATCACGAAGTCGCGCGCGGTCAGCATGAGATAGACTTTAAGTATGACAATGCCTTGAAGACCGCTGATAACGCTGTAACTCTTCGATTTGTTCTCAAGGCTGTCGCGCAGAAGTATGGGCTTCACGCGACTTTTATGCCGAAGCCAATCACGGACATCAACGGATCCGGCATGCATGTCCATCAAAGCCTTTTTAAGAATAAGAAAAATAAGTTTTTTGATAAAAATGACAAATATAAGCTGTCAAAGATTGCTTATCATTTTATCGCTGGACAACTCGCGCACGCCAAGGCAATGTCGGCCGTGCTTTCTCCAACTGTGAATTCCTACAAACGCCTTGTTGTGGGCTATGAAGCTCCTGTTTATATCAGCTGGGCGAGGATGAACAGATCCGCGCTTATCAGGATACCTAGAATTTTCAAAAATGCTCCTCAATCTACGCGGGCAGAACTGCGCTGTCCGGATCCTTCATGCAACATTTACTTTGCGTTTGCGGTCATGCTTGCGGCCGGGCTTGATGGAATCAAGAAAAAACTCAAAGCGCCAAAACCCATTGAGGAAGATGTTTTTGGATTTAGCGACGAGAAGCTCGAGAAGCTTAATATCAGCAAGCTTCCCCATTCCCTCTGGCAGGCTCTGAAAGAATTGGGACGAGATAAGATTATCAAAGACGCGTTGGGCAAACACACTTATGAAAAGTACATTGAGGCGAAGAAGAAGGAATGGGATGAGTTTCGAATCCAAGTGACTGAATGGGAATTGAAGAAATATCTGGAGATTTATTGATTTTTTCGGGGCATGGCCTAGCGGCTTAGTGCGCACGCATGGGGTGCGTGAGAT
>CAYMJO010000078.1:0-2875 GCA_964391305.1 uncultured Candidatus Saccharibacteria bacterium | reverse complement strand
CTCCCCCGCTGTCGGGCAAAAGATTTTTTCCCATAAAACCGATATAGGTACTGATGATTGCGTCTTGATCCAACAGATCCTTGAGTTTCCGAGCCAGCTTTTTCCCCTCATCGGCGCTCAAAACCATCGCCCCCAAACCTCCCGGCTTATCGGCCACTATCGAATCGTTCGGATACCAGATTTTCACCTCGCCGTCGGCACTGACCAGATATTCGGTATAAAGATTTGCGTCCGGCCTCGCAGCTTCCGCGGCAGGGACCACTCCTTCTTGATCATAAGCACCCGCTTGATATTGCAGGTTGAAGTAGCTGCCCGGGTCGTCCGGCCTCAATGTAAAAGGCTCAAGAATCGCCTTGGTTTCCTCCGAGAAAGTGTCGAAATTTTGCTTGATCTCCGCGAACACCCAGTTGGCCTCGTCCCCAGCGTATACATCGCTTGAATATTCCGCCGGCAGATTGTCGTCGCCGAATGCGGCGTATGTCTTGTATATTAGCGATGTTTCGTAGTTTATTGTGCCGGCTGCGTATGCCGTGTCTATAAGATCGTAAGACGTTTCGCCTTCTTGTGCGAGTAGAGAGTAGTATTCGTTGAGGTCCTGCGAGCCTCCTCCGCCTCCTCTGAGAAAAATGTATGCGAGTACCACCAAGACTCCGATGAAGATTACCGCACCGAAGCCCGATGATTTCTTGGTGGTCATGTGTTGGTGGTTAAAAATTTTCAGGATAAAAGTATCTCACTCTCCATTTGTTATTACAAACTCAATTAAGGCTTACACCTTGATTATCTTTATATTTCGTGTCTTTTTGATTGTGCCTCCGCTTCGCTTCCTCACGCTGTGGTGACACACACTTTTCTACTTATTTTTTGTTTGGGTTTGAATATCAAATTCTTCGAAAGCACCATTCTCGAGATCGCTTATAATAATATCTAGATTCTTATTTAACGCTTTTTCGAATTTTGGGTTTTGAATTGTCATGTTTGATCCGATTTTTTTATCGTTTTTTAATCTTATCATTACTAAAACTGATTTTTTGTTTTTCAGTTTAAGTAGAAATATCACTCTGCCAGCTCCGCCCGTACTTGTTAAATAAACTTTTTTAAGACATGTCCCTTTTATCTTAGAAGAACTTTTTATATTTTCACCTAATCCTTCTAATGATTTTTTTGCCGCGATTTTTATTACATCTATATCAAAAACACTCTTAACAGACTCGAATTCGGTCTTTTTTATAGAGGATGTAATTACAAGCTTCATAGCAATTCGCCTATTTTATCCATTTTAGACTGAGTATCTGACGCAACGATAACATCTTGAGGTTCCCCAATTACGATTTTTGGCGATTCAACAAAATTAATCAAAGCTGTTTTAATAATAAAAGTTAACGGCACACCAAGCTTTTCGGCTTGCACAGATGCCCTTTCCTTTAGATCACTGTCTATTCGGATTGTTAAAGTATTCATACTTACTTACATTATTTGTACTAGAATTATAGCGCACTAACAATGTTAGTGCAAGACTTAGTCTTGTCCAAATCTAAATGATACCTGAAATGGGACTGGATTCCACTGGAAAATACTGACTTTTTTAACTTTTTTCTGGTAACACGCTGTTTTCTACTTATTTTTTGTTTGGGTTCTCTTTTAAGAAGTAGCATTGAGCTTATTTCGCTTTTTTCAACCCTTTTAAAATAATTCTCTCCATCGGTTTACAATCCTTATGCATACAGCGCTTTGAAGCTTGAATGAATTTATTATCTTCTCTAGCACTTATATTGTCGTAATTTATATACTCGTACCCGTTATATACAGCTATCATATCGAAAAATAGTCTGATCGTCCTGCCGTTTAATTCGCTGAACGGATGCAATGCAATCAGCTCGCACATAAAGTATGCGATTTTTTGGGCAAATTCTTCTGATGATTTATCTCGATAATTTTTGAGATAATTTTCTTTTTTGAATTCTGCGAAAAACTCTTTTATCTGCACATCAAGATATCTTGCTTGGCAGAAAACCGTGTCACCTTTTGATATATTTTTAGTCCTATACTTCCCTGCCCATGGATAAAGTTTTGGAAATGCGAATTTATGTAAATCTTTTAAGTATTTTTGATTGAAAATGGTTTTCTCATCTAAGTTTGCATGAAAATGTTCGTATGTTTTCAAAAATAACTGCGCTTCCAATTCGTCAATCTCTTTTTGGTTTTGTATCCCAAGTTCATTAACCGGAATATTAGTCCCAGAATAATAAATATAATCTTGATCCGAAGAATATTTCATGAACAAAGACTTGAGGCTATCTTGCGTGTTTTCATCTTAAGGCTCCTATCTTCTGTACCCTTGCAACCTTCGATTCTAGATGAGTTAGCAACTGTTTTTCGTGCTTTTTGGGCTGAAAATTTTGCGATTTTAAATCTCATTGTTTGTTGTTTTTATCTGATTTTATTTTAACAAAATAAGGGTTTGTTTAAAAGAGGCTTTCTGTGATTAAGTGAGAAATGTAGGTGGTAACATACTGTTTTCTACTTATTTTTTGTTTGGGTTCGGGTTTAACAGGTCTGGAACTAACTTGTCATATGTAAAACCGTAATTATCTCTCACATCTTTTTCACATCTTTTTCATATTTATTTAACGAATAATGTTTATAAGGCGGTCAGTATTTAAATCGCTAATTTGTCAAAAGCAAGCAATATAATCAGAAAATTCAACCGTTTCGAGCTCAAGTATCTGCTCCCTATTGAGCAAGCTCGTGTTTTTGAAAAAGAGGTACAGGAATATCTTCATCCCGATGAATACGGAGATAATGGACGATATGCGATTTCGAGTCTTTATTACGACTCTCCTGACTACCATTTCTATTGGGAAAAGATTGAAGG
>CAYMJO010000077.1:0-2947 GCA_964391305.1 uncultured Candidatus Saccharibacteria bacterium | reverse complement strand
TGGCAATCATTGTTTTGCCTGCTGTCATGGGAGGATAATGAAATAAATTTTCTATCTGAATATTTAAATTTTACAAAACTTTCAATCTCCCTCTTCCACGCATATGTCCCGACCAAAGGTACAAAGAGCTCTTGGCTCTTCAGCCTCCAAAAAAGCTCCGCGAAACCAGCTGTTTCCTCTGCAACGCCGACATCCAAACCGTCTACCCCGAAAAATGGTCCTACAAAGTCGTCTGCGAAAAGTGCTACTTGAAGGAGGTGTATTAGCCCGCTTTGTTTATCATTTGGGTTGTAGTTTTCGCCAAGTCATGTTATTCTGTACATAGATGTACAGAATAACAGAACGAAATGACCGCAATATCAAACAAAATCGCTGTTTTAGCCCGCCAACCTGATTCAATTTTTCATATTCAGGATTTGGCGCGCCTATGGAATATAGAGAAAATGGGCACGCTGTATACTATTTTGAAACGCTACACGCAGCAGGGCATCCTATTTCGTATCTATAAAGGGTTTTATTCATTGCTTCCAATCGACCGGCTTGATCCGCTTTTTCTGGGGACTAAGGCTCTTCACGAATATGCCTATGTAAGCTGTGAAAGCATTCTTGTGGCCGAAGGGCTTATGACCCAAATAATCCACCATCATACACTGACAAGCAGTCATTCACGCCGATTCCAAATTGGCAAACATTCCTATGTTAGTCGCCAGCTTCAGGATAAGTTTTTATACAACCCCGCAGGAATTATTGAGAAAAACGGGATTTTAATGGCAACAAAAGAACGAGCCATAGCTGATGCATTATATTTTAATCCTATGTTTTATTTTGACGGGATAGGACAAGTAGATTTTTCAAAAGTACTTTCTCTCCAAAAGGAGATTGGTTATCCTCTAACAAATATTACCAATGCTACTGCCACATAAAAAAGATGTAATACATAAAGTCTGGCTCCTGCGCTTACTAACTGCAATTGTGGGAAACGCTTATTTGTCTTCGAGGTTAGGTTTTAAAGGGGGAACTTGCGCCGCCATGCGAGGACTTTTGAATAGATTTTCAGTTGATTTGGATTTTGATTTATTGATCGAAAGGGATGAAATGGAAAACGTTCGTAATGCTTTAGAAAAATGTTTCGAGGATTTAGGGCTTATCATAAAAGATAAAAGCTCAAAAGTGCCACAGTATTTTCTCGGATACGAGATCCCCGATTCCAAGGGAAGAAACACGATAAAAGTGGATGTGCTGTTCCCGGTTCCAAAGAAAAATAAATATGAAATGGTGCGTCTTCCCGAAATTGACCGCACAGTCAAATGCCAGACTATAGAAACAATAGTTTCCAATAAATTGATCACACTAATTGCCAGATACGAGCGTACTGGGAAAATAGCGGGTAGGGATATTTTTGATATACATCACTTTTTATTTAATGGTTACCCGTATAGCGAGGAGATTATTTTTGAGCAAAGAAAGGAATCTCTATCGAACTTTTTCAAACAATTGATAGATTTTGTGGATAAAAAGGTCACAAATACGATTATTGATCAGGATTTAAATCATTTGTTGCCCAATCCGGAATTTCAATCTATTCGCAAAATCCTCAAACAGGAAACACTGATGTTATTGAGGAGCGAGCTTAAAACTAGTGCTACTTGAAGGAGGTGTATTAGTGGTATAATCCGGTCATGTCATTTCTCAACGACTTCACAGAGTTGCACAAAACAACCCCCCGAATTGCGATTGTTAATACTAATTCGGAAAATTCAGAATATACGAATTTTTCAACATTCAATAATAGATGCTATTTGTGTTCGGGCACGCACTATTGTGAAGACGTTTTTTATTCCCAGTATTGTGCCAGAGATTCTTCGTGCGTGGACTGTTTCGACGTAGACCAAAGCGAACTTTGCCGTGAGCTTATCGGCGCGGAAAAATGTTACGGATGTTCATTTGGTGCGTATTTGGTCGGATGCGTGGATTGCGAGTATTGCTACGACATCACAAACTGCCAGCACTGCTTTTTGTGCGCGTGCATGCAGAACGCGGAATACCAAATTTTAAATCAAAAAGTTCCAAAGGAAGAATACGAAAAAAAACGACAATTCTATCTTAAAAAATACTCAACGGACGAGCTTTATCAAATGCTCGATGACTTAAGAAAAAAGACTCCGCAAAGAAGCACTTATCAAAAGAATTGCGAAAATTGCGTGGGTGCGGATTTAAGGAATTCAAAAAATCTTTATCATTGTTTCAATGCGAAAAACGGGGAAGATATTGTTTATGGCGGAACGAATATTAATCAAGTAAAAGACTCTGTGGACATAGACAACATCGCGGCCACGATGTGCCAAGAGCTTTATAATTCAATAGGCTCAACGGGCAGTTATAATTTGCATTGTTGCAATATGACTTGGTTCTCAACGGACTGTTGTCACTGCGATTCGGTTTTTAATTCGCACGATTGTTTTGGCTGTATCGCCCGCAACCACGCCTCGTATGAAATTTTAAACAAAAAATACTCAAAGGAAGAATATTTCAAAAAGATCGAAGAGATGAAAAAGGAATTGATCGCCGAAGGCGTTTGGGCAGAAATGTTAATCCCATCAACTTATAAATATGAAGACACAGTCGCGGCAACTTACTATCCAATTCAATAAAAGAAAACTTTCGATATTATTAAACTCCGACGCCGACGAGTCTGTCTTTCACGAAATTTTCACGGAGCGTGATTACCAAAAAATAGAGCCGCATATCAAAAATGCGAAAACGTTAATCGTCGATATCGGTGCACACATCGGCCTTTTTTCATTGTACGCAAATGTATTAAACCCAAATATAAAAATCTTAAGCTACGAGCCTGAAGAAAATAATTTCAAAACTTTAAAAGAAAATTTAAAGCAAAATCACATTCAAAATGTCACAGCAAAAAACCTCGCGGTGGCCGCAAAAGAGG
>CAYMJO010000076.1:1101-3022 GCA_964391305.1 uncultured Candidatus Saccharibacteria bacterium | reverse complement strand
GGAGATCTGTCTCTATGCGGAATAAAGACAACTTATGGAGAAGAAAATTGTGAACATATCCCCTTGGTCAGAAAACTATAAAAACGGCTTCTATGAGCCAATGTAATTCATGGAGCCGCCTTCCAGGTCTCAGTGAGGGGAACGTATAAAATCATCATCTCTCGACATAAAGCTCCTTTTTCCCGGAAACATTTGTTGTTTTGAGAAACAATTTTCCGTTCTCGTAAAAATAGAAGTCGGACTCAGGAAAAGGCCCGTATTCGCTTTCATTCATAATTATGTAAAATTGACCGTCGTTATCCGGGCTTCCGTCCATGGCCTTGCTGGCAAAAACAGCAAAGTCCCCTTTGAAATTAAAAGCTGAAAAACTAGAAAACCTCCCTTTATACTTCTTTGAAAGATTTTCTCCATCAACATAGAATTCGAATCCGGAAGGGAACGGCGAATCGCCCTCATAGACATACTTGGTATAAACAATCCTCCCGTTTTTTATCTCCGGATCTTCATCGGAATTCTCGGCGACAATTTTGTCATCGCTCACGCGGTGCAGTTGGTAAGGAGATGTCAAAGTTCTTTTCGCAGTAAAATAAATTTCACCAAGATCCTCCATTACGCCTCCATCCGGGATATAACCAAACGGACCAAAAGTTTTTCCGTCAACAAAAACAAACTTTGCACTTTCTTCGTCAAAATTAATCATTTTAAAAATAACATGATCCCCCAACTTAACAGCCTCAACGGCTTTGTAAGGCCCAATTTTTTTATCCCCATAATAAATGTAATTCTCAGAAACATCTTTTTCTGCCACAAAAACAATTTTGCCGTCGAGTGTTTTTAAATTACCACAGGACGAATCTTGGACAGGGATCGTTGCGTCGTTAATAACGATAGAGGTTTTGCCATCCTTCGTGCCACAATATGAAAACACCCCATTTGTAAGAGAAAGCCCGTACACTTCCTCAAAAGGAGTATCAATTGGCTTGCCGTCAGCCACGATAACTTTTTTTTCGTCTTTAGTCGCCAAGTAGTACAGCTTTTCCTCCAATTTAACAAAGTTCTCTACGGAATCGTATTGATCGCCGATTAGTTTGCCGTCATCAGCAATGATAAAATTTTTCTTACCCTCCGCGGCTTGATAATGAAGCTTCCCGTCCAATTCAAAAAGATTACTTGCGGAATCATACTGCCCGCCAATTTCTTCAAAATCATAAAAAAGATCAAAATAGGAATACTCGCTTTGTGTACACCAGTAATCGGTGTCGGCACAATGACTCCATTTGGTATAATTCAAAACGTCAAAAGCTAATTTCCCATTTACTTCATAAAGGCTGGAAACCTCATAAGGAAGAATCATTTTGCTGATATCCGTACTGTACCGATCGGTGACAATATAATCCGCCCTATCTTCCCCCATATGTACATCAACGCCATTTTTGATCATCATGATATCACTTGTATTTTCCCTGGCATAAAAAGCGATGCCATCCTGAAAATCAATCACATTGCCAACATAAGAATAAGGCCCAAATTCTTTATCCCCATATACGACAAACATTTCATGACTAGAATCACTGATATTATTAGTAGCTATCGCAACAATCTTTTCATTGATTTCAGGGAGTAAAACGATATTGTCATAAGAATTTCCAACCCTGGTAAAAAAACTTTCACCAAGAGACGACATAATGACTTCTGGCACAACAGAAAACTTAGTTTCAATTTTCTCGTGCTGACAACCAGATAAAGCAACCAAAAACAGCATGATCCAAGCCAATGATTTAAATTTTTTCATTTGTGTCAGATAAAAGCCATTCTGGAGCCGCCTTCCGGAATCGGACCGGAGACCTACCGCTTACAAGGTAGGTTCAGTATGCCTAGCAGGCACTTTTTGGCTTGTATGAGCCATTCGAAGGGCGACTAT
>CAYMJO010000076.1:0-1091 GCA_964391305.1 uncultured Candidatus Saccharibacteria bacterium | reverse complement strand
CTGAGCTAAGGCGGCTAGCGAAAACAAAACATATTTTCAACGACTTTCCCCCAAAAAGCACGGCAATTCTATTGGAATCACTTTTCTATGTCAATTTTTTTCAAATACTGACTAAACACTTCCCTTTTTAGCAAGAATCTCCCGGAACTGTGGAGACCTCAAAAACTGATCAAAAGGCATAACAACCGAAGAGGCTTGTTCATGCAAACATAGCCTAACCGTATAAGGATCATTTTTGGATTTAACTTTCTCCAACCTTATTCCGTAATATTTCTCTGTACAATTGCCAGATTCCATGGTTTTGCATCCAGAACACATAGAGTCTAAAAAGACGTCATCTATCTGTTTCACGCCAAATCTATATCCGTCAGTATCAATAAACATAGCAGTAGCGTCGGAAGAACCCGCAACCCTCTTAACGCTGGTCAATTTTGCGCCAATAGATTTTAAAAATACAGAAATTGCAGCAAAAGAAATGTCTCTGGATGAAGGCGTTAAATCGGGAAGAAATCTCAATCCTAAGCCAAAAAGTTTAGAATAAGCATGGACTCTACGAGCTTTTTCCAAATCATTAAAAGATGAGATAACAGTGTTTGCCTTCACGTTAACACCTGTGCCTTTCAAGACATTCAAGCCTCTCACCAAAGAAAGTATCTGATTACGGACCTGTTCTCTTTGCCTGCCTATCTGAAAACCGAGGATCGCGCTAAGGACATCGTCAGGTACAAACTCTTTTTCGACGTCAACAGAGCTGAAATCCCCGTGAACACTAACATTGACGCCACTTAATCCATTTTCAGCGCATTTTAATAAAAAACCAGGCTTACCAGCCAAAATACTGGTTGATTTTACGGCATAACCAAGGCCAACCAATTCCTTTATTATATCGGGGAGATTAGGATTTAACGTAGGTTCTCCGCCAGTAAAATGGACTTCATTGTATCCGTAATCTCTAAATCGATTAAAAACCCTCACCTCGTCCTCTCCCCAACCAGCGGTTACCATGTTATCCCATCCGCCTTCCTTATGACAAAAACTACAATTCCATGAACACCTATCTGTCACTTTAAACCTTAAAGACACATCGGGCT
>CAYMJO010000075.1:0-3106 GCA_964391305.1 uncultured Candidatus Saccharibacteria bacterium | reverse complement strand
TGGTATGGGGCATTTGTAATACTGTTTTTTGCTATATTAATCCATAGGGCAATTCGTACGAATTGGTCCCATAATATTTTGTTGGTATTTCGTTTGCTGAAGATTTAAACTTGCCTAATTCCACAAAGCTTGCTGTGTGGAAATTCATTAATCGTCTGTTTTTGATAGCGCTTGCCACATATTTTCGAATTGGGCGCGGTAAGTATCAGCCAGGTGTTTGTTTTCAAGCACGGTCCCGAAAACAGGGTCGTCAATCACAATAATCGCCAACGAATCATCCCACACCAGAAAATCGGTTGGCAGATCGCCGTATTTTTTATCAATAAGACGGTAGTCGTAGTAAGGGCGCATTTGCTCTTTTTGCTCCGGCGCCACTTTTTTTCCTGATTCATAACTCAAGATCGCACGCAAAAAAATCTCTCGCTTTACTAAAACTTTTTGAAACCGCGTTTGAAAATAATCGGGTATTTTTGCAAATAGACGCGCCGTTGAAGCGAAAGCCAGCACTTCTTTTACCTTCGTTTTAAGTATGTCTTCGTAAATTTGTTTTATTTCCTCAATTCCTTCGTAGAATTTTACGATCGGCTTATTGGTGCTTTTTTTGTGAAGCGCGCGCAGGTCATTAATTGCTTCTTCCATCGCTTTACGTTTTCGATCAAAAACTATCAGGGCAGCGGAGGGATCGGTTGGTGCATATACAAACCGCTTACCTTTTTGCTGTCTATTAATCAGTCCCATCTGAACCAGCTCCCGCAAGAGATAATGGGCGTTACTGCGCGCGATTTTTGTGCCTTTTGATATTTGAGGAGGACTAGATGTACCGTGTTCCAGTAAAAATAAATAAACCCTTGTTTCTAAAGAGGAAAGCCCCATATCGTGTAATTTCTGTTCAATAGCCATAACGTTTAAATGTCCAATTAAATATATAACATATTTATTCTATCATATAGCCAAAAAATGTCAATATTATATAAAATGAATAATATATACTTGACATTAGAAGGAAAATATAATATAATATTATCAGAAAATCAGAGTAATAGGACTCTGATTAGCACCTTTGAAAAGGAGAAGTTATGCGAATTCTAGTAGTCGAGAACGATCCGAAGCATCAGCAGTCGGCCCGCGAGACGCTTGCCGATCACGATCTCACGATCGCAACAAGTATTGGAGAAGCGTGGAAGATGGAACTCGGAGCTTTCGACGCCGTGCTGACAGATCTTTATCTCCCCACGGCGAACATCCCGTTTCAGTGCTGTCTGCCTTCTGAGAAAGGACCTGACGGCGAATGGTACACTCCCGGGTGGGTTACTAAATACCATCCTTGGGAGGGATCGCCTTGCAGTACGGAAGAGAAGGTCTCTAGTGAAATCCCAGCAGGGCTAGTCTTCGCCCTAACGGCCGCTAACATTGGGGTCCGTACGTTGATCCTTACCGACACAGACCATCATAGGGATGTGTTGGTAGGACTCCTCGACCTCCTCGTCCGTTCCGATGGGAAGAAGATTGCCGTCCCGGACTGCAGGGAATGTAAGCGGGTACTCCCAGAGAAAGGATGGGCAAAGGACTGGCGACTTGCAATGTTCCTGTCCAGACTCTTCCCTGAGATTCCACGACCCAAAGATGCGCCCGACTGGGCCTGACACTCCAAACAGTGCTCAGAGCATAACAAAATCTCCGCATTCGTGAGCTGAAGCTCGCAAAAAGGTTTGAGGAGTACCTTAGCCAAACTCCTCTCTGTCTCCGCAAAGATGCGGACTGATGAGCCCGGTTGTTCACGGGGAACAGGCGGGCGAAACAGAAAACTTTCTAGAATAAAGGTTGTGTGTTCTTGTAAAACCATTTACACTAAAGACATGGAAAAAGAAACTTTTGAGACACGGCAAAATAATCCAGAATCAGATCAGCAAGAAAAAACTTCAGAAAATAAAGAATCTGCAGTAAAGCATGATGCTGAGATGGTAGAACTTGCTATTGATTTGACAAATGTCCCCACTCATAACGGTATCAGGGACACTCTGGAGAAAATACATATCGAGCGGTTTATCCCGGGTTTGGAAAACCAACTAGTGCTCTTGGAGGAACGTTGGGCACAATTCAAAAAAATAGTCAAAGAGAGCAAAAGAATTAGAGAAGAAATAAAGGAAATTAGATTAAAAGAAATAAAAGCTTTAAAAAATAAAATACAATACGAAAGAGCGAATTTAGTACAGGAAGTTGAACGGAAAAAAGAAAGATTATCTTATCTGAAACAAAGACAAGAACAAATTGATTCTGCTTTAAGTGGAATTCTACCCGTATGTTTTGAAGTTTTTGTTAGGTCTTATGCAGATAGCGGTTTTGGAGCCAGGCACACTTATGATACGGCCAAATATGAGGCAGATTTGAGAACAAAAAAACTAAGAAAAATTTGCGACATTGAACACCATATAGAATTGTATGGTTGGGACAGAGAAGAGTTCTCCGCCCCCCGCATAAAAGAAGTTAGCAAAAGATCCAAACGACTCTTAGACGTAATAGGAGTTACGATAAAGGATAGTGAAATTGGAGAGACCTTAACGGAAGAACAACAGGATTTATTTAGCAAGATTCTTGAAAACGAAAAAAATCAAAACAAAGAAAGAATTGAAGAAATAGAAAAGTGGTTAGAAGCACAACTTCCCATTTTTGAGGAACGAATTAACAAGTTGCGTGAAGCGGAGTCAGCAATACAAGAACCAATAGACGTAATTGAATGATAAATGGATAACTTGAAAAGCACTGCATAGTTCTCGGGTTTATTCCGGGGAATTTTTTTATTCACAACATTTTTTGCTTAAATGGCAAGTATAGTATCGACACGGAAAACAATTTTATAGGGCAATTCGTACGAATTGGTCCAATGGATTTTTGTTTTTCAATAAAACACTTTCTTGTAAAGTGTTTTTAGCGGATCGTGGGAGAATTGTCCTAGAACCACGCAGGGTTCAGATTCTCGCTGCGCGGGAAACCCCAGACCTTTCGGATGTTCCACTTTGTCGGCAAATTATGGACCTGAGCGGGGTCGAACCGCTAACCTCCCGGATGCAAACCGGGTGCTCCGCCAATTGAGCTACAGGCCCTGATA
>CAYMJO010000074.1:0-3140 GCA_964391305.1 uncultured Candidatus Saccharibacteria bacterium | reverse complement strand
CTAGTAGGACATTTCTATTTCCCTATACTAGGACATTATCATTTCCGTGTAACAGCCGTTTTTGGTGGAAATATGGGAATCGTAATTTTACTCGTAATTACGTGTATGCACGTGACTACTTAGTCGTCAGTTTTTAGGCTTTATAAAAATAAAATCTGATAACTGACAACTGAAAATAAATAAGCAATTCTATGGATGAAGTCTTTCTTCCGCCACAAGGAATAGACCACATCAGACAGCGCCTAAGGAAGCTCGAGCAAATCGAGCTTGTCAAGATCGCCGCAAGGTTGAGAAGTATCGTAGATCAAGGCAGTGCCGGTTATGCCATTCTGAAGGAGATGAAAAGCGAAGTTGAAAAAGAGATCAACGAGCTGAAAGAGGTTCTTGCGAACGCCGTTGTAGTGGACAACAAAGCGCGAGTCTGATCAAATTTATTGCCGAATAAGGCATGACAGTGTTTTATTGCGTATAAAAAAATTTCGTAAAGCGGGATTTTTTTATTACAAATTATAAATGACTAATTACAAAGGGATTCCTTCGGGGAGACCATTTTTGTAACCAAAAAGGGCCAAAAAAGTTCTGGGGGGACGCAATTCGCTTTCTCTTTGGCAATATTTTTTTGCTTCGAGTACGAGCGAATGCGTCTCCCCAGACTCCCAGGGAGCCTTCGATTACGTGAATCTGTTTTATATCAAAAAATGACAAACGTCATTTGAAATTTGTCATTTTTTGATATTCAGGTTTTAGCTTTTGGTATTTCCTTGGGCTTTGATATTTATATTAGCATCTTCCCAAGCTTCATAACCGTCTCCCCATCAAATTCAATAGTCGGCTTGAACAATATTGTATCTTCGTGTATAAGACATGGCGTCTTTCCTCCTGTGTAGCTCGTGTTGTCGCCGAGGGCTATGTGTGCAGTCCCCAAAACTTTCTCATCCTCAAGCACACAGCCTGTAACTTTCGCGGTTGGATTTGTTCCAATGCCGAGCTCCGCGATGTTGTACGCGTTTTTGTTTCGCTCTTTTTGGGAAATTTCTTTGAGATATTTCGCGAGCTTTTTGCCGCCTGTGGTCGACTCGATTTTCTTTACCATGCCGTTTTCAACCTCGATCTTTGTCGGCTTTGTGATCATGTTTCCAAATCTGTCTATCACAAACACGCCCATTGTTGAACCTTCTTTCGGCGCGAGGCAGACTTCGCCGTCTGGCAGATTGCTCCGCTGGCCTTTTTTGTGTATGTGTCCAAAATCTGCTTCTGGCTTTGTCGGGATTTTCATAAAGAGATCTGTGCCTGAAGGCGTTGTGATCCGCGCTTCCTTTGCGCGCGTCATTCTTTTTGCGATTTTATTTGTAATTTTCTTGATTTCATCGTAATCCGCCTGCATTCCCCTTATGAAAATTTCTTCCGTGATCGTTGGCATGCTTGCGATTCTGGTTTTGTTTTTGCACGCGTTTCTTGTTGCTTCCGTGTGCGTCAGACTTTTTGATGTTGGAGCTATTACTACGTCAGCCTGCCGCATGGCTTTCGCGACGGTCTTGGGCGGCTCCTGTCCGTGGTGTTCTCGAGGCTCCATGATTTTAAGCATCGGTTCGGCGCCGAGCTTCTTTGCCTCATCGTAAATTGCTTTTCCAATCGCGAATCTCTCCCAATCCGTCACTATCAAAATTTCTTCGTTTTGCTTGACGCGAAGACATTGGACTAACGCGTTTTTTGATGCCGATTTGAGATTCATAATGATAATTTAAACAGGAGAACAGACTTGCGTCTGTCCTCCGGCTGCTATTTATATTGGAAGATATCATGGGTTGAAAGTTTTGTCCAGATTGATTGACAGTGAGGGATTTACTTTATAAACTAAAAACACAAATTGGAAAGTTTGATGTTTTGGTTTTGAGTGTTTTTGTTATGTGCAGTGCGTTTGATCGTCATTTAGTTAATGATATAAGGCAGGGCAAAACAATTCAAATTTTCTTTCGCGGTTCGAAGCTTGATACCCAATGTATCTAATCAGCCTCCGAGCCATGAGAAAATTGTTCTTTTTATACCCACAGCTGGCTTGCTTTGACAGCTCGGAGAAGCATGCCAGATGCGGGACAAATAAGGAGAAAAGAAATGAAAGCGGCTGTAAGGCAGATAATTTTGATATGGTTTTTGATTAGTAACTTTTGTGCGTGTGTGTCTCAAGCAGAGAAGCCTGTGAAGGGAGATGGAAAAGGTACATCAAAAAATGCGGCTCCAGTTTTCTCATCGGATGTACCCACAGAGAGTCGTACTGTCATCAATGCTTTTTTCACTGCATATTGGAAAGGGGATGGCAAAACTATTTTTACATTACTCAAGACCGATGAGAAGGAATCTCAAATTGTTAAGGCGTTTGACGCAGTGCGAATTCCCATAAAAAATCCAAAGTTCAAGCGTTCAACGAGCGGCGGGCTGATCATTGAGTATATGATGCCTCATATAGGGGACATCATTGCGGCAATGCTTCGCGGCGGGGAATCCGTAGAAGCGATAAACAAAAATCTGGCTTCATTTCCCGTTGAAGGTTATGTGAAACAAATTGAAACATGGTTGATTGAAAACAAGCGAATTGACTATAAGGGTGGAGGAATCCTTAGCTTGATTGGTGTTTTTGGAACCGATGTGTACGATTATGTCAGTAATGTAACAACACGACGTTCTATTACCGTTCAATTTCGTGTGACTTCACTGATAACCTTTTATTTTTTATGTTTCGATATCGACACTAAGAGTCAGGAATTTGCCCGCATTACAGACGAAGTTTTTGATAAAATTGCGGGAAGTCTGAAGGATCAGCTAAAAGAGGTAACGCAACCTGCTTTTACGTTTAAAATACCGTATTCATGGCAGGATGCCGCGGAGATCGAAGGACTTGAGTCTCTTCTTGGGGAAAACATAAAAAATAAGGAGGTAGTAATGTATGTCGGCAGGACTGAATCCGGCAAGCTAGCTACTTTTATAGTGAGGAAAGAGTTAGAGGTGCAATCAGGGAGCGAACTAGAAAAGAGAACAGATGAAGAATTGTTATGGGCGGCTACGGCCATAGGGGAGGGTAGAGATGGAAGTAAGGTGTACCCCTTGTCAAGACAATAATATCGGGTGAATTAGGAGGATTTTTA
>CAYMJO010000073.1:0-3254 GCA_964391305.1 uncultured Candidatus Saccharibacteria bacterium | reverse complement strand
TAAAAATCCTCCTAATTCACCCGATATTATTGTCTTGACAAGGGGTACACCTTAAACAATCTTTTACGATCCTTACAAACAAGATGGCTTTTACTATAAACTCATTTAAAGTTTTCTCTATTTTTCTTATACTCTAGCCAAGAAAATAATTATTTTCTTGACTAAAAGATAAAAACCCTAAATGAGTTCTATCTTTTCCTCCCTGCCTTTTGCCATTCAACCAGTACGGCTGTTGCAACAAATATCGAAGAGTACGTTCCAACACTGATACCAACTATCAAAGCAAGAATGAAATATTTGATAGTTTCCCCTCCAAATAAGAATATCGCCAATATGGCAAGTAATGTGGTCAGAGAAGTGTTGAGAGAACGGACTAGCGTATCATTTACACCGGAGTTTGCGGCCCTCTCAAAATCACGATCGCCTTTTAACAATTTATCTCGGACGCGGTCAAAAACAATGATTGTATCGTTAACAGAATAACCGAGCAATGTTAAAAGCGCCACGACAAATAATGTGTCAATTTCAACTCCCATGAATCTTCCAAGAAACACAAACACACCAACCGTGATAATGACATCGTGCACCAATGCAATGATCGCGCAGACGCCAAATTTCCAAGAGGCAACGGGGTCCGAAACTTTACGAAAGGCATACGCGATATAGAAAGCAATTGCAATTAAAATTATAACAATCGCATAAACAGCTTTCTCACGAAGCTCCTTTCCAATTGTCGGACCGACTGTATCAAATTTCATTTCCTCAACATCTCCAAAATTTTCTCTCAATTTCCCCAAAAGATCATTTTTCACATCATTACCGAACTCTTTTGTACGAATCAAATAATTATTCTCTCCCGCGGGCTGAACCTGTGGCTTTCCAAGATCCATATCGTTAATCTTGCTCTCAATATCCGGCGCCGCGGGAGCACTAGGCATATTCACTTCGAGAAGACTTCCGCCCGTAAAATCGATCCCGAGATTAAATCCAAAAATTGAAAGCCCTGCAATGCTTCCAATAACAAGAATTGCAGACAAGACAAAGAATATTTTTCTTTTTCCAATAATGTTATACATAAAAAATACAAAAGTATAAATTAAAATTTAAAAGCCATAATACCCAGAACACGCAGTCAAATATATTGCTCAATTAAAGAAAACTTCTTAAATGCAATAATATACCTAACCTTTTGACTTTTTATTCATTCCAAACCACCACGACGCTTTTCCAGCCGGGGACATTGCGGAAAGCCTTAAGAACACACGAGTGACAGTAAGCGCCGAGAACATACTGACGAGAATACCAATCCCAAGCGTCAAGGCGAAGCCTTTTATGACGCTCGTGCCAAACCAGTATAATACCAAACAGATGATCAATGTAGAAACATTTGAATCGCGAATGGAGTTCCATGCTTGTTTAAAACCGACATCAATCGCAGTCCCAAGGTTTTTGCCTGCACGAAGTTCTTCCCGCATACGCTCAAATATGAGAACATTCGCATCCACGGCCATCCCGATAGCCAAAATAAAGCCAGCAACTCCCGCGAGAGTGAGTGTTACCGGAATTAATTTAAACAAAGCTAAAACCACAATCGCATATATCATGAGCGCAAAAACGGCCAAAACACCCGGCAGTCTGTAATAAAAAATCATAAAAAGACAGACGACCAAAAGTCCGATCAGTCCCGCTATCAAGCTCTGTTGCACAGATTCCTGCCCCAAAGTCGCTCCAACGGTTTGACGGCTTATCAGGCTTATAGGAACAGGCAAGGCGCCGGCATTTAAATTGCGCGCAAGCTCTTTTGCTTCGTCAAGCGTGAAATTCCCCGTGATGACCGCCGTGCCCTCAGAAATCTTTTCTTGAACGGTAGGAGCGCTAATTATTACACCATCTATCATAATGGCGACTCTTTTTCCAACGCTTCTCTCCGTAATCTCCTCAAAAAGCTTTTTGCCCTCGTCGTCGAACAGGAGAGAAACCTGTGGTGTTCCGATTCCCTGCTGTTCGAAAACCACTTCAGCTTTTTTTAAATTTTTTCCAGTAAGACCGGTTGGTTTGAATTGCGGCTGCTGTAGCATGCCGCTTAAATCAATATCTCCTCCTCCCTGCACCTCAAGTTGTTTCTTAATCTCTTCTAACTCTTCAGGAGAAAGATCCACAGAATCTTCGGACCCTTTCTCCCCAGAAACCTCGCCCGCATCTCCGGCTCCTTCTCCATTCGAGGTATCGCCCGTACCAGTACTCCCATTTTCCTGCGCGGTTTTCCTAATGGAAGACTTGGGAACTTCCTTCGCCCTGTTTTCTTCCTCTGGCACTTTTTCACTTTTGCTTTCGGAAGTATCACCTGCAGCTTTTTCTTCACCGGAAGGCTCTATATTTATTTCAGAAGAGCCTGCGGGCGAAGATTCTTCTACCTCTTCCATGAACTCAAGCGTAGGAGTCTCCCCAATCGCCGCAATTGCCTCGTCAATATCCTTTATGCCGGCAAGTTCAACGATAAGTCTGTCTTTTCCAGAGATCTGAACTTTGGGTTCGGACACACCAAAAAGATTAATTCTGCGCTCGATAACATCGCGTACGCCAGCCATCGCCTCCGCGTAATCTGTAGATTTAATATTCGAAAGATCCGCCTGATAAACAAGTTGACTTCCTCCTTGAAGGTCCAAGCCAAGATGAACTTTTATAGGAGTCTTTAAACTTTCTTCGGTCTTACCTTCTTTAGGCTTAAAGCCCAATTTTGACCAATCCAAATCGGGCCCTTTTGGATAATCCACAACCAAACAAAGTCCTACGATCACAAATACTATAATAAGTGTCGTCACCAAACGACGTTTTGTATTCATAAATTTTAGTATTCAGCTATCAGTTTTCTCTATGAACTTATAGCAAGTCCCGCCACGGCGGGATAATTATTCTTATGGCTGATATGCAACAACTTAATGTTAATACAAGTCCTATCTCAACAGAAAAAAGCCATACATGATAAAAAACTGCGTAATGCGCACTTTTGCTTTAACTAATGCACCACAACAATATCCCCATTCCTCGCCCAATTATAAAGCCACGCCGCCTCTGGAAGAGGCTCGTTCACACAACCATGACTCATCGGGTGACCAAAATTGTTGTGCCAATAAGTACCATGCAGGCTAAAACCGCGGCTCCAAGGGACTTCATTATTGCCAAAAAACATCACAAACGGGACATTGGGCAAATTATAATATCCTCTTCCTGATCCGCCTTGCATTCTCGTATAG
>CAYMJO010000072.1:0-3330 GCA_964391305.1 uncultured Candidatus Saccharibacteria bacterium | reverse complement strand
AATCGAGACGAGCGGCGCGCTCTTGCCGCTTGGCGCGACTGCGATCTCTTGCGCGGAATCATCATCAAAATTGCCGATCGCAAGACTTGCTCCATCTTTATAGTTTTCAGAAAATGGAAAAATATTCCAAGAAAGGGGATTACCAAATCTGTCAAAGCTTCGAATATGTGTTTTCGCGCTTTTTCCTGAAGCCGTGATAAGCTCATCCTCTCCGTCAGAATTCACATCTCCAACAGCGACCGCAATACCTCCTGAAAAATTTTTCCCATAAGGATAAAAACTTTTTTTTTCTTTAAAGCCATCCGCCGTAAAAATTTTAACTGGGGAATCATCTGCCGCAGACACAGAAACCGCAACAGAAAATACAGCAACCATTGCGATAACAACCACTAGAAAAACTTCTGTTTTTTTTAGCATATTGAGCATATCTTTAATTTATTAAATTTTTCCATGACATTTCCTATACTTCTTCCAGCTTCCGTACATATAGCCGAAACTCTACCCCACTTAGTCACAACTTACATCAATTATTTTCCATGACAATGCTTGTACTTAATTGGAGACCCATCGGGTTTCTTCGCTCCGCATGGACAAGGATCGTTCCTGCCCACTTTCTCTTTTTTCTTTTTATTTTGTGAAAAAGTTCCCGCTTTTGCATCATCTCCGCCGGATTGCATTTGTCCGGCATCTTCCATAGGCATAGGACGCTTTATTTCAACCTTGACTTTGTAAATTGTATAGACAATTTGCTTCTGTATAGAATCAAGCAAACGATTAAACATATCATAGCCCTCACGCTTGTACTCAACCAAAGGATCTCTCTGCCCATATCCACGAAGTCCAATTCCTTCTCTAAGTGATTCCATGGAATCTAGATGCTCTATCCAAAGCGAGTCAATCGAACGCAATAAAACCGCACGTTCGATCTGGCGCATGACTTGAGTTGTTATTTCTTCTTCTTTTTTACTATACGCCTTTTTCGCCAAATCAATCAAAAACTTTTTCATTTCATTCTTTGCCTTCTCATCCTGTTTCGCATCACCCGCGTGATCTCTTATCTCCTCAAGCTTTGAGTGCAATCCGTTTGGTATTGGAAAAATAGTGTTGCAGACTTCGGACATCTCTTCCACATCCCAATCGCCCTCAACTTCGGTAGACGCATGCAAGTCCACAACGTCTCTAATTTCCTTTTCAATCAAACTCAATAACCGCTCTTTCAACGAATCAACTTCCGGATAAGGTACTTCTTTGAGCTTCGGATTTTGAGTTTTGGATTTTTCGTTCTCCCACGCTTCTAAAATTCCTTTTCTCCTCCTGTACATGACTTCCCTATGCTTGTTCATCACATTGTCATATTCGAGAACATATCGCCTGATATCAAAGTTATGTCCTTCAACCTTCTTCTGCGCGCCTTCGATCTGTTTGGAAATGACCTTACTCTCTATCGGCTGATCATCTGGAACACGCAGGGTTGTCATGACGCTTTTCATGCGCTCTGACCCGAACATGCGCATGAGATCATCATCCATAGAAACAAAAAATTGCGATGAGCCTGGATCGCCTTGTCTGCCGGAACGCCCGCGAAGCTGGTTGTCAATTCTTCTCGCTTCATGCCTTTCAGTACCCAAAACATGCAAGCCGCCAAGTTCAATAACATTCTCTCCAAGTTTTATATCTGTGCCTCTGCCTGCCATATTCGTCGCAATGGTAATAGCGCTTTTTTGTCCCGCCATAGCGATAATCTTCGCTTCCCTTTCATGTTGTTTAGCATTTAAAATCTCGTGAGGAACACCGGCACGCTTCAACATATCGCTTAAAACTTCCGATTTCTCAATCGCGATTGTACCAACAAGCACAGGCTGTCCTTTTTCATAGCGACGCTTTATTTCACGCACAACAGCTTGAAATTTCCCGGACTCGGTTTTATAAACACTGTCCGGCATATCTTCACGAATCATTGACTTATTTGTCGGCACCACAAGAACATCCAGATTGTAAACTTTCTGAAATTCCTCTTCCTGCGTCTTTGCGGTACCAGTCATGCCAGCAAGTTTTTCATACATTCTAAAATAATTTTGAAAAGTGATTGTCGCCAAAGTCTTGCTTTCTTTTTGGACAGAAACACCTTCCTTCGCCTCGATCGCCTGATGTAATCCTTCGGAAAAGCGACGGCCGGGCATCAAACGTCCCGTGAACTGATCAACTATTATAACTTCTCCCTCTTTGATAACGTAATCTCTGTCTTTTTTAAAAAGGGTATAGGCTTTTAAAGCCTGTTCAAGATGATGAACGTACGCAATGCCTTTGTCGTTGTAAATATTCTTTGTGCCGAGCATCTCCTCAAGTTTATCCATGCCGGCATTCGTCAGATATGCCGCTTTATCTTTTTCATCGACATTATAGTCAACGTTTTCCTTCAAATGAGGAATCATTCCCGCAAATTGCTGATACATTTTCCCTGATTCCTCATCTGGAGCGGAAATAATCAGCGGAGTCCGCGCCTCGTCAATCAGAATGCTATCAACTTCATCGACGATAGCAAAATATAGGTCGCGCTGCGCGAGATTGTCAAGATCATAGACCATGTTGTCCCGAAGATAATCGAAGCCAAACTCATTGTTCGTTCCATAAGTAATGTCGCAGTTGTATGCTTCTTTTTTCTCTTTCGACGTTTGCCTATGCAAAGTTACTCCAACTGTAAGACCTAGGAATTTATATATCAATCCCATCCACGCGGCGTCTCTTGAGGACAGATATTCGTTCACGGACACAACATGCACTCCCCTGCCGGCTAACGCATTCAAATAAACCGGCATTGTCGCGACTAAAGTCTTTCCCTCACCTGTTTTCATCTCGGCAATCTTTCCATTATGCAAAACGATCCCTCCCATAATCTGAACGTCAAAAGGCACCATGAACCATTTTTCTTTGATTCCAGCAATCTCATATTCCGTGCCTTTCAACCTTTTGCAGGCATTCTTCACCGCGGCAAAAGCCTCGGGCAGAAGATCGTCCAAAGCTTTTTTCAAATCTTTCGCTTCAACGTCTTTCAAACGTTTTTTAAATTCAGAAGTTTTCGCCTTCAATTCTTCATCCGAAAGTTTATCATATTCTCTATCAATTTTATTTATCCGGACAACCAAAGGCTCGAGCGTCTTTAGTTCTCTTTCATTCGAGTCGAAAAATTTTGAGAAGATGGACATAAAAATATCTAATAAAAAAACAGCATTAATTCAATGCTATTTTAACAAAGAATACTGAAAAAATCAATTTCAGTAACAATTAGAACAATGGAACATTTAGTCAGCGATAGATTCCCGCCAATACGGC
>CAYMJO010000071.1:0-3342 GCA_964391305.1 uncultured Candidatus Saccharibacteria bacterium | reverse complement strand
ATTAGTCCGAACACATTTCGCCGCCGCGGGCGGCGAGGAAGTCCCCCCGCGAAAATTCGGAAAGGCGGCGGAGCCGCACCGCTCAAAACCGCAAAAGAACCCGGAGAAAAACATCGGCTCGAACCATATTTTAATTTTGGGGGAAGAAAATTTTTTAATCCTTAATCTAAATGCAAATAAATTCATAGAGAGTCTAGTCCACTTTCTATAACAAATTAACAAGTTAATTTTTAAGAAAGAAAATCCTATGTCTATAGAAAGCGGTGGATTTAATCCACCAGAAGCAGAAGCCGAAAATAAGTATTCCAAAAAAAAATTGGTAGTGGCGTTGATTTTGCGCGTTCGCTTATTGAAAGAGGAAATTTGTCTAGGGGAGAGGTAAATGCTATTGTTTCCGCACAAAATCGTCTTAACGAAGGCAAGTCATCAGAAGCAGATAATAATCTTTTAGCAGAGTGGGCGGATAAAGCAGAACGGGCAAAGGCGCAAGAGCAAAGCGACGCCAAGTTGAGACAACATGTCGTGCAAGGAGTTGGACGAGATGCTCTCGAAAACACAGAGAGTAGTAGTCGCGGCATTGATTCATCCATAAAAACACATTTGTTAGAAGCAAAAGAACAAAACCCAGCTGATGTCGAGAAAGTGCTTAATCTTTGGCGAGAGTTCAGCAACAATTTATTCGCTCGCCTAAGCAGTGAAAACTTACGCGACCCCAAAAAAGTTGAAGACGCTTTGAGGTTAGCTAACGCACTATTGCAAGCTGAACCAACAAGAGAGGGTGGAGAGGGTGGAGACGCCGCAAAACAAGGCATCGAGGCGTTGAAGAAACGATATGGTATTTGAGTAGTATTCTTCATAATTGTCTTACTTCTTTTTGAATTTTCGGAAAAGAATTTGCCGCCAAAAAAAACTTGAAATTGTCAGCGGTGCGGCTTTGCCGCCTTTCCGAATTTTCGCGGGGGGATTTTTTCGGCAAAATGCATTCGGACTAATTCAAGAATACTGCACCAAAACTAACTTTCAAATAATAGATCGTATTGGGATTTGCCACGAACCAAGGGTTCAAGGCAAGGCACCAAGCCTATCTTAACTGTTCTAATTATTATAGCTGTTCCAATTATTTTTAACCCATTTTTAAAAAAACACCCAATCGGGTGATTTTTTATAACGCGGATCGCGTCCATGCGTACGAAAAAGCGTCATTGGAGTACAGACGCAAGTCTGCCCGCCGCTGACAAGACCGTTTTCCCCAATTATTTTTTCCGATACAACCTCGCTTCCCTCACTTTATTCTCAATCCCGCTCAATTCCCATTTCCCAATTAGCTCATACTGTGAGAAAATTTCGCTTGAGGGATTCTTTTCCTCAATCGCAATCTCGTCGAGTTGTCCTCTCCAAACCTTTGGCCCCTGCTCGCCGGTCTTCGTGATAATGTAATCGGCCTCGGGCAGAAGCTCGAAAAAGTCGCCGGATCTTATCCTCGAGCTCAAGCTGTAATCAGCCTCCAGACCGATCAAATTGCCATAAAACTGCACGGGAGCGGCAGATAAATATATACTGTTCGGCACAACGGCAATCTTGCTTTTGCGCTTCAAAGTTCCACGCTCTTCTTTGTCCTCCAAAATCGCGCGGGGAATCTCCCTCACATTTGCCTGACGCGCAGTCGGATAAGTCGGACCAAACCAGACGTCCTCGGTTGTGAGATTGTAGTATCCGTAATGATTTCCAATCCCAGATCGTTCATAATTTATTCCCGCTCCCAACATTCTCGTTCCCCAAGAAGTTTCGACCCAAAAGAAAATTCCAAACACGACTGTAAATGCAATAATAAAAATTTTAAACCAATTTTTTTTAAAATAAAACAAAAGACTTGCGGAGACAATCGCGACCGCGGGAAAAGCCGGCAAAAAATATCTGCTCTCTTTCGAATATAAGAAAAAAGTCATCAGAATATATGGAACAAAAATCCATGAAAGCAAAATCCAATTCTCTTTTTTCCGCTTGTAAAAGACAAAAAATAGCCCAATTAAAAACAAACTTGTAAGCGGCCAAGAAATACCATACATCAACCTCTCGGCATAATAAGAAATATTTCCAAGGCTGAAAAGATTTTCATAAGGAACGGAGAAGACATTATTTCTAGTCATCTGCGAAGACTGCCAAACTGCCCTGCCATTTTTCAAATACCAAGGCATTGCAAGAATTACAAACATCAAAACACAAATTCCAAAATTTTTCAGAATTTTTTTTGTAAGGACAGGTCGTGACCTGTCCTCATACAAAATTTTTCCATCTTTTTTTATTTTTTTAAAAAAATAAAGCGCGTAAACAAAAAATGGACCAACGAAAAAAATAACAAATGTCCATTTCGTCAAAATACCGACGGCAATAAAAACACCAAGTAGGATCGACCATTTCAAATCCGAGAAATTTCTCGTCTTCAAGAGAGCATAAACAGAAACTGTGACCATCGCAACGAGCGGGAAATCAAGATCGTAAATTCGCGTAAAATGCGCTAAAAGCGGATACACGGAAACTAAAAAAACAGGAAACAAAGCAATGTCTTTTTTTCTAAAAAGCTCAAAAGCAATGCCATAAACGCCCGCAAGAAAAACCACAACATAAATTAACAGTGCAAATTGCGGAATGTCTTCATAAAATCCGAAAATTAAAAAAAGAAAGCCCGTGAGCAGATAAGTCGCCGGTGGATAGATGCTTCTGTAATCCAAAATTCCTCGCAAATCAAAGTCTACGATCATCCTCGCAAAATCAACTGACCTAGCGGAATGCGCCGCAATATCCCAAAGCGGCGGACTTTGGTCTTGGACAATCCAAATCACGTTGAAAACCACAACCGCGGCAATCAAGATAATCAGTGCTATAAAATATTTGTTTTTTTTCAACATTCTCATCGAATATTCCCTATTGCATTTACAGCTTAAATATGATAAATTACAAACTGTTGTAATTTTAACATAAAGAAAATCTTGTTCAAAGATATCTCGTCAAGATTTGTCATTTGGATTTTGGAATTTGACATTTTGGCAGAATGGGCGGCTAGCTCAGTTGGTCAGAGCACTTCGTTTACACCGAAGGGGTCACAAGTTCGAATCTTGTGCCGCCCACTCCGCCTTCGTCCCGCCAAGGCAGGACTTCGGCGAATAAGTCTAGTTCCAACAGATTGATTGCTAAGTTTGCAAAAGTTCCTAATCTGCGGGCGTAGTTCAGCAGCAGAACGCTTCCTTGCCAAGGAAGAGGTCGTGGGTGCGAATCCCATCGCCCGCTCTCGCCTGTCTGCCGACAGGTAGGTCGTACTAACACCGCAGCCTCCGTCCCGCTCGG
>CAYMJO010000070.1:2680-3530 GCA_964391305.1 uncultured Candidatus Saccharibacteria bacterium | reverse complement strand
CTTACCCGAGTCCTTTTAATTACTCAAAGTGTCAACAACTCGATTATAATGTACACTATCCGTCAAGATTAAACAGCTAAAATCAGGAAAATTTTCTTTTCCTTTTTATTAAAAATGGCAGGCGATTATATAAAAAATAATGAGAGAAAATTTTCCTGATTTTGAGTGAAACTAAGAAGCTAAATTTTGCTATAAAGTCCTACCAGCCACCATTTCAAATTTTTAAAATAAAAAACATGGGAACATCAGCATCAGTCTCAATTATTGTCGGCTGTTTTTTATTTGAAAAAATGCTATGTTTATATATGGAAGAACCGTTCGAACTAATATAAATCAGATAAATTTAAAAACATGGAAAAAACTCCCAAAATGATAATTTATGGAATCTTAGTTTGGCTGATTCCGTTCGTAATCTCGTTTTTCATTTATCCTCTGAAACAGGAAGAAAATCCGCTCTTCGAATCGATAATGCCGGTTGTCGTGGCTCTCGCAACGGTAATCTTTGCCGTGCTTTATCTAAAAAAGATAGGAACGAGCTACATGAAAGAAACGACAATGATCGGAATAGCTTGGTTTTTAATCAATGTAGTGCTCGATCTCCTCATGTTCATGTGGGGACCAATGAAGATGGGCTTTGCGGAATATTGGTATGATATCGGAGTGACTTATTTGATGATTCCAATTATAACGATAGGGCTTGGAACCGTGATGGATAAAGTGAAGAAGAAAGAAATCTAAAAATCATAAAATTTTAACCAAATAAAAAATCCCGTCCGTTAAAATAATAACTGAAATACTATTGATTTTATGTTTTTATTATTGATATATTGATAAGTATGGATCAGAATTT
>CAYMJO010000070.1:0-2670 GCA_964391305.1 uncultured Candidatus Saccharibacteria bacterium | reverse complement strand
GGACGGGATTTCTATTTTATAAAAAATCAAAAACTAAATTCCCCTCAATATTTTAACGTCCGCTCCAAGCTTGTTCAGCCTCACGCTTAAATCTTCATAGCCCCTATCGATAGAATATACATTTCGTAAGACAGAGGTTCCCTCCGCCGCAAGCATGCCAATCAAAATGATGGCAGCTGGACGAAGCGCCGGCGGACAGATTACCTCCGCAGCTCGCAGCTTCGTCGGACCATTTATAAAAGCCCTGTGCTGATCGGCAAGAATTATATCCGCACCAAGCTTAGTCATTTCAACATAATATATCGCCCTATTTTCATAAATCCAATCATGAATGAGTGTCTGTCCCTTAGCCTGCGTCGCAATCGGAACAAAGAAAGGAAGGTTGTCTATATTTAATCCCGGAAACGGCCTCGAATATATTTTATCATCAAGGGCAATAAGTTCTGAAGGAAAAGTCTTTATATCAACAAGCTTGGTAAAACCATTCTTCGCCGTATATCTTTTAAAAACCTTATATTTAAAACCCATCTTCTCAAGCTTCAGGAGCTCAAGCTCAAGAAAATCTATGGGACATCGCTTTATCGTTATTGAAGAATTCGTGGTAGCGGCAACGGAAAGAAACAGCATGGACTCTATTGGATCCTCGCTGGGATAATATGTAACAGGCTTATCGAGAACTTTTTTGCCTTCAATCGTTAACGTTGTCGTTCCAATTCCATCAATTCCCACTCCTAATTTTTTTAGAAAAAAACAAAGATCCTGAACCATGTAATTCGCAGAGGCAAGCCTAAGAACTGTTTTACCTGGAATTTTTGCCGCCGCCATTATGGCATTTTCTGTCGCGGTGTCGCCGGACTCATACATGACGATGTCCGCGGGTCCCAGCCTTTCAACGGAAATACTGTAGCGATCCCCGAGCGTTTCTATGTCAACGCCAAGCTTTTCAAGCGCAAAGAGATGAGACGATATCGTTCTCTTCCCAAGTTTGCATCCGCCAGCCTGCGGAATTTCAAAATTCTTAAACAAATGAATCAGCGATCCGATCAGCATGAAACCGCTTCGAGTTTTTATAAAAGCATCCTTATCAAGCTTCGACATATTTATTTTTGTCGGAGGAACAATTTCGAGATCGTTATTTTTCAACTTCCTCACAGAAACTCCTATACTCACTAAAACCTCTATCATCCTGTCGACTTCTTCGATCAAAGGTATGTTCTTCAAAACAGTTTTATTCTTGTTCAGCAAAACCGCGGCGAGAAGCGCAACAGAGGAATTCTTGGAACTTTTCGTTTCAACGACTCCAGACAATTTTTTTCCTCCCTTGATTTGAAAATTGATGGCATCGCTCGAAAGAGTAACTATGTCTTTGTTGAGAACACTGCTGATTTTTGAAAGCATCTCCATGCTAAAATTCTGCTCGCCCTTTTCCATCCTCGCAACGGCGCTCTGGCTTGTCTTCAGAGCCTTTGCCAATGCCTCCTGCGTAACATTTCTCTGTCTTCTTAATATTGTGATAAACTTGCCTATTTTCACTTGATCTACTGATTTTTTCATAAATTCTTAATAAATTTTATATAAAAAAACTATATCATATACGATATAATTTCACAAGAGATATATCCACAGCAATTAAAGAGACCCGCTTTTGCGGATCTCTTTTTTTATCAAAAGAATAAATTTTACTCAAACCTTCCCACAGTCACGTTCACGCCGGATCTCACTCTCGCATAATATGCAAAAAAGCTGACAGATCCACTTAAGCTTCCCGTAGCCTTGAAAGTTCGAACCTGCGGTCCTCCGCCCGGACCGGCACCAACGATAACCTCCGCTTTGCCATCGCCGTCAAGATCAAACATTTCGACATTGGCTCCGGACTCAACGCCGGCTGGGAACGATCGCCATTCCCCTATCACCGTCTTCTCATCGTTGTATTTGTAAACTTTCGTCCATGCCTCCGCGCCCCTTAATTGTGTCGCCACTATATCGGCTTTACCATCTCCATCCCCATCGCCAACGCTTACATCGACACCACTTCTCGACAATTTGTGAAAGGCAAAGAATTGAATTGGCTTAACTTTACCATTAGGATCAAAAACCCTAATTTGCGGACCTGCTCCAATTCCGCCGCCTGTAACGATTTCGGCATCACCATCGCTATCGACATCTCCCATTGCAACCGTCGCGCCAATCTTCTTTTTTGCCCCAAAGGCATAAAAATTTCCGACAACGGTCTTAGCATCATTATATTTGTAAACTATCACCTGATTTCCTTTTGTGAACTGGCTTACCGCAATCTCCGCCTTGCCATCTCCATCGGTGTCCGCGGCGGCAACATCAACTCCGCCGGTAAAGCTTTTGCCAAAAGGATAGTACCTGATAGATTTTAGATTTCCATTTTTTTCAAAGACTCTCACGTTCGATCTGCCTCCTGGACCGGAACCAACAATAATCTCATCTGTGCCATCGCCATCAACATCTCCCGCGGCAACACGCACGCCCCCTTTAAAAGTTTTTGCGAAAGCGAAGAATCCGCCGCTGGACGGTTTTCCGTTTTTTGTAAATGTTCTGACATGTGGACCACTTTTGCTTCCTGGACCGGTTACGATCTGCGTCGCTAGTTCAGAAGTGTCTTCATCTTCGTCGTCCTCTGTCGGTGTCGGTGTCGGTGTC
>CAYMJO010000069.1:2128-3554 GCA_964391305.1 uncultured Candidatus Saccharibacteria bacterium | reverse complement strand
TTCGCATTCTCCTTTGAGAATTTTCAAAGCGATTTCCGTGTTCTTTTTTGGAGAACCGCCTTTTATTTCAGAAAAATTAGCTTCTTCGATGCCGAAATCTTTTGGCGTAATAGTGTAATTCCTGATTTTTCCTTTGTTCAGTTCCGTGACATAAGTTTTTCCCGTTAGCGTTACTTCGTCCAAGCCGTTTTCTCCGCAAACGACATATATTTTTTCTTTCCCAGTCAATCGGCAGGTTTCCGCTATCAATGTCATTTTATCTTTGAACGCCGTTCCTATTATTTGTTTTCTTGTTTGGGCGGGATTTAAAAGCGGACCCAACAGATTGAAGAATGTCGGCACTCCAATTTCTTTTCTAACTTCCGCGAAATATTTCATTACGGGATGGTAGTCTCTCGCGTATAAAAAAGTTAAGTTTTCCGCTTTATTGTTAGAGAGATCTATCCCCATGTTTTCCAATAAATCGAAACTTCCAAAACGTCCGCTTGCGGCTTTGTTCCCGTGTTTCACCACGTTAATCCCTGATGCCGCTAATATGAACGCGGAAATTGTTGATGTATTTATTCTAGGCAGGCCCGATCCCCCCGTTCCGCATATATCGATAGCGTTTTTTGCTTTGTACCGTTTTGTTATTTTTTTCATCAAAAAATCTACCGCTAGAGCCAATTCTTTGGGAGTTATGTCTTTTTTGTTTCGGAGAAAATTTATCTGCTTTTTTAGCGGCAGTTCATTGTTTATACTTTTTTTGAGAAACGTTGCGATGTTCATGATATTAAGTTTTTAATTAATTTGAACCCGTTATCGCTCTTCATTGTCAGCACGGATTCTGGATGAAATTGGACACTTTCTATCGGCAGTGTTTTGTGTTTGATCGCCATGACGAGGCCTTCGCTTTTCGCCGTGATTTCGAAACATTTCGGGATTTTATCGCCTACCAGTGAGTGATATCTCCCCCCTTGGAAATTCCGTTCAAGACCTTTGAATATTCCTTTGCCGTTATGTTTTATTTTGGATGATTTGCCGTGTACCGGTTTTACGAATTTTAAAGTTCCGCCAAAGTATTCAATCAAAGCCTCGTGTCCCAAACAGACCCCGAATATTGGATATTTTTTGTGAGCCACGTTTATTATTTTCATCAGATTGCCGGCTTTTTTTGGGATAGACGGTCCAGGCGAGATCACGATCAAATCGGGCTTTATTTCGTCTATTTTTCGTGGGTCGATGTCGTTTCTGTGTACTTCAACTTCACAACCCAACTGCTTTAAATAATCAACAAGGTTGAACGTAAACGAATCAAAATTGTCTATGAGTAGTATTTTTTTTATCATGGTTTTGGGATGAGCGTATTAAGAAAAGCTTGCGCTTTGTTTATAGTTTCTTCGTATTCTTTTGCAGTTTCTAAAAAATCTTTGCCAAGCAAATATTT
>CAYMJO010000069.1:282-2118 GCA_964391305.1 uncultured Candidatus Saccharibacteria bacterium | reverse complement strand
GAGTAGCTCCAACTTGAAATCTGAGTCGTCCATTTTTGATATGCGCAGTTCTGATAATTATTCCTGTGTCCATTTCTCCGGAAAATGTTAGGTATCCGACTGCCCCTCCGTAATAGCCTCGTCTTTCTTTTTCGTGTTTTTCTATTACTCGCATTGCGGCTATTTTTGGCGCTCCCGTGAGGGTTCCCGCGTTCAAACAAGCGATTAGCGCGTCGAGCGCCGTGTATTCCTTCCTTAGCTTCCCGGATAAGTGCGCTACTGTGTGCATTACTTTTGAATACTTTTCTACGAATCTGTAATCGGTGATTTTTATGCCTGGCTCGCATACTCTGCTTAGATCGTTCCTCCCCAGGTCTATCAGCATGTCGAGTTCCGCTTTTTCTTTTGGATCCATCAGTAGTTTGAGCATGTTGTCGTGGTCTTCTATCGGGTTTTCGCCTCGTTTTATTGTCCCCGATATCGGGCGGAGACTTACTATCCCGTTTTCATATCTCGCCATCATTTCCGGGGAGGCTCCGACGAGTTGTTCGTTTCCAAAATCAAAGAAAAACAAATATGGCGATGGATTTTCTTCCCTGTATCTTAAGTAAAGTCCGAATGGGTCTCCTTCGAAGCCCGCTTTTAATATGTTCGAAAAGACTACCTCGAATAACTCCCCTTTCCTTATGTATCGTTTTGCTGTTTTTACAAGATTTTTATATTCTTCTTCGTTGAAACAGAAAGATGGATTTTTTATTTCGTATTCTGGATTAGCCGGCTGTTTTTTTATTTTACTGGATATTTTTGCTAAATCTTCTTTGAGCTCTTTTTTGTTTTCGCGATATATTATTATTTCTGCATTGCTCTTGAGGTGGTCAAAAAACACAAACGTATCGTACAAAAATAAGGTGAAATCGTTGACATCATTGTCCGGCAGAGAATCGTCCAGATTTTCAAAAAGTCTTACGAAATCGTAGCTGAATGCTCCATAAAGCCCGAGCAATGTTTTTTCTTTTGTTTTAAATGTTTCGAGAATATGCTTGATTATCATCGATATATTTTTTTGTTTTGAAATTTCGTTTAACTGTTTTATATATTTGTCCCCGCGCTTATTTATTACTTCTATCGAGAAGGATTTGTTTTTGCCTGTTATTTTCAAAACGGGGTCGATTCCTATTTGCGAAACGTCCTTTAATTCCAAAAGAAATTTGTATTTATAATCCCGGTATATTCTTGAGAATACCTCTTTTGGATCCGTGATGTTTATTGTCATAGTTTTCATAAATTTATTTAAATTAAAAAAAATCCCCCGGCGACAGGAGGACAACTATTTCGTATTTATAAAAAGTTAGCGTCTCCCGCGCTTTGAAGTTGGGCTTTGCCATATTATGTTCTCAAAACCTGGCGCTCCGTATTTCAATTCTCTCGATCCTCTCGTTATCGTGCCTATGCTCACATCCAATCTTTCCGCTATTTCTCTTTGGGGGATGCCTTTTTTTAATAATTTTACTATTTGTAGTCGTTTTGCCACTTCGTCCAGCTCTGTCGGCGTTAAAATGTTTTTCAAGAAATCTTTGGCTATTTGCCTTTCTTTAATTGACACTATCGTGTCCGCTAATTCGTTCATGTGTTTATTATCCATTTGTACTATTGTAATATTACGCTAGCAATTATATCCATGGTGATTTAAATGTCAAGGGATATTGACTTAAAATGCCAGGAGAGGGATAATGATCGGGAAATTATTTTTTAACCCTCTTTCCATGAAAGTTTTATGGTGGATACTCCTAGTGCTTACAGCTGTAGGCGCTATCAACTGGGGTCTTATGGGATTCTTCCAGTTCGATTTGGTTAGCT
>CAYMJO010000069.1:0-272 GCA_964391305.1 uncultured Candidatus Saccharibacteria bacterium | reverse complement strand
TGGGGCTTGGTCGGATTCTTTGGATTCGACTTGGTCAGTTATGTAACGTTCGATCTTCTTGGGTTGGTTGCGTACCCAGTTGTTGCGACTGTTGTTTATGATGTTGTTGGAGTCGCAGGCTTGCTTCTTCTTGTTATGACAATTTTGAAGAAATGCTGCTGCTGTTCCGGCGGCGATTGCTGCAAATAGTTTTTTGAAATTACAAATTTGCCCGGGTCTTGTATAGGCTTGGGCTTTTTTGGTATATTTGCGGCCATGCCAATATCAAAAGA
>CAYMJO010000068.1:0-3610 GCA_964391305.1 uncultured Candidatus Saccharibacteria bacterium | reverse complement strand
TTCTTGACGCGATAAAAATAATTATTTTCTTGGCTAAAAGATAAAAACCCTAAATGAGTTCATATATAACGCAGAAATGGAAAAAAAATTACAATGCGCTTAGATTAAATTTTAAGTTTTGATATCGTTTCTGATTTTCTCATTGTTATTTCCTTTTTACACTTTCCGTTGTAAAATAAAGCCATGTCCAAAATCCTCGCAAAAAATAAGTACGCAATGCGCGATTACGAAATCCTCGACAAATTCGAGGCTGGTATTGTATTGCTTGGACATGAGGTGAAATCGATAAAGGGCGGACATATAAATTTAAAGGGCAGCTACGTGACTCTGCAACAATCTTCTTCTTCAAAAAAATTGCCCGAAGTTTGGCTTGTCAACGCGCATATTCCGCTTTATGAAAAGGCAAACAAAAAAATCAGGTACGAGCCTAGAAGATCCAGAAAGCTTCTCATAAAAAGAAAGGAAATATCTCACTTAGTCGGTAAAATAAGGGAAAAAGGCTTGACTCTCGTCCCGTTGACAGTGTATAGTAAAAGAGGTAAAATAAAGATTGGCTTTGGAATTGGAAAGGGTCTGAAAAAATATGATAAACGGGAGAAAATCAAGGAACGGGAAGACAAAAGAAAGATAAAGCAAGCGATGAGAAGAAGCGTTTGAGACATTCGATCAATCTACGTGGGGATGCTAGGCATCGATAAAAACCGTTCTTTCAAACGTGCAGACCAAGTGGTGTTGGAAACACTTGTAAATCAACTCCCAACAAATACAAGTGCAAAATCTCTTGTAAGCAAAGTAAAGACTGCTTTTGCTAACGCATTCGCAGTTCCTAGCTTTGTACCCGTTGTCGCATAAAACCGACAGCTATCTTCCCTGTCCCGCCTGAGGGATAGATGAAGGTATCATATTTTCAGGATATAGCGCGATCTAGTCTCGCATCGCACAGAATCTAAGAGACTAGAGCCTGCAAGCTTTTGCAAGTTTCATACTGCAAGCTCGAACAAAAATAAATTTGCTAAGTCTGTAGATCGCGCGAAAACAAGTTTTTAGACGCGGGTTCAACTCCCGCCATCTCCACCAAAACACGGAAACTGGCTATAAAATGTGAAATTGGAAATCGGATCAGAGGTCGAACATTGTCAGGAAAATTAGATACTAGGCACAAAACCTAGTTTTCTACGCCTCTCACAGCTTCTCTTTCCAGTTTCAAACATTCCATGCCAATTTTTTAATTTTCATCCAATATCTAATTTTTAATTTAAAAGCTATTTTACTAAGTAAAAAAATCAAAATCAATCATCAGATAAGAGCATATGAGATGAAGCTCATTGATGAAAATGGAAAACAGCTTGGAATTTTGCGATTCAGAGAGGCCATGCGTATCGCGAAAGAAAGGGATCTTGATCTGGTTGAAGTAAATTCAAAGTCGAAGCCGCCAATCGTCAGACTGATGGATTATGGCAGGCACAGATATCGCACGATGAAAATGCAAAGAAAATCCAAATCCAAGACCAAAAAAGTCGGCACAAAAGGCGTACGCATAGGACTTCGCACTGGAAAACACGATCTCGAATTCAAAGCCAAGCAGGGAACAAAATTTTTGACAGAGGGACATAGGCTCAAAATAGAATTTGTTCTGAAGGGACGAGAGCGGATCCATAGATCGCTCGCCGAGGAAAAGCTTGACGACTTCGTGAAAAATATGATAAAAATTAAGACTATAACTGTGCAAAAGCCCAAAAGAATGGGCATGGGAATGGTAACTGTTATAACCAAAGATTTGGAAGCAAATATAAAAAATACGAAAGAAAACAAATAATTTTTCAAAAACCTTGAGAACACATTCTGCGACAAAAAAACGATTCAAAATAACAAAGCGCGGCAAAATTAAAAGGCGGTACTCCACGCAAGATCATTTTAATGCGAGAGCATCGGGAAACGCAAGACGCAGAAAGCGAGCAAGGTACAACGTATCCCAACCAGATTCCAAAAAGATAAAAAAACTTATACGCTACAAACAGAATAAATAAAAATGACTAGAGTAAAACGGGGCGTTGCCTCAAAAAAGAGAAAGAAGAAAATTCTTGCGAGAGCAAAGGGGTTTTTGCATGGAAGAAAGAACAAGATCAAACTGGCAAAAGAAGCCACAATTAAAGCGGGAAAGAGGGCTTACGTCGGGCGAAAGCATAGAAAGAGAGACGCGAGAAGGCTCTGGCAGGTCAGAATAAACGCGGCCGCGAGAAAAGAAGGTTTGAGCTATAGCAAATTCATGAATATGCTCAAAAAGAAAAAAATATCTTTAAATAGAAAAACGCTAGCAGAGCTAGCGCTTGATGAACCGAAGGTTTTTAAAAATATCGTTGAGGAAGTAAAAGAAAAAATCAAAAAAAGTTAGAAGCTGAAAGCTTACTAACTTCGTCATACAAAACTTTTTTAAAAATTCTATTCCCACTTTATAATCTGCACCGGGCATTCCTGAATAGCCCGGTTTATTTTATCTTCATATCGCATATAATCATCTAACTGTAAAACGTCTGACTTGCCATCGGGCTGAAGCGCAAATATTTCAGGCGCAACATGCTGGCAGTTTCCACAGGAAATACAATTTTCCCGTGGTGTTACAATAGGTTTTTTCATTTTGTTTTTGTCTCGAATTTTCTACTAAATAAAGTTTACCGAGGAGACCATTTTCTCAAAAATCGGCCTGTTTTCTTCGCCAATGGAGCTAAAAATGAGAACGGCATTTCCTTTTTTGACATAGATGTAATCTTCCACAATATTATCGCTGCCCTCAAGCGGCGTGCGTAGATAAACTTTAATAGCGCGTTCCCCGCCGAGTTCTATAACGCTTCTCATCAATTCCTCTCCCTTTACCGAATTATTCACAAAACTATCCAATGTTTCACCATCTTTTACATTTTGGAAAGAGACCGTAATGCTTGATCCCCTAGTGCCCTTATTTGTAGCTTTCGTAAAATGAACTAAATCACCTTTAACCTTGCCGTTTAAAAGATCAGCTCCCTCCGAGGATATTCTTAATTCTTTGGGATATTTCATAGTAAATCCAAATTTCTCACTTCGGTAGGTATCCCAACTTTGAGAAGTATCTCTGTTCGTATTTTCTGAAGATTGGACAGTTTTTCCCTGTTTTGCCTGCATATCTCTTAAAATACCGCTTCCCTTAGCAAGCATCATACCATTCCCCACCTTGGCAGTCTCCAATTTGAATTTTGTATTCCTTACATAACTATAGGTAAAAGACATAGCCGCCGCCACTAAAATGATAAACACACTTGAAATTATTAGCCTTTTCATATTTTTATTAAGTTAATGATTGTTTCAATCATAGCATATATATTAAGAAAAAGCAAGTTTTGTCAAGTTTTTTGAAGGGTGAGTTCAACAATTAAGTGCAACACCCATATTTTTAGTAAAAAAACCGTAAAAATTTGCCTTAAAACCTACATTTTGCTAGTATAAATGTCAGAATCAATAGCGATGCATAGAAGGATTGGCAGAAATGTCCATTTACATAAATGGCAACAATTCCGATGTTGCTGACTATCTATAGCTTTCGTTATTCTTTGCGCGCCCGTAGCTCAACTGGATAGAG
>CAYMJO010000067.1:0-3734 GCA_964391305.1 uncultured Candidatus Saccharibacteria bacterium | reverse complement strand
CTTATAGGGTTGCTAAACTCATCTATTTGTTATATAATATGGTATGGTTATTTTATCTCCAATTTTCGAAAAATTATTCGGGGTAAACAGAAACGAAGGCAACAGAGTTGCTCTCTCTTGGTTTATCAATTTCTTTTATAGAGTTGGGTTTGTTATAGGATGGACAATTATCGTTGGCATGTTTGTTGGAAAATATGGCATTTCCATGCTTCCTGTTTTGTTCGTGGTTAACGCTGTTTTCTCGATTATTGGTACCCTCGTGTATTCTACTTTTATAGATAGGTTTTCGAAGGATAATATAATTTTCGTCAGCGTCACTATTGCGACTTTTATTCTGCTTTTCGCATCGTTTTTCCACGAGAGTCATCCTATGGTCTTTTTTGGACTTTTGCTTGCGGCTGAAGCCGTGTTTTTGGTTCAATTAAAGATAGTCTCAAACGGGTTTACCGAGACGCTTTTTACTCCTCTGGAAAGCGAAAGAACTTTTCCTTTTATAGAATCTTCCGAAACTATCGGGGGTATCATCGCCGGCGTGCTTGTTTCCTTTCTTTCCACTACCATTGATCCGTCTACTTTTGTTTATTTTTGGGTTATTTCCCTTCTTTTTATTCTTCCTTGTGTCCTGTATTACAAGATAAAAATGCATGGCATTGAAAGGCTTTCGTTGGAGGAGAAAGATGATGGGAAGGGGAAGGCTCCTTCGGGGCTGTTCGAAAGGCTTTCTGATTCGATATCTCAGATAAGGCATGTTTCATTTATAAAATGTTTGTTCTTTGTTGTTATATTCCAGTGGATTTTCGCCAACCTCATTGAGTTTCAATATACAAAGGCCGTTTCGGAAAATGTTTCTGCTGTTGTTCTCGGTTCGGGGAGCGGGTTTGAGCATGCTCTCGTCCACAACTTGGGAACGTTGTTTATTCTTTTTAATTCCGCCGCTTTGTTTGTTCAGCTTTTTGTTGGCGGAAGACTTATAAGTTCCTTGGGAATAGTTGGGAGTCTTCTTCTTTATCCGGTTGTTATGCTTTTGAGCGTTTTTGGATTATCTATTCAGTTCGGCTTCCCGACGGCGGTTCTTGCTCAGACTAATCACACTATCACCCATGCAATTTATTTGAATTCTTATCATTCGGCTTATTATTCGATAAAAGAGCATTTTAGAGAGCATACCAGGCATTTCTTGGAAGGGATCGTGCGTCCCCTTGGAGCTCTTTTTGGGACCGGGATACTAATTGCGGCTCAGAGACTTTATTCTGGGAACAATTTGACTCTTGCTATCAATCTTTCAATGGCGGCTGTTCTTGTTGCTTTATTTCTTATAATTTATTCACTCCAAGGCAGATATACGAGGTTGGCGTGCCATAATCTTTTGAAATCTGAAAATAAAATTGAAAGGATTGAGGCTATAGAAATTCTTTCGCAAAAAGGACATAAATCCGGGCTTCCCGTCTTATTGAAAGTTTTGAGCGATCCAAAGGAACCGGATTATATTAAAGTGAAGATTCTTCATGCGCTTTCTGAACTCCAGGATTTTGACGCGATTGATGGCATTATCGCCATGTTCAAATCCAGAAAAATCGAAATAAGACTTGCCGCTGTTTCGGCTCTTTCAAAATACCAATCGGTAAAAAACTTTTTCTTTAAACATGTTTTTCATGAATACAGAATGATAGAGGCTTTAAAGTCCTTATACCAGAATGAGAAAAACGAAGAAATCAGGTCTATAATTATTCATCTTCTTTCAAAATTGAATCCTGTGGGAACTTTTGGGTTCTTGCTTAATGCTTTAAAAAATACAAAAGGGCTTCTGAGGGCCGATGTGATTATCGCGTTGGGAAGATATAAAGATGACCACGTTATTTCTTATATTGAGCCGTTTTTGCATTCAAACAGTCCGATTGAAAAGGCGGCCGCTATTGTTGCCCTTTGGAAGTACGAAGAATATTGTGACGATCTGGAATTCATGCTTGATAAAATGTTTGAGCATGAGAATAAAAATATTGTAAAAGCGGCTATCTATGCCGTCGGAGAATTAAAATTAAAATCAAAACGCAAGAAATGTATTAAATATCTTGAATCTTCCGATAGCGACTTGAAATTCCATGCCGTTCTCGCGTTGGCAAAAACCGGATATGCCGAATCCACAAAATCAATAATAGATATTTTATTCGGAGAGGATCAGGAGCTTTCTTTGGAGATGAGGAAGGCCTTGAATAGGCTCAATTATGATGTAAAAAAAGCCGTTGATAAGAAGGTGAAGAGGATTGTTTCTTCGAAAATTGATAGTCTTCTTTTGAAGACTAAAGTTAAGTCTTTGGATCATTTGAACACGAGGTATTTGAAATATTTAAAAATGCTGTATAGTTTGGTGGAGGAAAATGAGGAAGTTGAGCTTATAAACTCTCTCCTCTACTCTAGAAAATATTCTTAAAATCTTTGCTATGGAACCTACGTTAAAAATCAGTTTGAAAGAAGTAGTCGCGGGTCAAAATTATCAGGCCGTCGAATTTCATGGGGATTTCGATAAGGCTGGGTATATCGACGTTCGCCCGGAACTGGACAAAATTGTTCAAGGTTTGACCTTGGTTGATCTTATTTTTGATTTTAGTGATCTTAAATTTATCAATAGTGAAAGTATCGGATATTTGATGGAGATTCACGCGCATTTGGTAAAAATTGGGAAAGCTTTGAAACTTGTTGGGCCAAACGCTCATGTTAAAGAAGTTTTGGAAACCATAGGAATAGCTGAAATTATCCCGATTTACGACAGCTTGAATTCATATCTTAATAAATGAAAAGTTTAATTTCTAAATTTGTTCTTGCTTACATTATTTTTTCCGGACTTCTGTTCGGTGTTTTTTATTTTCTTGGTTATATAGATTTTTCGAAGGGCTACCTTGATCCTTTCTTGATTTTTGGTTTGGCTCTTTTTCTTTTCGTTTTCGCTATTATTTTTTATTTTATTATTAGGCCTTTAAAGGCTGTGCTGTATCAAATGCAGCTTGTTTTGGGCGGGAAAAAGTTTAAGAAAATTTACACGAAAAGGGTCGATGAAGTTGGTATTCTTGCTCATTTTTTTAATCAGGTCATGGAAGGGTTTACAAAAGTTGCTTCCGATATCAAGGATAGAAGAAGAATCCTTGATGAGCTTACTGTCGCTACGGAGCTCCAAAAACAGCTGTTTCCGGCGGAGATTCCGGCCTTTGATGACCTGAATGTTACAGTGAAAAACAGACCAGCTACTGAGCTTGGCGGGGACAGTTATGACTTTGTTGAATCGAAGGATAAGATTTATTTTTATGTTGGGGATGTCACGGGACATGGGACTACCGCGGCTTTGATTATGTCGATGGTAAATGCGATGATTGATACTTTCGCGGGGTTTTTGAATTCTGCCTATGAAATCATTGTTCACACGAATAAAAATTTAAAGAGACATATAAAAACTTCGATGTGCATGACTCTTGTTATGCTTTGCTGGGATAAAACGGCGAAGAAAATGACTTACGTCGGGGCTGGCCATGAGCATATTTTGGTTTACAGAAAGGCTACCGGCCAGATTGATGATATCGTAAGCGGAGGGACGGCGCTGGGGATGATAGAAGATGTTTCCTCCACTGCTAAGGAGCAGGAAATTGTTTTGAATAAAAGTGACATTATCGTTCTTTATTCTGACGGAATTACTGAGGCAAAGAGTATAGCCGGAGAATTGTACGGACTGGAGAGGTTAAAAAAAT
>CAYMJO010000066.1:0-3742 GCA_964391305.1 uncultured Candidatus Saccharibacteria bacterium | reverse complement strand
TAATCGCATACATCTTAGACTCATTTCGAGTCCATTATGTATCTGAACTTATTCACTTTTAAAAAACTATATTTTAAAAATCTTACTTTCAATCAACTTAATAAACCCAATCAACCTATGAAAAGCCTTCCCTCAATATTTGACAAGTTTTCATCACGTCTAAAAAAAACAATGTCTGCCGCGCAAGCCATCGCAGACAAGCTTGGCGAGCCATGCGTAGACACGGCGCATCTTCTCTACGGCATCATAAATCAAAAAGGAAGCATCGCGAAAGAAATTTTGCAAAGCAATAAATTTTCGAAAGAGGCTTTGGAAAATTTTTTAAGAATTCATAAAAAAATAGAGGGAAAAGACATCCCAAAAGAAAAGGCTCTGAAAAAGAGCGAAGTCGCGGCAAAACCAAGAGACCTAGACATCAAAAAATTCTCTGAAGAATCGAAAAAAGCAATCGAGGCGGCGGTGAACATCGCATATAAATTCAAACATAAATATATTGGAACAGAACATCTCTTGTACGGAATCATGAATATAAAAAATTCCAGGGCAGAGCGCATGCTCCGCAATTCAAAAATAAATTTCAATCAACTGCAACATCAACTTGGCACCGTCTTTAAAAGCACGTCCAAGTTCCCATCCCTGACTGATATTTTCAAAATAATGAACCAGATGCAGACTGAATCAGGAGAACAAATGAACGACCAAATGGCCGGCATGATGGAACAAACTCCGCCGAGAGAACAAATGGGTCCAATGGAAATAGACCCGTCGGAAATCCATGGCATTGGCCAAAGCGAGGAACGGGAAACAATACAGTCCACTCAACAAAAACAAAAATCGATGCTTGAAATGTTTACAACGAATTTAACATCCAAAGATTCTCAAAATAGAATAGATCCCGTGATTGGAAGAGAAGACGAAATTCAAAGAATCGTGAATATTCTTGGTCGAAGAGCAAAAAACAATCCGGTACTCATTGGAGAAGCCGGAGTTGGAAAAACAGCCATCGTAGAGGGACTCGCCAAACTAATTTACGAAGGAAAGGTTCCCGACTATCTGCAAGGCAAAAAAATTCTAACACTAGATCTTCCCCTGCTAATCGCAGGCACAGTCTATCGAGGCGAATTTGAAGGAAGGCTTAAGCAGATCATCGAAGATGTTGCGAAAGATCCCGATGTGATTTTATTCATAGACGAACTTCATACGATGATAGGCGCTGGAACCGCGGGAGGCGGCACAATGGATGCGGCAAACATCATGAAGCCGGCTCTGGCGCGAGGAGAATTCCAAGTAATAGGCGCCACTACGATAGAAGAACACAGAAAACACATCGAAAAAGACTCCGCGCTCGAACGGCGTTTCCAGCCGGTGTTAGTAGAAGAGACCACTATAGAAGAGACGAAAAAAATACTCGGGGGCGTTAGGGAAAACTACGAAAATTTTCACAGGATAAAAATCACAGACGAAGCAATCGACTCCGCGGTAAAATTCAGCGAAAGATACATTCAAGACAGATTTTTACCAGACAAAGCTCTGGATCTAATCGATGAAGCGGCGTCCCATATAAAAGTTTCTCTGCCGACTCCGAAAGATTTCAAAAAAATAAAAAAACTCCAGGAAGACTTGTCAAAAATAATCAATGATAAGCAGAAAGCCGTTGTGAAACAAGATTTCAACAAAGCATTCACGATCAGGGAAACTGAAAGGGCCATCAACAAAAAGATCAACGAATTGGTCAAACAACAAAAAAAGAGAAAAAAAGAAATGCTCGGACAGATTACCAAGAAAGACATTGCAAAGGTTGTGACCAATATGACAAAAATTCCCCTTGTAGAGCTTGTGCAGGAAGACAGGAGACATTTCATAAATCTGGAAAAAAGGCTCGGCAAGTTTGTAATAGGACAGGACCGCGTGATAAAAGAAATCGCCAGCGCTATCAAACGATCCCGCGCGGGAATCTCTGACCCAAAACGCCCAACTGGATCTTTTATCTTTCTCGGCCCGACGGGTGTCGGCAAAACCGAGCTTGCCAAAGTGCTCGCTCGCGAAGTTTACAATTCGGAAGACGCCCTCATAAAAATAGACATGTCCGAGTTCATGGAAAAATTCAACGTATCAAGGCTTGTCGGCGCGGCGCCGGGATACATCGGCTACGAAGAAGGCGGCAAGCTCACCGAAGCGGTCCGCAGAAAGCCCTACTCGGTAATTCTTTTTGACGAAATAGAAAAAGCGCATCCGGACGTATACAATATCCTGTTGCAAATACTGGATGAAGGAACTTTGACAGACGGCAAAGGCCGCAAGGTAAACTTTAAAAACGCGACCATCATCATGACGTCAAACATCGGAACAAAAGATTTCACAAACGCGGCTGTGATAGGCTTTCAAAAGGAAGAAAGCGGCGAAAAATTTACAGAGCAGAATCTGAAAGGACTGCAAAGCGAAGTTTTGAAAGAGCTGGAAAAACAACTAAGCCCCGAACTCCTCAACAGAATAGATAAAACTTTTGTCTTCAATCCCCTGTCGACGCAAGACGTCAGAAAAATCGTACATTTGCAAACCTCACTTTTGCAAGAACGCCTAAGGGATAAAAAAATCACGCTCAAACTCCACCCATCCGCCATATCTTACATCATAAAAAAAGGGTTCGATCCTAAAAGAGGCGCCAGACCAATCAGAAGGACAATCCAAGAGCACATCGAAGATGTCCTCGCGGAAAAAATGTTGAAGAATGAAATCTTAGAGAATAACAATATCGTTGTGAAAATAAACGGTAAAGAAAACAAATTGATTATTGAGAGAGAAAATTAATAGGCAATAAACAGGACACAGATCACAGTTCTCGCACTGCCAATGGTTTTTCTTTGCAAGAAAGTGTGACCAGCAGCCGTAACTTATTAAATAGGAGGGACAATGAAAATTTTTTTAAAAAAAATATGTACGTTTATCATCGATATTATTTTTCCAATCGCCTGTATCAGCTGTGGAAAAGATGACATTTGGTTTTGTCCAGAATGCTTTGGAAAAATAAATTTTATGAAGCATCAGCGCTGTCCCGTTTGCAACATCATATCGGACAATGGCAAGACTTGTCCATCGTGTAAAAATCAAACTTATCTCTCCGGCATCAGCATCTCCGCGCATTACAAAGATGATCTCTTACAAAAAATAATCCACGCTTTCAAATACAAGTACGTCAAAGATTTATCAAAAACCCTTGGAAGTTTTCTAATAAAAACTGTTCCAGAAAATTTTATCAGCAATTCTAAAAACTGTTTTTTGGTGCCAGTCCCCCTTCATAAAAAAAGAGAAAGAGAAAGAGGCTTCAATCAAGCACTGCTTCTCGCTCAGATCGTCGCACACAAGACTGGAATCCAAATCCAAAGCGACTTATTGAAAAGAACGAGACACACAAAATCTCAAATGAAGCTCGAAGCCGAAGAGCGAAAAACAAACGTAAGCGATGCCTTCGAGGTGATTTCCAACCTTGACTTAAGGGGCAAAACTGCTATTTTGATAGACGACGTATGCACGACGGGAGCAACTCTAGAAGAATGCGCGAAGGTGCTGAAAGCAAACAACATAAAGTCTGTCTGGGCTATCGTACTTGCGAGAGGAAGATGAAACTGAAACCCCTAAAAAATAGATGGTGCTTATATCTTCAATATGAAGTTATTCATGGAGAGATGGCAGAGTGGACTAATGCACCGGTCTTGAAAACCGGAGTCCCGCTTCGCGGGACCGC
>CAYMJO010000065.1:452-3829 GCA_964391305.1 uncultured Candidatus Saccharibacteria bacterium | reverse complement strand
ATAATTTCTATTATAGGAGGGGAATGGAATTTGAACTCTTCAGCAAGGTCAGCTGAAGTCACTATATTCATGAATGCGCGCGCAATCCTGTACCCGCGCTCTTCCCAAATGTTAGGGATACGATAGGTCAAAAATTTTTCCTTACCAAGCGGGTGCGCGCGAAAATAATCCGTATAAATTCTAAAAAACTTATCAACGACAGCCTCGTCCACAAATTTCCCCTCCCAGTCCCACATGTACTCATTGCAATCCAAATCTTTAAAAACAGTGTAAGCTTCTTCTATTTCGTCGGTTGTATTTATAAAACTTTTATCGCACCAAAAAGCTGGACATGCATTGTCCGGGTGTTGTGTGGACATTGTAGTCGGGATTTTTCTCATGGGCGCATTGTAACATGCATGCAGGCTAAATGTATTTGTAAAATTTACAGATACATGCTTTAATTTACTTAAGAAAACGGGTATAGGGGATATGCCCGCATATTATTATTTACTCTAAACATGGACACCAAAAAGTTAAAGGTTTTCGTCACCAGAAGAATTCCAGAAAATGGTCCAAAAATGCTTGAGCAGTATTTTGATCTAAAGCTAAGGAACTCAGACGAGGCAATCTCACGAGAGGAGCTTAAAAACGAAATCAAAGATTGCTACGGTGTCCTTACGATTTTGAGCGACAAAATAGACGGAGAAATAATGGACTTGGCCCCAAATTTAAAGATTATTTCAAACTTCGCGGTCGGCTACGACAACGTCAACATTGAAGAAGCGACAAAACACGGGATCAAAGTTGGCAACACGCCTGACGTTCTCACTCAATCAACAGCGGAACACGCAATGGCATTAGTAATGGCTCTCGCGAAAAGAATAGTAGAGGGGGACAAGATAATGCGCGAAGATTCTTTCCCCGGCTGGGGGCCGATGTACATGCTTGGTACAGAACTATATGGAAAGACCCTGGGAGTTATCGGATACGGAAGAATCGGGAAAAGATTCGCCGAAATGATGCACGCAGCTTTTAATTGCAAAGTTATCTACACGGACAGCAGTGAAGAGAAAAAAGAAGATGAGATCGGCGCTGAAAAAGTTTCACCAGATGAGCTTTTTCAAAACTCAGACATAGTGAGTGTCCACGTCCCGCTGAATGCGAATACGCGCCATCTAATAGGCGAAAACGAAATCAAAAAAATGAAGAAAACAGCGCTTCTCGTTAACACAGCGCGAGGCCCAATTGTTGACGAAGCCGCTTTATTAAAAGCTCTGCAAGAAAAAACAATTTTAGGCGCCGCAATGGACGTTTTCGAGGGTGAACCTCGTCGCCTTTCCGGTCTAGAAAATTGCATGAATGTCGTAATGACTCCGCACACAGCCTCAGCAACAATGGAAGCCAGAAGCAAAATGGCGGAAGTGGCGGCCAAAAACATCATAGGTGTATTAATCGAAGGACAAAAGCCAGTTTCAATAGTTAATTTATGATCAAAAATCATAAAGGGGGAATAGTTCTTGATCTCGCCGAAGAGGCTTTGCGTTTTTTGCAACCGGACAATCTTTTCAAAAGCCAAATTAGCAAAAAAGGAAACAAGTTGATCATCCAAAACAAAACCTTCGATTTAAACAAATTTAAAAACGTTTACGTCGTAGGTGCCGGCAAAGCAACTTACTTGCTCGCAAAGGCTCTGCACGAACTCGTGGGGCACAAAATCAAGGCGGGATACATAAACGTTCCAGTCGCAAAAACAAAAAAGATCGGAAAAATAATTGTAAACAAAGCGAGCCACCCTTTTCCGGATCAAAACGGCCTAAAGGGCTCAAAAGAAATTTTAAAAATCGCAAAGAAGGCAGGAGAAAAAGACTTAGTGATTTGTTTGATAACAGGTGGTGGATCAGCTCTCATGCCAGCGCCAATTCCACCCCTAACTCTAAATGAAAAAATCGCGTTAACAAAACGCCTTCTAAAATCTACAGCTGATATCAATGAAATAAACACGATCCGCAAACACCTTTCGTTAATTAAAGGCGGCAAATTAGCAGAAGCGGCTCTTCCGGCAACAGTAATCGGTCTGTACATTTCGGACGTATCGCACGACATATTGAGTAGTATTGCATCCGGCCCAACAGTAGCAGACAAAGGAACGATAAACGACGCACTGAAAATTTTAAAAAAGCACAAAATTACCGACAAAAAAATAATTAAGATCATTAAAGACAACGAAACTCCAAAAAAACTCAACAACAAAAAAGTTTTCAATTTTATAATCGGCAGTAACAAACAAGTTCTGGAGCATTTGAAATTATTCGCAGAAAAAAAAGGGTTCAAAACAATGATTCTACCTTATTTCCTCAAAGGCGAAGCAAAAAAAATGCCAAAAAAACTCCTAAGCAAAACGAAAACAAATACAATACTAATCGCCGGAGGCGAAACGGTAGTAAAAATCACGGGAAAAGGCTTTGGCGGCAGAAATCAAGAACTTGCACTCGCGAGTATTCCATATATAAAAGGCAAGACAACGCTATTAACTCTAGCCACAGACGGAGTTGACGGAATAACCCCGTTTCCGGTAGCCGGCGCTATCATCTCTTCGAAATTAAAAATCTCAAAAAAAGAAATAGACTTAGCTCTAAGAAACAACGACTCGTTTAAAGTATTAAAAAAACTAAACTGCCTCATAAAAACCGGTCCGTCCGGCACGAACGTGGGGGACGTAGTGATAATCAAGAGCTAGAACCACTTAATGTCGATAATCTTATACTTGAACGTCAATAAGATATACACAAGGTAGGTTAAAATAAAAACCAAGACAAAATATCCTGCGGAAATATAATTAATAAGAGCAAATAAGGGAACAAGCAAAATCAGAATAACAACATTGGACCAGATATTTCCAGAAAGTTCTCTTTCCATATGACGAACCTCCGCTTTACTTTTTGTACGCCACTTCCCGATAAACTTCCACATCAGAGCCCAAACCAGATCTACGCCAAGTAATGCAATTAAAAAATAAAAAGCTTTTTCATAATCAAAGCTTCTGGAAAACAAAACAACGAATTCGATCAATATAAGGTAAATAATACCCAAAACAAGATCCAGAACCGAATCAGAACATTCGTCGCCAAAAGTATCATCTGTAGACTTAAAAATTAACCACCAATGAATGAGTATTATATTGCTGAAGAAATAGAAAACAAAATGCACAGGCTCTCTTATGTCTAAAAAAGAATCTATTCCAAAATACAAAATAAGACCAAATATCGTGTCATAGAGGATGGAAGCAAATTCTATTTGATTTGTTTTCTTCACAACAAAAATAATACAGCAAACAAATTTTATATCAAAATAAACCCAATTTAAGCCATTTCTAATTCGCTTGATAAAAATTACAG
>CAYMJO010000065.1:0-440 GCA_964391305.1 uncultured Candidatus Saccharibacteria bacterium | reverse complement strand
ATTATCTTTAGAAGTCTTTACAATGAACCTGTTGTCAGGTAGGCTTCACCTTAGCTTTTATTTACTAACCACTTTTCTATGGCTTACAGTCAGCCGAACAGCAAAGGAGAGACATATTTTCTCCACAGCAAGATGGTAAATCTACGCGGAGGCAGAAAACAAAGGATTTTCTACTTCGGCCGAAAAGTAAAACCTGCAGATGCTCTAGATGCAATGCCAGAAGGCTACAAAGTAGTCGAGAACAAAAGGACAGGCCTTCCAATGTTGAAGAAGAAGGACAAATAGTTTTGGAAAAATTAAAAGCTCTCCGATTTATCGGAGGGCTTTTTTAGTTGCCTTGCGGGGAAATTACCATTAGAATCTCGGACGTAAACTTTTGAAAACTAACTTTTTGCCGGGGTAGCTCAGTGGTAGAGCACACGACTGAAAATCGTGGTGTC
>CAYMJO010000064.1:0-3957 GCA_964391305.1 uncultured Candidatus Saccharibacteria bacterium | reverse complement strand
ATTACCATTAATTAATTATCCACAGAAGGTAACTTGCATGCTGCAACAGTACAAAACTTGACATTTTATTTAAAAAGTGCTAAAGTTGAAGGTTGCAATTAAAGTGCCCAACAAGTGCCTGTTTTAGCAAACAATTAGCTGGTTTATGTATTTGATATATCAGGTTTTGTGTCCTTTTGCCGTTTTTAGGCAAATTTAGGCAGTTATCATAAAACTATGAATAAGAATATTTATCTAAACATAATGCGCAAACAATGGAAATTCATACTTTCCGTTGTTATAGTAATGACTCTTGCGAGTTTCGTTTTTTCTATTGTGCAGATGCCCAAGTATAAAAGCTCCACAGAGCTTTTAGTGATACAGGAAAATAGGGCAGACATGGATTCCTATACCGCTGCGAAATCTTCTGAGCAGATTGCGAACACGCTCAAAGAGGTTATCTATACGGGCTCTTTTATGCAGAGAGTTTTTGAAGAGGGCGAAAACGTCAAAGACGATTTTGGTGTAGATGCCATGGAAAGAAGAAGAAAATGGGTAAAGACGATCGACGTAAGTACTGTAAGCAACACAGGGTTTTTGAAAATAGATGTTTACAATAAAGATAGAGGACAGTCTTGGCTTTTGGCAACTGCCATTGCCGATATTTTGAATAAAAACAGTTCAGATTATCATGGCGGCGGCCGAAGGATTCAAGTGAACGTTGTGGATCCGCCTACTTTATTTGACAAAGTCGCGAAGCCGGATATTGTAAGGAACGTTTCGGTTGGGACTATTTTGGGCTTGATCGCGGCCGTTGTTTTGTCATTTATCTTTCAAGATCAGAAAGATCTCATAAATATTTTTGACATTATTTCAAGAAAGAAAAATCAAAATGGTGCTCCCGAAGACATCGAAATATGGGATCGATTAAGCGATAATGTCGATCCTGATTACCTTCATGAAAAGTTCGAAAAAGAGTATAAAAAATCTACAGTAGAGGAGGAAAGTGATTCTCTTCCCACTGGAGATGAGCAGGAACAAGATAAGAAGAATTCCGTTCAGGAAAAAGAGGAACCTTCCATTGATGATCGTTCAAGCAATTGGCTTGCAACGGGACAACTCGTAAAATAAATTTTTGAACATGATTAGAAAATCTTTGGATCTATTCGATTCTTTGTTGCTTTCGTTATACAAATTTTTTATAAAAAATGACTCTGGCGAAATCTGACGTAAAATATTTTCAAAAAGGCGAAAAAGAAAATCCCAAATTTTGGTCAAGGTTTGGAAAAGAGCCTTCTTTTGATGGGCTTAGTGTTCTCGATGTTGGCTGTGGTCATGGGAGTCTTTGTGTTGACATTGCTTCAAAGGGAGCGAAAAAAGTTGTCGGAATAGATACGAACGGTCATTTCATAGATTTTGCTCGAGAGAACGCCGTGAAAAATTTCCCAAAACTCAAAAATATCTTAGAATTCAAAAATTGCGAGATAGGCGTTTTGCCTGAATGTAAATTTGATATTATATTATCCAAAGATTCTTTTGAACATATATTGAATGTGGACGTTGTTTTATGGGAAATGAAGAAAAGGTTGAAGCTTTTTGGAAAGATTTATCTTGGCTTTGGGCCGCTGTATAGTAGTCCTTTTGGTGATCATAAGCGTCTTAGGGCAATCCTTCCATGGGGGCATTTGATTTTTCCCGAGTCTTTTCTTTTGAAAAAATTGAACAAAAAAAACAGGGAGAAAATAGCCAATGTTTACGATTTGGGTTTAAACAAGCTTTCCTTGGACGAGTTTGAAAAGCTTTTTTACAAAAGCGGCTTGAGAGTTTTATACTTTGGAGTAAATGTCAGCAATAATCCATTGTCTATGATTTTTTCTTTGACAAGAAAAATTTCCTTCTTAAAAGAGTATTTTTCGCATAATATATATTGTGTTTTGGAGAAGGTGAAGTAGTTTTGAGTTTTTATTTTTACAAAAAATCCCCCAAAGGAGAAAATAGGGGATTTTTTGTATTCTTCTTTTTTTATTTTATTTCTGGAAAGTTTCCTCTGTGAATATTGCAAATATCAATTTTTTGAAGAAAATGCCTATGTTTCCTGCGCCCAATATTACTTTGTCCGATCTTGTCAGCCTCTTGAGTATAATAGCGTCTTTGGGCTGGAGCGTGACTTCTTTCACTATCTTGCCGTCGTTGTGAGATGGGTCTTGTCTTCCCTTGATTTTTTTATGCCAGCTGTTAAGCATGACGCGTTGTGAAATGGGCGTTGGGTTTACAAGAACCATCGCGTTTTCATAGTTTCTGCGCCACACATGGAAGTCACTGTCTTCCTTTGTTATAGAAATATTGTCTATTGAAACTGCGCCTTTTCCCTTGATGCCAAAGTAAAGATAGTAGTCGTTCAGGTTATCCAGCGTAAATATAGAAGTTACTTCGCCGGTTGTTCCGTCATCTGTCGTCCACTGCTTGAAACCTTTGTCATGGGCGTAACCGCTGTTTCTGCTTCTTGCTAAGAAGAAAAAGTATTTTTCGGGCTCGTTTGCTAGAAGAATTTTGTATTTTATTCTTACTGTATAAGTTTCGCCGGGCGAAAAACGCACTTTTGAGAGATCACTTTTCAGAAAGCCATTCCATTCGTTGTCTGTGTTATTTATGCCCTTGACGGAAACATGGCCGTCTACTACTTCATTCGCATCGGTTGTGAGAAAACCTCTTTGCGGCACAGTTTCATAAAATTGGTAATTGCCGGAGTTATTCGCTTCGAAGTCATCGTAGTAAGCGTAGTAATCTTGGACCCTATAAGCCTCGCCGATGGGTTTTCCGAGATTGATTTCGTATTCGTCGAATCTATAGCCTTGGTTGTGGATTTGTCCAGCTTGTCCGCCCCATGCATAATCGTGGTAACCTCCGGCGAGCAATGCGGTTCCCAGCGTATATCGCATCAGTTTGAAATCTGGCCTATTTCCAGGATCCCCGTATATTAGGCTTCCGTTTAGCATGTTATATTTGGGATTCTGCGCGTCTTTTTCATATTGGAAATAATTATCGCGCATTTCGGCGTAACCGCCTTCGTATTTGTTTGGAAAATTTTCGAAGTGTCTGCCGTTTGTTACGTTGGCATGTTTGCCGGGACCGTTTGTCACGACTATTTTGTTCCCATCGAGATCATGTATGCGATTCATTATGTATGTCATTTCTTTTTTCCAAATTCGATCAAGTTCGGCGGGGCTGTCTTTTCTGCCATCGTTATTTATGTCGATGTTTCCGCCGTTGACCCATGAGACTATATCCCAAACGTTATCGATAAAAACGCCGTCCCATTTTCCCGAAGAGAGAACTTTATCGTGGATAAAATTGGGCATGTAATTTTTCCAGTCAGAGGATATATTTATCATCCATGTGTTAGGCCAGAATACGACGTGTTTGCCATATTGATCTCGAAGCCACCAAGAGTCTTCTATGTCTTGGTACATATTGTATCGAAGCTGGTTCCAGCCTTGGTTTTGGTTTGAGTCCGTCATTATTTCTTGGGAGGTGACATGTGCAAGAAGTTTTATGTCGGGATGCATTTCGCGGAGTCTGTCCATTTTTTCGGGATTGATGTGTTGTGCTTCCATGTCGATCACTATCACGTCGTAGTGTGACAGATTTTCCAGATTTTCGTCTTTTAGTGTTGGGTTTATGTTGACCTTGACTGTCCTTGGGTATATTGTTCCCTCTTTTTCCTTGCTCGTTCTGCCCATTTTCGATATTCTGCTTAAAATGTTAAAATCGGGGCTTTTGTATGCAAAATATCCCACGAAGGCTAAAACAGCTACCATTGCAGATAATGTCAAAATGAATATCTTTGTAGGTTTTTTCATAGAAATTTGTGAGTGTTAAACACCTCACTATATGCAAAAAATAAAGACTTGTCAAGTTTTTGGAAGGTGAGTTCAAGAAACTAGCGCAATAGTATCGGTCAGGCTAGGATTGATACAT
>CAYMJO010000063.1:0-4058 GCA_964391305.1 uncultured Candidatus Saccharibacteria bacterium | reverse complement strand
GCAAGATCTTTGATCAGCGGCGGATGCTCCGGGTTCAAACGATAATCGCCATACACTAAATAAGAATAGCCAGCGGGAATGTGCGCTATTTCATCAACTATGCCGGCATCGGACGGAGCGTCTCCTCCAAAAATTCTCGTGCCGGCAGAACTCAAAAACGCAAGTACGAACATTATAAGAAGCAATATCGCAACAATGGCTCTTGGATGTTTTTTAATAAAATTCATTTAGTTTTGGAAAATTCGTATTTATAAAAAACCGGATGCTGAAAACTGTGTGCAATATACTTAATACTGAAAGTATACCATTTTTTTAAAAAACATAAAAACGTTAAGCTTTGAATCCAACCCTGTACGAGACGAAATCGTTTATTTTTTTAAAAAAATTAGGTAGAATAGGATTGCAACCTTATGGATAATCTTATGAAAGCAAAAATTAAAAACGCCTTCATCCCGCACGAAAAAAACGACCATATCCCAAAGGCTCTTCGAAAAAAGCCGCTCCTCGCGTACAGCGCTATTTTGATAACTGTCAAAATTTTCACGATAGTAGCGCTCGCAATAGCCCCAACGCCCGCGAGGCTCGCCGAGGGACTAGACACAAACATTTTAATATTACTGACAAACGACGCGAGAGGTTCCAACAATCTGAAAACCCTGAAAGAAAATTCGAGACTAACATCGGCCGCTCACGCAAAGGCAAAATATATGTTAGAGAAAAGCAAGTTCGAGCATGGAAACCCATGGACGTTCATACGCAACGCGGGATACAATTATCTGTACGCCGGGGAAAATATCGCAATGGACTTCCAAACCGCAGAAGCAGTTTACAACGCATGGATGGTAAGCTCATCGCACAAAAAAAATATTTTAAATAAAGAATATGAAGACATTGGAGTCGCGGCGGTTGGAGGAAAATTCAACGGCGAAGACACCATAATGGTCGTGCAGATGTTTGGAACGCCAAAGACAAAGGGAACCTCGACAACGCCGACAGCCACGCCAGCGCCAACTCCAACTACGACGCCCACGCCGACAGCGACAACGCCAGCGCCAACGACAACACCCGCACCAACGCAGACACCAGCGGCAACCACGACGACGACTCCCGCTCCAACGGAAACACCCGCGCCAACACCAACAGAAACAACCACATTGAAAAAAACAACCAATCTATCCATAGATCTCAAACGAACGAGCGCCCTGATCGATCTTAAAACAAAACAAATAGAAATAATTACTTACGTAGATGGAGACAATCTTGACTATGTATCGGCAGGCGTTATGGATCAAACTGTTATTTTAAACTTAGACCCGCAGAAAAAAAGCTTCCATGGAATAATTTATAACATAGACGTCGACAAGGAAGAACTACAGATCTTCGTTGAAGCGGTCGACACCAACCAAAATTCCGTCAGAGAATTCATTTCGAACTATAACTTCGGAGGAGTTTCAAAGGGTGACGAACTAATCGTTCGATCCGCCGGCGCAACATTTCTCGGAAACATGGCAGATTATGGCGGATATATCATCGCAGGATTCATATTCTTCATCGCCTTGCTTCTTATTTTAAAAATCTTTGTAAAAATAAAAAAACAGCACCCGCCGACGATCATCGGCACAATTTTAGTGCTCTTGCTCGCTGGAGCGCTACTTATTCTTTAGCAGAATCCTGCGTCCAATATTCAGTTTTCAGAACATAGCAATAAAACCAAAACCAAAGCTCGACGCAAGCTCCATATATTATAACGTTTCAGAGCCGAAAAAATTACAATATTTTTCGATTCGGTAAAATTCATATTCAAGTAATCTTCACCACGGCAATTTTCCTCGTCGGATTTTTTTATAAAAAACAACCATTCTTTACAAAAATTACAGCTTAACAAAATAAAAAATACAGAATGAATTATATGCTTCTTATGTTATTTTACTTCCCCACTCGCCTGAAGCTCGTACAGCTCTTTATAAAGACCGTTTTCCTTGCTGATCAAATCGGCATGTTTTCCACGCTCAACAATTTCGCCATCCTTGATAACTATAATCTCATCGGCTTTCATGATTGTCGAAAGTCTGTGGGCGATAATAAAAACCGTGCGTCCTTTTATAAGACTCCAAAGGGCATTTTGGACGAGACGCTCGTTCTCGGAATCTAAGTGTGACGTCGCTTCATCGAGAATAAGAATTGGAGGATCTTTCAAGATGGCTCTCGCGATTGACACGCGTTGCTTCTCGCCGCCAGAGAGCCGAACTCCCCGCTCGCCGACCAAAGTTTGAAATCTATTCGTCAGATTTTTTATGAAACCATAAATATTTGCGACTTTTGTCGCCTCCTCAACGTCAATCTTCGAATAATCTTGTACTCCGTATGTAACGTTGTGCAGAATCGTGTCGTTGAACAAAATATTTTCCTGCGTCACGATGCCGATCTGCTCCCGCAAGCTTTTTTGCTGAACGGTCTTGATATCAATGCCATCGATTAAAATTTCTCCTTTTACAGGATCGTAAAATCTGTTGAGCAAATTCATGAGCGTGCTCTTGCCAACACCGCTTGGACCAACAACGGCAACAATTTTGCCGGCGTCAACTTTAAAATCAATATTTTTCAAAATCATTTTGCCATCGGAATATCCGAAGCTGACATTTCGAAGTTCAACTTCGCCCCGAATTCTCGGAATTGGTTTCGCATGAGGAATATCTTTAATCTCTACGCGCACTTGCAAAAGCTTGAAGACTCGACCGATAACTGTAATGCCTTGATGTATATGCGAGTAAGTCTCGGTGAGCTGATAAAGCGGCGCGTGAAATTTTTGGAGATAGCCGATGAAAAGCACAATCGTACCGATCGTTATTTCGCCATGGAACGCAAGATAACCACCATAGGCAAAAACGCTGATCTGCGAAGCAATGAAAAGCAAATTTCTATAAAATCCAGACTCGACCCAAAGCTTTGACTGTTTGATCTGTCTCGCGTAGGCATTTGTCATCTGTCGATCAACTTTTTCAATCTCGTACTCCTCGCCGCTATATGCCTTGACCGCTTCGATGTTTGTCATCGCGTCGTATGCCGAATCAAATCCCTTTTCCCAAAGTTTGTTGATTTTATCCTGTTCTTTCGCGATTTTTTTTGTAAGAAAATTCGTTACAATTATATAAATCGGAATTGTAGAAACCGCAATCAACGCAAGCTTCCAGTTTTGTGAAAAAATAACAACACCGATTGCAATGAAAGATATGCCGGGAGAAACCACATTTTCAAGAAGGCTTTCGACGACCCGCCACATAAAATCCGCGCCCCTATTGATCTTAGACATGATTCCGCCGGATTTCGCTTGAACGTGGAAACGAAGTGACAGATTTTGAACATGTGAAAATGCCTTCAGCAAAAAATCTCTTGCGGAGAAGCCCGCAACTCTGTCAACATAGTAATGGAACAAAGAATCGAAAACTTGGAATAAAAATTCCGCAATAGCCCAAATCAAAATTACAAGAAGAAATTTTTTCCATATTACGTCAAGTGAAAGTTCGCTCCCGACAAAGTCTATGATTGAATCCGTAAGAATTTTATAAACATAAGGTCCGACCAACCCGAGTATTGCCGTAATTGCCGACAGCACAAAAATCAGCACAATTGTTTTGCGATAAGGAGCAAGTTGTTTGATTATTTTGATGATGATGTCCACTTGATTTAGTCGTTAATTGCGAATCTTTAATTGCCGGGCCCTTTTTCAAAAAAAATTATATCAAATTAATCTGCAAATAATAAATCCCGCGGCTGGCGGGATTGTTGCATTAAGACTTATAAAATTGACAACTAAAAACTGAAAACCAAAGAGGCGCACAACAATCCCTTAGAAAAGGACATGTATCCAGCTAAAACAAACATTTTATTCATCATTGTGCACTCCATAAGCCAAGCGCCTTCATTTTTTTAAAAACAAAGACGGATGACGCATTAAGAATTAAGTGGAATAATTATAAAGCATAATTAAAATAGTGTCAAATTCTTGTAAGCTGGATTCAAGTTTGTAGTGCAATTTTTCGGTCAGTGATTAATTCGTA
>CAYMJO010000062.1:0-4101 GCA_964391305.1 uncultured Candidatus Saccharibacteria bacterium | reverse complement strand
CGAGCCCGTAGCAATAAAAGATCCTCCATTATTGACAATAATTCCGTGCTCTCCCGCAGAAACGCATTGAATATAAAGATTTGATCCAGCATCCATCTCAAGCTCACCATTAACATTTATATCACCATTCACATTCATGGTGACTGTCCCGCCACTCGACAAAAGCAGTTTGCCGCCGCTGTTTATCGTAATGTCTTGAGAAGTAGCGCCTCCATCATTTTCATTAAAAGTCACAGTCGTGCCGTTCGAAATAGTCGCGGTGTCACTTGAGCCGGGATAATCAACGCCTTCAACTCCCGGAGACGCGTTCCCCCAAGTTCCGCCATCACTGAAATTTCCGTTTATCGTCGAAGTAAAGGCCGCCGCACTTGCATCAAACGACCATGCAAAAAATAAAAACACGGCAAAAATAGCCATTATCAAGCACATTATTAAACTTTTTCTGTCATTCCCCTTCATTTTTATTTCAACTTCGTAAAAAATACCCAAAAATTACACAAACCTTTGGTTTATGCTTTACTTAGCATTATAGCATAAAATGAATTTTTTAAAAAAGCCCGAATTATCCAATCCAAGCTTTTTTATACAAAGCAATCTTAATTTTTCTACTTCTACCCCTTTTTCTCACGCGCTTTCCTAACTATATACTTAGTAACTTTCACAATCAGCCAGATTATAATGAGAATCGGCACACCGAAGATTATGATCCAGACCAAACCACTGATCACAGCCTTCGCCGTATTCAGCCATGTTTTTGAAGCATTTTTTACTGTCGTCCATAAACTCCAAGATTTAGTCGCGACTTTCGCGGCTTCTTCCTGAATGGTAACCGTAATCGTTGACATGTCGGTCTGATTTTCAAGATATTTTAACTGGCCTTCATAAATTTCAATTTTCTCCCGAATGCTATCGAGCTGTACCGTCACTTTCAGAGTATCGTCAACCGTCTTTGCCTGTTTCAAAATTTCAAGATACTGCGCCTCTGTAGCTTTCGCATTATCCAGCCTCGCCTTGAGATCGACGTATTGTTCAGTAACATCTTGCCCTGAAAGTTTTTCATTATCAACGATCTTTGCCAATTTCTTAATTTCATTTACAGCTTCGTCAAATTTATCGACGGGAACTTTGATCGTCACCGTGGCATACTCTTGTCCGTTAGAATCAATGCTTTTGTTTGAATCTTGAACAAATCCATTCTTCAAGTTTGCGATAGAAATAACTTTCGTGGATGTATCGCCAACCTTATCAACGGTGATAGTAAGCGCGCCTGTCCTGACAACTTTTTTTTCCGTAAGCTCACTATCGCCCGCTGCGCTCTTGTTCCCCGCTGAAGTCGAAATATCCGCAGATTTATTTTCAAAAGCTTCTTCTGAAGATCCAAGTCCCGGAGATGCCGCCTGTCTTTCAGCTCCAATACCCACCGTTTTATCATAGACATTGTCAGCACCCGGAACATAGCTAGAAGAAGAGTTTATCAGCACCCAAACGAAAGCGGCGACAAAAACGGCAACGATCGCACCAATAATGATCAAAAGCACCCAAAGCCAGATTCTCCTCTTTTTCTTTGGAGGTTTTTGAGTCTCTTCAACGTTTGGCTGTTGGTATATTTGTGTTTGATTTTGCATAAAATTTATTTTAAAAAATTAATTAACGTCAAAACCTGCTCGCGTAAGCAAGTTTTTTAATTTTTATAAAATTTTATTTTGGTTAAGCCCAATTTATCTCTCTTTAATATATAACGCAGAAACATGAAAAATATTACATGCGAAAGCTACGTGGAAAGGCGAACAAACTTGTCCGCCCTTCAGTATGCGAGAATATAAAACCATTTCAGCTCTTACCCTCAACTAGAGCGTCCCAACTGCCAGATTCACTCCTCCATCTAACACGCCGTATGGCTGGACGTTGAGAACCTTGGGGGTGCCATTATATTCGAAAGCACGAACTTGCGAAGTAAGTCCGCCCCCTGTGCCAATAACAATTTCATCCTTGCCGTCAGCATCTATATCACCAGCGCTAACATTTCCGCCATTCTTCAAACTCGAACTAAACGCATAGAAACCAACACTTTTGGCGGCACCGTTAGGTTCATAAACCTTCACGTAAGCGGTTCCCGGATAATTCGCCGGCATCGTGACAATCTCATCCGTACCATCTCCGTCTACATCCGCTCCGGCAACATTTATAGTAACAGGTGTACTTACGCTGCCACCTTCTCCTTTTACTGCCACCATTCCATATGGCTGTATAACATTAGAAAATTTGATTTCATCGCCCCAATACTCGAACATTCTAACTTCAGACTTTTTGCTATTAGCATTAAATATACCAACTATAATTTCCTCCGCGCCATCACCGTCAACATCACCTAAAGCCATGGATCTTACTGCTAAATTGCTAATTCCCAGTTGCCTAAAAATATTAAATCCCTGTCTCTGCAACTTTCCCGTTCCTCTGAAGACCTTTATTTCATTACCCATCATAGTCACAATTTCCGCCTTTCCATCTTTATCAACATCGCCCACCGCCACATCTGTCCCGAATCCTCCACAATTATCATAGGCGGTAAACTGTCCTTTTATTGTCCCGTCATGTTCAAACATCCTAATTTGACAGCCACGTCCCGAACTTCTTCCAGTGCCTGCAACAATTTCTGCTTTTCCATCTCCGTCAATATCTCCAGCGGCAACATCCGCTCCAGTATTAACAAGATTTTTAGGATACGCGTAAAAGTCTGTTGGTCTCACTTTGCCATCTAATCCATAATAAGCGCGAACGCGAGCGGCGCCCTTAATTGCCGGCGCTGTCACGACAGTCAGTTTATTCGGCACGGCAATTCTTGTCACGCCGTCCGAATAATTATTATTGCCGTCCATCGCAAAAACTTTATAATAGTATTTTGTGTTATTCGTCAACCCAGTATCTCGATGGCTGAATTTAGTACCTTCATAAACCTGCGTGCCTGCCCACGGATCCGCCGGCGCGCTTCCCTCTTGCCGCATAACTCTATATTTTGTCGTTCCAAGACTGTCCGACTTCGTCCAGCGCAAACCAACGGATCTGCTCGCGGGCTTTACCGTGAAAGATTTCGGATTGCTAAGATTGACAGCGCTGGCATTGCTCAAAGTATACTCCGCGGCCGATGTAGCTTTGACAGCCGTACTATGAGCTTCATAACGAACGTTGAACGGCTGATTGTCGGAGATAGGAATATAGTTAAACAGAATTGATCGAGGCTCCTTCATTTCCATTTTAGCGTTTTGTCCCGTGTTATCCATCGCTCCACTGCCATCGTTTGGAGCAACAGTATTAGACAGGGAAATCACTAAAGCATCACTGCTATCCCATCCAGCACCATTATTCGCGTCCCGATACAAAGATATGTGCATAGAAAGTTGGCTGAAATTTGTGGCCCCCGATACCCAAATAGTACTTGGTACCACATAATAATCATAATCGCCATCGCGTCCTATATCAAAACTAAAAATCTGTTTGTGATCGAAAGCCGCCGGCGCTGGACGCGAAGCATCGAAAGGCTGGAAGTAACCAGCAGCATTTGTATAGGAAAACATAGGCTGCACAAACTCCTGCAGAAAATACACATGGGTGTCATCGTGCGCCATTTTCATCGTTCTCAAATCCAAGCTGTCTTCATAGCTGACATGATCCGCGGCATACCCCGGATCCGTCGTCTGCCAAGCTCCCGTCGCGGTATTCCAGTAATAAGTAGTTTTATTAGTGATGGGATTGCTATCAGTGATAAAATTTGGAACATTGTTCCAATCACTAAAATTGCCATCGATGGTAATGGTCTCACCAGATGGCAAACGATAGGCATCGGCTTGCGGGATGGCAATCAAAAATAAAACCATCCCGAAAACAAAAGCCGCGCCAGTGCAAACTAAAGATCTGCGCATAATCTTCCTTTTTTTATGGTTTTTTCTCAAAAAGAAAAAACTCATTTATTTTTTTATTTTTAAAATATTCCAACCTATTATTTCATTTCTAATTATAGCACAAATAACAAAACTTCGCAAGGGAAAAGGTGGTGAGTTCAAGAAACTAGCGCAATAGTATCGGTCAGGCTAGGATTGATACATG
>CAYMJO010000061.1:0-4151 GCA_964391305.1 uncultured Candidatus Saccharibacteria bacterium | reverse complement strand
ATTCAAAAAATGCTTCGGTTTGTTACGACACGACGAAGCTGGAAGACTGTATGTACTGTAATAATTCGGAGGATTTGAAGGATTGTATGGACGCGAGTAATTCGTATTTCAAAAGCCAGCTTTCTTACGAAATCATGGCTACGATGGAACTTTATAATTGCAACTATTGTGTGGCGTGTTTTTATTCTAGAGATTTAGATTATTGTGAAAATGTTCATAATTCCAGGAATTGTTTTGGGTGTTTTTCAATGAATCACGCGGAGTTCTGTATTTTTAATGAAAAATATTCCGAAGAAGAATATTTCAAAAAAAGAGCGGAAATAATTGAGCAGATGAGGAAGGACGGGGAATACGGGGAGCATTTGCTTTCGACTTATAAATACGAAGATAGTAACGCCGCTATGCATTGGCCGGAAAAAAGCTATACAAAACAACTTTAGTCTGTATAATCTAACCGTATTCTCTAATAAACTTTACTATGGCAGACGAGAAAAAAACGTGTAAAAAATGCAGTAAGGACTTCCTTATCATCGAACAGGAGCAGAAGTTCTATAAGAAAAAAGACCTTCCGTGGCCTGAAAATTGCCCTGAATGCAGGCAAAAAAGGAGACTAAGCCTTCGTAACGAGAGAAAGCTTTATAAGAGAACCTGTGATAAGTGCAAGAAAGATATCATCAGCACTTATCCACCAGACAGCAAATACATCGTGTATTGTCAGGAGTGCTTCTGGCAGTACGTGGGGTAGCGAAAACCCGAACCTGTTCGCGTTGAGTTTTGAGCCTTGAGTCGTGAGTTCCTGTGTTGACGTGTTGAATAATCCTGTTATTTCTGGTATAATTTAGCTATGGGTACAGATTTGTCAGAAGGCGTTTTAATGCTCATAAAAGTTGCTCACGATAATGACAAGGATGAGGCAATTTTTGAACAGCTTTTGGATACCCTTCATGGAGTTATTCATGGTTCAAGATACTCTTTTGAAATAGTCTCGCTTCATCAGCATATTTATCTTTTTGTGTGGTGTAAAAGGCATGATGTTCCGACTCTTCAGGGACAGCTTTACGCGCAATATCCGCATGCTGAGATTGAATTTTTGAAGGATTATTCCGATATTGATCAAAATACTTCAAATATGAAATTTGCTGGGGCGGAGATGGGGCTTAAGAGAAGTGATTTGTATACCTTTAAAGTGCACGATCATTTTGAGGGATCCAGCATGGCGGCGATTTTCTCGTTTTTGACGAAGACGCATGAGAGCGAGCAAGTTTGGATGCAGTTTGTTGTAAGTTCCGCTTTTGAAGAAGGGGAGTTTAGTTTTTCAAAAAAAATGAAACTGAAATTTAAAAGCTTTTTCAATAGATTTGATCCCGGTAAGTTTTTTCATACAAAGTCGAGGGCTACGATTTTGACAAAAGAGCGCGAGTCGGCAATTGAGAAATTTGAAAAAGACACATTTAATGTTTCGATTCGCATAGCGTATTTTTCTCCCGATGAAAAGATTGCGAGGAGTAAACTACATGCATTGGCAAACACTTTCTCGATTTTTGATGAGCCTGATTTGAACGGGTTTAAAGTTTCCGCAATAGACACGAGTCCGAAATTTTTGGCTGATTATAAGGCGAGAAAATTTACTTCTAAAAAGATTATTTTAAACACAAAGGAGCTCGCGACCCTTTATCATTTGCCGAAAGGTGCGAAACATTCTGTTCCGAATTTGGTTTGTACGGTTTCAAAAAAGGCCGAGCCTCCGATGGATCTTCCAAAAGAAGGAAATGTAAATCCGAAAGATGTTAGCTTTTTCGCGATGACGAATTTCCATAATCAATATTTGAAATTTGGGATTAAAAGAGAAGATAGACGAAGACATCTTTATATTGTTGGAAAATCCGGAGTGGGAAAAAGTAAATTGCTTGAGCTTTTGATTATTTCTGACATTTTGAATGGGGAGGGGGTTGGCGTCATGGATCCGCATGGAGATCTGATTGATAATATTATGAAGTATATTCCGGAGCACAGGGTGAAAGATGTTGTTTTGTTCAATCCAGCGGACATGGAATACCCGATTGGGTTTAATCCAATTGAGTCGGTTGAACCTGAGTACAGACAGCACGTCGCGATGGGTTTCATTGAAATTTTTAAGAAAATGTTTGGAGATAACTGGACGTTCCGTCTTGAGCACGTGCTTAGATATACAGTACTTGCTTTGTTTGATTATCCGAATTCAACCGTGTTTGGAATTTTAAAAATGCTTACCGATAAAAATTATAGACAAAAAGTTGTGGCTCATGTTCAAGATACTGTTGTAAAGAATTTCTGGGTCAATGAATTCGCGGCGTGGAGTGAGAAATTTGATAATGAGGCGATCGTGCCGGTTTTGAATAAAGTTGGGCAGTTCGTTTCAACTGCTTTGGTTAGGAATATCGTCGGACAGCCAAAAAACAGGATGGATATGGATGATATTATGAACAACCAGAGGATTTTGTTGATGAATGTTTCGAAAGGAAATTTGTCGGAAGAAATAAGCGGATTGATTGGTTCTATGATTATTACTTCTCTGTATAGAAGCGCCATGAAGAGGGCCGCAATGCCCGAGGAGAAGCGTAAGGATTTTTACTTTTACGTAGATGAGTTTCAAAACTTTGCGACTCATACTTTTGGTGAAATTTTGTCTGAGGCGAGAAAATATCGTTTGAATTTGACTGTTTCGCATCAACATCTTGGCCAGCTTGACGCTTATACGAAATCGATGGTGTTTGGAAATATAGGTTCGATGATTGCATTTCGTGTCGGAGCCGAGGATGCGTTTAACCTTGAAAGGGAATTTGTGCCGGTGTTTAAGGCGAATGACATTATTAATCTTGGGGTTCGCGAGTTCTATGTAAAAATGACGGTTGAGGGAAAGCTTCGCGATCCGTTTTCGGGGTTCACTTTGACTATTCCAAAGCCGGCTCATGATATGAGTGATGAGATTATAAAATTCTCCAGAGAGAAGTACGGCAAGGCGCGTGTTGAGGTTGAGAAAATGATTGAATCTATGGATAAAGGCGGGGAAGAGTATGCTGATGAAAAACAGGTTATGCCTGGTGAAGAGAAGTTTACGCCACCGTTGGTGTAAAGGTTGGCGCAGAAAAGCTTGCTTTTTATAAAAGTGTTGTTAGAATAGGCAGGCAATTTAAAGAAGTTAATACAATTTTTTATGTCACGAGTTTGCCAAGTAACAGGGAAAAAACCTTCAGTAGGAAGGAATGTCAGTCACTCCAACAGGAGAACAAAAAGACGATTTCTTCCAAATTTGAAGAAGAAAAAAGTTTTCAATCCTAAAACGAGGAAATTTGAAACGATGACAATTTCCACAAAGGGATTGAAGACACTTCAGAAAAACATGAAGTAGCTTTTAGTATACGTAGAGCGCTACGTAGGTGAGCCCGATTGCCACTAGTAGTCCTACAAACGCCATTAGGCCTACGGTTGTTTCTGATTTAAAGAATTTCTGCGTCATTTTATTGACGTATTTTGGTATCCAGAGGCGGAGAACTCCTTTCAGGAACATTAACCATCCGAGAATTGGGATGATAACGAACCAGCCTCCTGTGAATTTCCAGTGAACGCTTAAGAATAAGAAGGAAATTAGGAGACTAAACATGCCTGTCATTCTGACTGTTTTTTCGTCAGAGTGCATATCTTTCATGATTTTTTGGAACTGTTTCGTGAAGAGAATTGCTGGTATTAGCATCACGGCCATTAGAATGGAAATGGCGATCAAAAGAAGCGACGGGGTGATGAACATAGGAATTTGGTTAAATGATGAGGTTTTTGTCGTTTGCTATAGTAATTGCATCCGTGATTTTTTGCAAGTTTTGTGGTATAATACGCTGATGGATTTAAGTATTTTACAGCAATTCGGGACTGCTATAGCGCTTTCGGTGCTTCTTGGACTTGAGCGCGAACAGCACAAAAAAGTTCATAAAAACGCTTCTTTTGCAGGAGTGAGGACTTTTTCGCTTATCGGGCTTCTTGGGGCGCTTGCGTTTTATTTGATGGATTTTTCGGTTTTGCTTTTTGTGCTGATTACTGCGACCACTTTTGCATTTATTATTGCGTCATATGTTGTTACTGCTCTAAAACTTGGAAGGATAGGGGTTACCACGGAAATT
>CAYMJO010000060.1:0-4205 GCA_964391305.1 uncultured Candidatus Saccharibacteria bacterium | reverse complement strand
TTGAACGGCTCAAGGATTTAAAAATTCTGGAGCCTCTTGACGATGCCGATTATGGACAGAAATATGTCTATGCGGGCTATTATGAAATCTTTGATGACGCGTTTCGCGATGCGCGCGCAAAATTAAAGTAAAACTTATGGCGAAGAATAAAAAAAATATTGTTAAAAACAACAGCTTTACGGATTTTTTGCTTTACACTACTCCGAATGGGAAGGTGAAAGTAGAGATTTTTTTGAAAGATGAAAATATTTGGTTGACTCAAGACAAGATAGCTCTCCTGTTTGGTGTTCAAAGGCCGGCTATTACCAAGCATTTGAAAAATATATTTGAAAGCGGAGAATTAGATGAAAAAGTGGTTAGTTCTATTTTGGAACATACCACTACTCACGGGGCATTAGAAGGAAAGACGCAAACTCAATCTGTAAAGTTCTACAATCTTGATGCAATTCTTTCAGTTGGATATCGGGTTAATAGTTCACAGGCCACCCAATTCCGCATCTGGGCGACAGAAAGACTAAAAGAGTACATCATCAAGGGGTTTACAATGGATGACGAACGGTTGAAAAATCCCAGCTATACCTTTGGTCAAGATTACTTTGAAGAGCAGTTGGCGAGAATAGCGGATATTCGCAGCAGTGAGCGCAGGTTTTATCAAAAGATCACCGATATTTATGCACAGTGCAGTGTGGATTATGACAAAAATAGCGTTGAAGCTCAACACTTTTTTGCCACTGTGCAAAATAAACTTCATTTTGCAATTTCAGGCAGCACGGCCGCGGAAATTATTAGCAGTCGCGTAAGCAGCACTAAACAAAATATCGGCCTCACAAATTGGAAAAATAGTCCACAAGGCGCCATTCGTAAAACTGATGTGATCGTTGCAAAGAATTATCTAGGAAAGAAAGAGCTTGAAGACCTAAATAATATAGTGGAGCAATATTTAATCTTTGCCGAGTCGCAAGCCAAGCGCAAGCACGCAATGTTTATGCTGGATTGGGATAAAAAATTGAGTGAATTTTTAAAACTCAATGATCGTGATATCTTGGGAGATTTGGGTAAAGTGAGCCATGCAGTGTCCGAAGCTTTGGCATTGGGAGAATACGATAAATACCGAGTAGAACAAGATAAAAATTATGTCTCCGATTTTGACAAGGAAGTGAAAAAACTTTTGGATAAGAGCAATAAAAGAAAATAAGATGATAAAAACCCACCCCGTTTATGCCAATGATCCATAATTGCGGGGCAGCAGAATAATATAATGAGATAAATTTATGCCAAGCTCCAAAGAAGCAAAAGCACGAATAAAAATAAACAAACTGCTTGAAGAATCAGGCTGGCGTTTTGATGATAATGAAAAAGGCAAAGCCAGCATCCAGCTTGAGGCGGGTGTAAAATTTAACGAACTAGATGAAGATCTAGAAAACGCCGTAACACACGATGGGCGTCGTGGTGCAATTGATTTTCTTCTTCTCGATAAAGACGGGCGGGCGCTTGTGGTTGTAGAAGCGAAAAAAGAAGCGATTGATCCGCTTTCTGCCAAGGAGCAAGCGCGCAACTATGCCCGCAACGCCGGCGCTCGTTTTGTGATTCTTTCAAACGGCAATATTCATTATTTCTGGGACACCAAACACGGCAATCCCGATACCATTTCTCGTTTTCCAACACAGGATTCAATTACACAATACGAAAAATACACTCCGAATCCTGCCGAACTTGCACAAACTCTCGTTGATGAAAATTATATTGTCGCAACTCAAATTCCAACTTATGCGACAGACCCAGCTTTTCAGGATGAATCTACTCGAACGGAATTTTTAAAAAATAACAAACTCAAACAACTCCGCCCCTACCAAGTCCAAGCCATCAAAGCGCTTCAAGAAGCGGCCAAAGGCGGAAGTCAAAGGTTTTTGTTTGAAATGGCGACAGGCACAGGCAAAACGCTTATTTCCGCCGCGGTCATAAAACTATTTCTAAAATCCGGCAATGCGCGCCGCGTCCTTTTTCTTGTCGATCGCCTTGAGCTTGAAGATCAAGCGCAAAAAGCTTTTTCTCAATATCTTGGTCATGATTTCCGAAGCATTATCTACAAAGAAAATCGTAATTCTTGGGCAAATGCCAGTATCGTTGTATCAACAATTCAAACATTTCTTGCGGGCGATCGCTACAAAAATGAATTTTCTCCTACCGATTTTGAACTGGTTATTTCTGATGAAGCTCATCGCTCTATCGGTAATAACAGTCGCGTAGTGTTTGAATATTTTGTTGGCTACAAACTCGGGCTCACTGCTACGCCTAAAAATTATTTGAGAGGATTTGATGCCGAAGGCGCGGATAGTCAAAGAGAGTATGAGCGCCGTCTTTTAATTGATACTTACAAAACATTTGGCTGTGAAGCCGGCAATCCAACTTTTTCCTATGATTTAGAAAAGGGCGCGGAGGAAGGTTATCTTATCAAGCCAACTCTCGTGGATGCTCGCACAAACATTACAACCGAGCTTCTATCGGAAGAAGGATATGCCGTCCACACACTCACAGAAAGCGGAGAAACTATTGATGAGATTTTTAACGAACGCCACTACGAGCGCAAAATTTTCAACGAAGAAACCAATATCGCTATGTGCAAGGCGCTTATTGATAACGGACTTTTTGATCCTGTTGCCAAACAGCTTGGCGTTGATCTCTTTGGAAAAACGATTGTCTTTGCCGTTTCTCAAAAACACGCTGCCCGATTGACCAACATCTTAAATAAAATCGCTTTTGAAAAATGGCCAGAGCAATACAGCGAATCTAATTTTGCCATGCAAGTATCTTCGCAGGTTGCAGGCGCTCAGCAAATGACCATCAATTTCGCCAACAATCGCCTTGGCGGGCAAACCAACCAACCCGAGGGCTACGACACCAGCAAAACTCGTGTCGCCGTGACTGTCGGGATGATGACCACCGGCTACGACTGCCAAGATTTGCTCAACATCGCCCTCATGCGTCCTGTTTTCTCACCGACTGATTTTGTGCAGATCAAGGGACGAGGCACCAGAAAGTGGCAGTTTGAATATAACGACTATCAAAACGACCTCATCACCGAACCAAAAGAAAAATTCAAGTTTTTTGATTTCTTTGCCACTTGCGAATATTTTGAAAAAGAATTCAAGTATGATGAAAAAATAAAACTTCCACCAATCCATGCAACCCCACCAACCGACCCCGTAGGTGATGGCGCTGTCGGCGATACGCCACTAGAACAACCAAAAGGCCCGATTGATCTTGCCGCATCTGACGAACTAGCTACGATCTCCGAAACTCCAAGCGGAGTGATTATGCGTATAGACCGCGAGGGCTTCAAGCGCGCCATAGAGGAAGATGTGCTGGGGAATGAAACACTCAAAAATATGTGGGAAAACGGGGACACCGAAGAAGCCGAGGATTTTACCAAAAAAGAAATTTTTGACCGACCAAAATATTTCCTCAATCTCGACAAGATCAAGAAGATTTTTGGCGTTGATCGCCGAATTACTGTAAAAGAATTTCTGCAAGTCGCTTTTGGCGACAAAGAAACATTTGAGATGAAAGATGATCTACTGGAATCCGAATGGGAAAAGTTTATGGAAGTGAATCCAGTGGATCAAGCGCACTATGCGCCAGTCAAAAACCTTTTTAAGGCATACACGACCGACAAAGAAATCCGAGAAATTATAGACGCACCAAATGGAGAATTGTGGGGGAAGCTATATACAACGCCATCTCTTTCTTTTGAAGAATTTAATGCTTGTAATGGCTTTCGCGAAACAGTCCCGCAATATGTCCGCGATTTCGCCTATCATTTAACAAATTTATAAAAATATGAAAAGAATTACCACGCAAGGACTAAAAATATATACATTTCAACAAAATGAGAGTGACTATATTTCATTGACCGATATTGCAAAATACAAGAACAAGGAGGAGCCAGCAGATATAGTAAAAAACTGGATGAGAAGCCGAAGTACTATAGAATACCTTGGTTTTTGGGAGAAAATCAACAATCCAAAATTTAAACTGGTCGAATTCGACCAGTTTAGAACCGAGGCTGGTTCTAACAGTTTTGTGTTGTCTCCGCATAAATGGATTGAGATAACGAACGCGATTGGGCTTATCTCAAAATCAGGACGATATGGCGGCGGTACTTTCGCCCATAAAGATATTGCGTTTGAATTTGCGACATGGATTTC
>CAYMJO010000059.1:0-4763 GCA_964391305.1 uncultured Candidatus Saccharibacteria bacterium | reverse complement strand
CTGGCCAGCCTTTGGCTGGAGTTTTGAGCTTTGTAATTTTAAAACTATGCGTCTCTCCGAATTTGAAAAAAAACCAATACACTTGGCTCCGGGACATCGAACATGCCAAGGCTGTCCTATCTCAACGATAGTCCGACACACCTTGCGGGCGAGTGATAAGCCTGTTGTCGTCGTAAATGCGACAGGCTGTCTTGAGGTTACCACGACGATTTATCCCCATACATCATGGAAAGTTCCATATTTACATTCCGCCTTCGCAAATTCGGCTGCGACAATGAGCGGCGTTGAAGCCGCGTACAAGGCTTGGAGAAAACAAGGTAAGATTGCCCATGATATCAATTTCGTCGTATTTGCGGGTGATGGCGGAACATATGACATAGGATTACAATCTCTCTCCGGTGCGATTGAGCGTGGACACGACTTTCTTTATGTTTGCTATGACAATCAAGCCTATATGAACACCGGTGGACAGAGGTCCAGTGCGACTCCGTATGGCGCGGACACGACGACAACACCAATCGGCAAGTCTCATCCTGCTGGCAAGCAAATTGCCAGAAAGGACATTATGAAGATTGTCGCGGCACACGGGATCAAATATGCCGCGCAGGCGTCGTTGTATTATTGGCAGGATTTTTATAAAAAAGCAAAGAAGGGATTTGAGACGGAAGGTCCTGCGTTTCTCAATGTAATTTCTCCATGTGTTCCCGGTTGGAAAATAGATACTTCGATCGCAATCGAGCTTTCTAGGCTTGCCGTTGAGACTCGCTTCTGGCCACTGTACGAAGTCGAGGATGGCGAATACAAGTTGAATGTTCCCGTTGAAAAGCCAAAACCGCTTGAAGAATTTTTGAAAAAGCAGGGAAGATTTAAGCATTTGTTTGAAAAAGGCGGTGATAGGATTTTGGGAAAAATGAAACAAGAAGTGGAAAATAAATGGGAAGAGTTGGAAGCACTAAGCTATCTAGAAAAGGAAGCCTAGAGCTTAGTGCTTGGTCGGAGTTTTTTCTTGCTTCTTATTTGCAAATAAGCTAACATAGCGTTATAATCAGCAAACCCATTTGGAAAAAACATGGCAAAAAAACATTGGAAAATCGCGGAAATTGTTCCAAAGGATTTTTTATCAAAATTTCCCGAATACCCTCCGATTGTTGCCCAGCTTTTGTTCAACAGAAAAATAAAAACACAAAAAGAGATTGACGAATTTTTGAATCCGGATTACGAACAGGACTTGCATGATCCTTTTTTAATGCTCGACATGGAAAAAGCGGTTGTGCGGATTATTGAGGCTTTGGAAAAAAATGAGAAGATTTTGGTTCATGGAGATTATGACGCCGATGGTGTTTCCGGTGCCGTTATTTTGTATGAGATCTTGAAAGATCTAGGAATGGATGTTGAAGTCTTTCTTCCTTCGAGGCAAGAAGGCGGATATGGTATGAATTCCAATGCGATTAAAAGTTTCAAAAAATCTGGTGTTCAGCTGATCGTGAGCGTTGACTGCGGTGTCACAAATGTTGATGAGGTTGCGTTCGCCAACAAGCTCGGTATGGAAGTTATTGTGACCGATCATCATACTATTCCACCAAAGCTTCCGGACGCCTTCGCGATAGTGAATCCATCGCGAGAGGACGACAAATATCCTTTCAAAAAATTATCCGGTGTCGGCGTTGTATTTAAATTAGTGCAAGCCCTGCAAAAGAAATTACCAAAAAATTTGTCTTTTAAAAAATCCGAGAAATGGTTTTTGGACCTGGTTGCCGTTGGAACTGTCGCTGATTGTACGCCTATCATCGGAGAGAATAGAACACTTGTCAAATACGGGCTGCAGGTTCTTGAAAAAACCAAGCGTCTTGGACTTTTACATATCATGAAGAGGTCAGGCGTTAGACGTGACAATCTGGATACTTACGATATAGGATTTCGTATTGGGCCAAGGCTAAATGCCGCCGGCAGATTGCGGCATGCGGATATAGCTTTCGATCTTCTTACGACAAAATCGGAGGAAAAAGCGGTCGAGCTTTCGGATAATCTGGATATCATCAACAGAGAGCGCCAAGTGCTCACTGGCAGAATCATGGAGGAGGCGGAAGCACAGCTCGGTGAGGTTACCGATGACAAACGTATCCTTGTCGCGTACGGCGAGAGCTGGCCATCCGGTGTTGTCGGACTAGTTGCCGGGAAACTTTGTGAGCGGCACTCACGTCCAGTTCTCGTTCTTGAAAAGAAAGAGCGCCACAGTATTGGCGCGGCTCGCAGTATTCCGAAGTTCAACATAATTGAGGCGATTCGTACCTGTAGCGACATTTTAGAAAAGCATGGCGGTCATTCTCAAGCGGCTGGTTGTACGATCAGCAATGAATATTTGGAGACTTTTGCAAATCGTCTTCAAAAGTTTGCTTCGAAAAAATTGTTGGTTCAGGATTTAAAGAGGGAGCTTTTTATCGATGCGAAACTGGATTCGAAGGATGTGAGCTGGGATTTGCATGACTATGTGGAAATGTTTGCGCCGTTTGGTCTAGAAAATGAAAAGCCAAGATTTGTTGTAGAGAGGTTAAAAGTCGCCGGTGTTCGTGCGGTTGGAAATATGGGAAAGCATCTAAAGCTGGATTTGCAGAGCACGGGATCTGACTCGCGCAGGTTTCCCGCGATAGGTTTTGGCTTTGGAGATTTGGTTTCCAAGATAAATTTCGGGGACATTGTGGATGTCGCTTTTGAGCTTGAGGCGAACGAGTGGAACGGGGCGCGGAGTTTGCAATTGAAAGTAGCGGATATACGAAGTTCATTAAGATAATTGAAATATTAAAGTGTAGGGGCGCACTGCCGTGCGCCCTTGTCGGGATTCGTAAAATTAAAATCATGAAAGTAACTTTGTACAGCGATGGAGGATCACGTGGCAATCCGGGCCCTGCGGGGATTGGGGTCGTCTTGGAATTTGGCGGTAAAATTGAGAAGTTCAAAAAGTACATCGGGGAGGCGACAAACAATCAGGCCGAATATCAAGCCTTGATTTTCGGGTTGGAAAAAGCCAGAGATTTAGGAGCCAAGGAATTAGAAGTCTTTTTGGACAGCGAGCTTCTCGTGAAGCAGGCAAGGGGACAGTATAAGGTTAAAAATGATGGACTGAAGCCTTTGTTTGCAAAAGTGCTTTCGCTTACAAACAAATTTGAAAATATAAGCTTTCACCACGTTGTCCGTGCGAAAAACGAGCTTGCGGATGAGCTTGTGAACGAGGCGGTAGATGAAGCCGTAAAAGCCTGATGGAATGTTTTAAAAAAGTTTGTTTTGTTTCAAATTGAAGAAATAATGTTCTTTTCACAATTTAACAAGAGGGCTTGAAGTCATGAGTAAAGCAGTGTTTTTGGGGGTTTTTCTTTACGCCATCACAATTGGGATGGGATGGATTTTGCTTAAAATATTGAAGAGAATTGAGGTGCTGAAGAATTGGGAGTTTGAAGTTACGATTGGGGTTACTATAATTATTTTGGCTGTTCTTGCAATAGTATTGTATTTTTCTAGTTAAACGTTTCAGTGCCTTTTGTGATGTCCAAGTCCCAAGCTATCTAAAAAGAAAGCTTGGGGCTTTTAAAAATAAAATTTGACAAATAATAAGTCTTTGCTATCTTACAATCATGCCGATAAAAGAAATCAAAGCCAAATCGATGCTCACAAAGAGCAATGTCCCCGGCATGGACTATTGCGTGAATCCGTATATTGGCTGTATACATGGTTGTGTTTATTGCTACGCGCGGTTCATGCGCAGGTTCACCGGGCATTTCAAGGACGACTGGGGAACTTTTTGCGATGTGAGAATAAATGCGCCGGAAATTTTGGAGAAACAGCTTTCCGGCAAAAGAAAGAAGGGCTTTGTTTGGGTTGGGAGCGTCACGGATCCATATCAGCCGGCGGAGAAGAAATACATGATTACTCGGAGGATTTTGGAAATATTGGCAAAACACAAATGGCAGTTTGCGGTGCAGACGAAATCTGATTTGATCTTGCGCGATCTGGATTTTTTTAAAAAATATAAAAAGGCGGAGATTGGCGTTACGATAAATACCCTTGATGAAAAATTTCGGAAGAGATTAGAGCCGGGAATCGGCACAACCGTTGATCGCAAATTAAAAATTCTTAAAAAATTTCACGAAGCGGGAATCAAAAATTTATATGTCTTCATAGGACCAGTTTTTCCATACATCACAGAAATTGAAGCCGTGTTTGAAAAAGTTGCGCCATACGCCGATCAAATTTTTGTGGAAACTCTGAATGTAAAAGCCGCGGCTTGGAAGAATATAGAGAAATTTTTACAAAGATATTATCCAAATCTTGTTGATAATTATCAAAAGATATTTTTCGCAGATTTTGGCAAAAGATACTGGAAAAATGTTGAGAAACGTGTGAAAAAGCTCGGATCTATTTACAAGGTCAAAAATGTGTTTATAATTCACGGTAAATAGCCATTTTTAGGCTATAACAAGCCAAAACGCTTGACAAATGGCTTGTTTTTTAGTAGTATTGGATTGACCAAGTGAGCTGGATGATCACCCTTGGTTTTTAACCACGGGAGGAAAGTCCGAGCACTTTTGGTAGTTTTGTGCTACCGAAATTGGTACTGGATAACATCCAGCGGGTATAAGAATGCTGAAGATTTTCAATTGAATTCTTGAGCACTCAAAACTCAGGGATCCCGCGGTTTGCGGGGCGAAGAGTGTAACAGAGACTATACTATTCCGCCTTTGGCGGAAAAAAGGGGAAAAGCGCGGGGGCGG
>CAYMJO010000058.1:0-4788 GCA_964391305.1 uncultured Candidatus Saccharibacteria bacterium | reverse complement strand
TCAAATCTATGCGATCAACGAGAATAAACACTTTCGGATTTTTCAATTCCGGATTGAAGCGGAGTTTCCACGCTGTAAAAAACATTGTCAGACTTTTCCCGGAACCTTGCGTGTGCCAAATAAGCCCTTTCTTTCGTTCCCCTTCTTGCACCCGCTCCACAATCTTGTTTGTGGCATAAAACTGCTGATACCGCGCCATTTTCTTTACTTTCCGCTCTTTCTCTTTTTCAAAAACAATAAAATTTTTAATCAAATCCAAAACCTGATCTTTGCCGAGCAAGTAAGGCAGCGCAGCATCAAGCTCATTGCCAAATTCTCCTTTATTCCCATGCGTATCTTCTTTCCATGCGGCAAAATACTGCTTTGGTGAGTATGTAGCTCCATAAACGGTTCGCAATCCGTCTGTGGCAATATTCCAACAATTGGCAAGAAAAAGTTTTGGCGCGACTTTCTCATATCTTTTTATCTGGTCAATGGCGTTTTCAAAATTCACACTGCTTGAGGCCGTCGGACTTTTTGCTTCAATATCGCAAATCGGCAAGCCATTCAAAAACACCAAAATATCCGGACGAATATTTTCCGAAGTCCCTTCAAAATAAAACTGATTCGTCACAACAAACCTATTTTTATTGTCATTGCGAGGAGCGTCAGCAACGCGGCAATCTGATTCCAGTCCGGACCAATCAATAATTTGATAATACCTCATTTTCCCGGTTACGGAATCTTTCAAATTAACACCCTCGCGCATCGCGATCAAAAACGCCTCATTGGTATCCAGCTTCTTCACCTCGCGCACAACGCTTTGCGCCGCATCATCATCAATCCCGTTGATTCGCTTCACGGCCTCAAGCAAATAAGGGGCAATAATATACTCATTCTCAAAATTCCGAAGTTTTGAAAATTCTTCGGCAGGAATATATTCATACCCAAGTTTCTCCCGTAGAAACTTCAAAATATGATTTTCAATTGTATACTGTTCATTGAATTTCATATATTACTTATCCAGTTTGTCGGGCTTCTTTAGTCCCTTAGTTTCTTCTGATTTTAGCTTTCTCTCCACTTTTTTAATATCTTCCTCCGCTGGCAATTTTTCCGGCGTAATTCCGCGACTTAATAGTGTTTTTCTAACACTTCGATTATTTGTTATATGTTCTTCAGAAATAGATTGCTCCGACCTCAATCCTTTTTCTTTTGTGTTAAAAATTGTGATTTCTGTCGCAAAGTCTTTTGCCTTAAGTAAGATCGTTGGTTGAAAATCCGCAAGAGCGCGCCCATCGGGAACGCCAATCTTTTTCTTCATTTCTTGCGTTGTGTAGCCAAAGAGAGCCTTGTCTCCTTTACTGCGAATGAGCCCAAAGTTTTTATCGCTACCCGTTTGCTGAAAAATAACACCCGAAAGCTTCTTCTCGGTTTCAGTCAGTTTATGGCGTGCCAATAATCGCTCAAAATCCTGTATTCGTTTCTCAATAACCTCAAATTTACGCGTTTGTACCGCAAAATAATTTTGAGCAAATGCAATTTCTTCTTTTCGCGGATCTCCATTCTGTGCGATTAAATAACAGGCATATCTCGTAAGCATTATATCCAATATCTCTTTCTGCGCTCCTTTGGGCATTTGGATCGTTTTCCCGGCGTCGGCAAAATGATCAGCAACCTTGTGCCCCGTAGTCTCACAGGCTATTTTGGCCTTGGAAATAACACCTAAAAAGTTATCCCACTTGTCATATCCTAAAAGTTGTTGCAAATCACGAGCCAACCAAAACTCAATGCCATTATCCGTTTTATTGGTATATTGCTCAAAATTATTCGTTAACGATTGTATAATTTCTTTTTTCATAATGGTTTTATTAGTTAATAATAGTCCTAACTTTCCCACTCAACAAATCCTGCATCAGGCCTTTTTTAAGGAGAGTAAGCTTTGCTTTTAATTTTTTATTAACCAAAATCTTTTCATCGACTGCGGAAAGAATATCGGCAATTTCTTTTTGTTCGGCGTATTTTGGTACCGCAACAATTTCTTTGTGTACGATGTTTCTGTTAAGAGTAGGCACGCCTGTACCTGTTCCAAATCTGGACACATCGAAAGACTTGATCTTATAGTAAACAAATTTTTCGTGATTCCCATGAAAATCTTTAATATAGAGAGTAGTATTCAGAGGCCAAAAATTATTTTTTACATAAAAAACATTTCCCAAGGTGCCACTTCTTCCCGTAATCACTCCGGGGCCTTTCACTTTAAATTCCGCATGCGTATCTGTAACACCATTTGAAGTAACTAAATCATATTGTCCAGGCTGCCTGTCTTGAACGGGCAAATCAAAACCTCTTTGTAAAACGGCAAATTTTTCAAATGTTTTTGTCTCCCACTCCTCTGGAATCTGTCCGATTTTTGTTTTTTTGAATTTTGTATGCCCAATCCCACGAGTAAAGAGCTGTTGCATCAATCCGCGCTTGAGTTTTTCTGTCGCCTCTATCACTTCCTGCGTTTTTGCAATATCCTCATCCACCGTTCCCAAAATCTTGGCTATTTTTTGTTGTTCATTGATCGGGGGAACGACTATCTCTAAATTCTGATATTGCGAGATATAGAAACGCTTATGATTTCCTGTTGGAAAATTCACAGACTTCATTTTTTCAAACACAAACCGCAAATCTACATCTTTGCTTTTTTCTTTTAAAATTTTAATCGCCGATGACTTCACCTTAAACGAAAAATCTACAAACTTACTGTCTGTAGTGAAATCGTCAAAAATTATAGCCGGAACATTTTTATAAATACCAAAGTCCTCATCGGTGTAGCCCAATACAAAAGACTTGTTTGCCGTAAGTACAGGAGTCTTTGCTTTATCGCTATAACTTGTACTTTTAACAATGTAGTTATCGGGGCGTTCGTAATATAAAACATCGCTTAGTTTTCTGAGGTTCCATCCTTGCGGAATATTCTGTTTTGTTTTTAGCTGTTGCATATTTTTTCTAATTCTTCAGGTGTTACTATGTTGACTCCAAACCTTTGCTCTAAAATTTCTCTTTTGGTTAAAAAATCCTTATCTTCGGTCACAAAATAATCATGATTGCTCCTTAAATGCACCTCAAGGTGCATCGCATCTTCTATATTATTTTTTCCAATAATTTCTCGTATCTCGTCATATTTATTATCAGTGCCTGCCCAAACGGACTCGCCCCATAGAGAGTGGCCCCATACTCCCACGGGCAAAACTTTTTCTTTCACTTTTTTATTTTCTCGCCCATTTTCAAGCATTACATCGAAAACTTTAATATACCTCTTCCGTTCGAGACTTTTAAGAATCTTAACATTAGCACCCGAGTCTCTTGTTATAGAAAATACTTTATTCTGTTTTTCTTTTACGGCAGACATATTATTTTTTACTCCGTGGACCATTTCGTCCTTATGGACAAAATGGTTGTGTATAACTTTTTAATTCTTTTAGGTAATTTTCGACTTTCTTATTAATTGCTTCGCGATTTTTTTAATTTCCTAATTTCTTAATCCCTGCATTGCCAATCAACGACTTCATTTGCGAAATGGCGCTTTCGTTGAGCTTGAGCAATCTTTCTTTTTGCGTCATTCCCATTTTGACAAACTCCGCGTTCAACCCTTCCAGATTTGCCAAACACACCAACTGGGTCACATCCGCATAATCCCGCATATTTCCGCCTTTGTTTTTATTTTTGTCTTTCCACTCTTTGGCTGTCATCCCAAAAAGCGCCACATTCAAAACATCCGCTTCGTTGGCATAAGTAATATTTGCTTCTTTACTGGATAATTTTTGCGGAAGAATGATATTTTCCTTTATCGCGTCCGTGTGGATTTTATAATTTATTTTAGTCAGCATTCTTTTGGCATCCCAACCGACAGCCAATCTTTCATTTTCTTCAACTTTCAGCCGTTGAAATTCCTTGATCAAATACAGTTTGAATTCCGGGGAAATCCAAGTGGCAAATTCAAAAGCAATGTCCTTGTGGGCAAATGTTCCGCCTCCATACCGGCCTGATTTTGAAACAATACCGATTGCTTCTGTTTTTTCAATCCATTTCTGAGGCGTAAGCACAAAAGCGTTTGTTCCGGCCTCATTTTTAAAGGTATCGAATTCGACACGGTTAAAATTTTGATTGTGCATTTGTTCCCAAATTCCCAAAAAATCAACCGTATACCTTGCTTTCATCCAGTTTTGAATTGCGAATCTAGGGTCATCAATATTTTTAAATCTGGCAATATCGGTAAGCGAAATATAATCATCTTCTCTTTCTGATAAATTTACCGCAATAATTTGATTGCCAATTTCAATTTTTTTCTTTTTCATAATTTTGTTCAATATTCTAATTCCTTTAAATAGTTTTCAACCTTCTTATCAATCGCTTCGCGCTCTTTTTCAATTTCTTTCACCTCGCTCCACATAATTTTTACATCCACAACTTCTTCCTCGTCTCCGCTTTCTATATAGCGGCGCACATTGAGATTAAATTCGTTTTCGGCGATTTCTTTAAGGCCGACAACGCGGGCGTATTTGGGGATGTCTTTGTAGTTATCATACGCATTTATGATCTTGTCAATATCTTGTCTGCGAAGCGTATTTTGATTTTTCCCTTCAAGAAAATCTTTTTCCGCGTCTATGATAAGGATCTTGTTTTTTTTACTCTCTGGCTTGTTTTTGTTGAGTATTAAAATAGCGGCCGGGATGCCCGTACCATAAAAAAGTTTTGAGGGAAGCGCGATAATTGCGTCAATAAGATCATTTTTAAGAATTTGCTCGCGGATTCTGCCTTCCG
>CAYMJO010000057.1:0-4938 GCA_964391305.1 uncultured Candidatus Saccharibacteria bacterium | reverse complement strand
ATTGTACCTTAGAACGAAACCCCGAGGGTAACCCTAATTGCTGCAATTGTAACATAAAATGTCAAGTTTTTTCCCACGAATTTTCAAGAATACAACACCAAAACTGTCCCATTATCATGGGTTTTTCATAAAAATATTTAGAGTAGTTTTAGACCGAATTCTCGGATGGTCTATAAAAATTCTAATCAAATCAAATAAACTAACCAGATTCCCCCAATTCAACCTTCACATTCCTATCTTTCCAATCTCTTATATAACCAACCTCGATTTCATCGCCGGGCTTATAATTTTGCAAAACAGACATGAGACCATGCTCTCTATCTATATAACGTTCGTTGATTCGAACAATTACATCTCCCTCACGAAAATTCGCCTTATCGGCTGGGCTTCCTGGAATCACGCTGGAAAGCTCGGGGTTGCCAAGCGATGTTATAAAAGCACCTTGTTCCGGCAGATTGTTCAGCTTGGCAAAATCCTTTGTGATGCCAACATATCGCACACCAAGCGTCGAACGCACGATACGACCGTTTTTTATATAAGAATTCAAAGCGCTTTTCGCGGCATCAATAGGTATTGCAAAACCCATATTCCCTTTCGTATCTGCAAGTTTTGTACTTATTCCGACTATTTCGCCTTTTATATTTACGATTGGTGCTCCGCCAACTCCATTGATAACGGCATTCGTTTCTATCACACCCTCGATTCTGCTAATATCGTCAAATTTTCTAAAGGCTTTTATCTCACGATTCACCGCATTCACAACGCCAAGATTAACCGGATTCTCATATCTCTCAAAAACGTTGGAAACGGCTATAAGAGTTTGTCCCTCTTTCAGGCTCTCAACTGACCCGATATGCGCAACGGCAAGGTTATCGGCATCTATTTTCAAAAAAGCAAGATCACACAGAGGATCATACAACTTCGCTTTTACTTCATAAACAGCGCCGTCTCTTAAAACAACTTCGTACTTCGAAGAAACATCCGTGAAAAGGCTTTTGTTTGTCAGAATAAGCCCATCGGCAGCAACTACTATTCCGGCTCCTATGTTCTTTTGATCAAACTCTTTGCCGTTGTCCAAAACTATGCTTACGACAGAGGGCTTTGTTTTTTCAATGGCTTCAAGCACCGCCTCGTCTTCCTCTATGGTAACTTTTTCACTTTCTACAACTTTGAAAATCGTCCTGCCAAATTCGTCCATTTCCAAAATTTTTTCAAAAATTGGATCCGCCGCCATTCTTGGAAAAATATAGAAATTTGTCAAAAAAGTCCCCGCAATGCCCAATACAAAAGCAAGCACTATTGTCAAAATAATAACACCTATTAGTCTTTTCCTGTTTTGTGGATTTGGGAACATAATATTGCAAGTCACAGTACTCTGCTCACAGCACACAGGGACGACGTAGACCTATGCCCTGTGCCTTGCGCCTTGTGCGCCTTGAGAGAGCTATTTAGAGATCCATTGCGCCGTTCCAAGAACAACGGCAATGACGATTCCAGACAAGATAATATAGCTCAAAATACGACCGCGATCAAGCTTTTCTGCAAAACGGTCATACGTGACCCCTGCCATTGAATAGAAAACAACAAGCAGTACGATGGTCTTGACCAATAATGTCGACGGCCAAAAAGTCAACGCCCAATACATTTCTATGACACAAAGTCCCAAGACCAGCACATACAAAAGCTTCCTAATTTGCCCTCTAAATTTAGAAGAAAGCAGTTGAAACATCAGAGCAGAAACAACTATGTATAAAGCTATCAAAACCTGCCACAGAACTATATTAAAAAAATCAGAAAAGTTTCCGAGAGTATAAAAAAACAAAAACGCGGTCACAACGGTAAAAAAAATGTTTATCTCTCTAGATTTTTTCTCCTTCGTAAAAAACCAGAACATAACAAAGAACGCCGCGAAAACACCACCAATAAAAATATGCCGAAATGCTCCTTCTTTTAAAAAAAATACAAATCCAAATGAGCTTACGGCAAATATCGCAGGCATCATCGACGCAGTCTTGCTCTCCCAAAAATTTTTCCAAAGAGAGAGCATCGAAAAAAGAGCTGCAAGCGCAATCATGCCAACTAAAATCCAAATAAGATAATCGGGATAATACAAAAGGAACTCCAAAAAAGAAGCCATGATTAAAGCAAAGACTATAGATTTTATTATAGAAAGAAGCTTCATAAAAAAATTCGAAAGTCAAAATTGCAATTCAAAAATTCATCCCGCCGCGGCGGGATCGGATTTAATTACCGCCATTTATAATTTCTAAAAGCCCAACTCGCGAGACCTGCAGTTTCATCGAGGGCTCTGCTAAACCGAGACTCGCCCAAAACAACGTTTATCACTTCAGCGCGGTCCGCGCGATTTTTCCGAAGACGGCTCATCAGGCAATAACCGGCTTCGTACGTAAATCCGGTCTTTCCACCGGTAACGATATTGCCCCTTTCAAGAAGCTTATTTGTAGCCTTTGTAGAAACCGCTCTGTTTGTATTTTTTGTCCAAAAAGAATAGCTCTTCATAGTTGAGCCTCTCACAATTTCCGGATTTTGTAAAACTTTCTTCGAAAGTTTGGCATATTCAAGAGCTGTGGAAAAATTGCGCGCGTCAAGCCCTGTCGGCTCGACAAAACGAGTATTCTTTAATCCCCAAATTTCTGCTTTCTTATTCATTTTGGCAACGAAATCAACCTCACTCATGCCGGTGGATCTGACAAGCGCCTTTACCGCGTTGTTGCGCGATCCAACGAGCATGGAATTAAACATGTTCAAAGAAGTTACAATATCGCCGGCGCGAACGCCGAGCGTCGCACCTCCGACAAAATCGCTTGAAATAATTTTGACCTCTTTTTCCCAGCCGGGATTGTTGTCCAAAAACACTTGAGCGGTCATAAGCTTTGTCAGACTCGCGATAGAACGTCTAGTATCGGGATCTTTTTGAAAAAGAATTTTTTCGGAATACGCGTCGAGACTTACGGCGGCAGATGCGGTGAGGGACGGAGATTTCTGACTTCCTATTTTCTCTATTTCTCCCCCATCTTTTTCAAAAATGGCAACGATTGAAAAAGGCGCATGAACAGACGCTTCCACGGACTTATCAAGAGAATTCACACTGGAAGGAATCGCAACCCATTTACCCTTTTCTCTATCCCAAACGTAAATTTGTTTTGAATTGGAATTTTGGGAGCTATATTTCATCCGCAGAGTGATCGGCTTTTGAAGAGGTACTGGCTTTTCCGTTTTTACATCATAGAGATAAACACCGCTGACTTTCTTCAAATCTTTTGGAAAATCTATCTCTTTTTCATAATCCTCAATTTTGACTCTTGATGGCTCATGAAAAGTATCCTTTGGAATCGCCAATTCGATGCTTCTATTTTTATAAGAAAGAAGATAGCCATTTTCAATGTCTCTTTTTGTAAGATTGACAGCGTTATAGCCTGCGCTCGCATTGAGCGCAACCCCCAAAAAGCTAATAAGAGCAATCGCCAAAATAATAATTTTTTTCATAAAGATTGACAAATAAGATCTTTCTCCCGCCGCTACGGGACTTAATCACATCATTCTGCTTTTATTAAATTTCCCAAAGTATCCAATTCCACAAAATGACGCGCTTTGCCTTCGACATAATCCGAACACTGGTTTGCAAAATCATCATCCACAGGCTCTCTCGGCGAATGCGCAACATCGCAGGCCCAATCATCGATAATTTGGTTTGAAAGACACGGCCCAGACGAAATATCTTCCGCAAGCCCTATTTTCTGCTGAAAAAGCTTTTGACAACCCGCAATCGCAATGTCTTTTTTTGCCTGTTCTCCCTTTTTTACGGCATCAATGCCAATAGTATTCTCAATTTTTTCTCCACAGCCGCTAAACGCAAATACGACAAATATCGAAACAATTACCACGAATTTTTCAGACATATTTAACCTTTTTTAAAAATTTTTGGAGCTAGTCTAGAATAGACTTGTTGCTTTTTAACGATTTAGTGATTATTAAGCCTAAATTTTGCTGTCTATGATTGAAACGAAATTCCATCTCTTTTAGGTAATAGATTAGTATATCGGACTAAATTTGATTAATTTTATTGATATTGATGTTCTTTAAAACATCTAAGATAAGCGGAAAAAGGTCTTGTTCTCTGTGATTGAACCGGAAAGAAATTTCTGCTAAGAAAAAGTGGAAAAACTTTTTAGGCACTCCACGGTACTGATAAAGCCAATGTTTGGCATAACTCCAGAAACCCTCGATGCCATTAATATGATCTCTGCCTTTGGGTCTACCTTTTTCTTTTCTGACCACTACATGATCGCCCCTAACAGAAAGTGAACCATAAGCATGCCAGTCATCTGTGTAATACAAACTTCCTGGATTAGTTGATTTCCTGATAAGCGGAACAATCTTGTCCGCGCTACGACCTTTGATAGAAAATACTTTTACCTTGCCGTTTCTCTTAAGGATACCTAGCACAATAATTTTCCCTCTGGCGCCCCAGCCTCGTTTTCCCTTTCTATAGCCTCCAAATGATGATTCATCGCATTCTATTTCTCCTGAAAAAGGATCATAGCAGTTTTCATACATAGCCAGTGCTTTACGGATGTTCCTATTAAAAAGCTTAATCGTTTCTACAGAACATGGACCGCGGAATCTTAATCTGTATGCAGGGACTCCCAGTGCAAAATATTCCAGCAATTTCAATTTAGTCTTATTCGGCAACCGATATGCATTCCAAATACTTTGAAATGTATACCGGTGTCCGCATTGGCGGCATTTGAAACGATCATCTTTGAGCTTCCATGCCCAATGATACTGACAGTAGGGACAATATCTTCTCATGCTTCCATTCTACCAAATTCGGTCCGTTTTAGTTATCTATTACCCAATATTTTTAACGACCTTTCGCTGAAGGGACACACCCTAACCATTTGCTTAATTGTAATT
>CAYMJO010000056.1:0-5022 GCA_964391305.1 uncultured Candidatus Saccharibacteria bacterium | reverse complement strand
ACCATCGCTTTACCATCGTATCCTCGGGCAGTGAAGTGTGCCACAATGTCTTCCGCGACCTTATTGAGACGATCCTCGCGCGTGATGAGATGGTAAAATGTCGAGAATTCCTGCTCGAGTTTTTCTTCTTCGTCAGTCGTAAGCTCATAGAAATCCATAACCTTTTCAAGGTCTTTTTGGATTTCCGGATTCTCGTTTTCGAGTTTGGGTACTCGATTTTCATAGTAGAGCGGTACTGTCGCGCCATCCTCTACCGATTGAGCGAAGTTATAAGTCGATATATAATCACCGAATGTCTCCCTGGTTTTCTCCTCGCTTTTGGCCATTAGTGGTGTACCGGTAAAGCCGATGAATGACGATTTCGGCATGGCAATACGCATATTTTGCGCCAAGCGGTCGTATTGCGTGCGATGCGCCTCGTCTACCATCACGATGATGTCGCTTCTGTCTGATAGGACCGGCGGCTTCTCCTCGGGCTTGGTGCCGAACTTATGAATGAGAGTAAAAATATGACGATGATCTTCGCTTAAGAGTTGGCGTAGGTTTTGGATCGAATCGGCGTGGACTTCTTCTTCGTACACCGCACCGCAAGCGGAAAAAGTCTTATAAATCTGCTTGTCGAGTTCGTTCCTATCGGTTACGACGACAAAGGTAAAATTGCCGGTCATCTTTCGGAATACTTTTTGCGAAAGGAAAATCATGGAGTAGGACTTGCCGGACCCTTGTGTATGCCAAAAAACACCGAGACGGCCGTTGTTCTTATCGCGGTTCTTGATCTGCTCAAATGCCTGATTTACGCCAAGAAGTTGGAAGTATCGAGAGATGGCCTTGATTCGCTCGCGGAAAGAATCATCAAAGAGTGTAAAGCTCTCAACGATATCAAGAAGTCGCAAAGGTTCACAGGTGCCCTTGATGACCGTTTCCAAACTTACGCGGCCCTCTTCATCTTCGCTTTTTATTTTCTTCCATTCGTTGAAGTGCTCGTATACGGATGTAAGTGTGCCGACTTTGGTTTCTATGCCATTGGAAATAACGATGAAGGCATTGTGCCAGAATAGTTGCGGAATGGTGTCTTTATAATCACGGATGTTCTCTTGATAGGCATTGCGGAGATTTTTGTGAGATGCTTTCAGCTCAATTAAAACAAGCGGCAAACCGTTCACGAATCCGATCAGATCAGGACGACGCTTGTGCAGCACGCCGGTAATCCACATTTGCGATACGAGCATAAAATGATTTTCTTTTGGATTCTCAAAATCAATCACTTTTACAGTTTCAATCTGTCGATCCCCTTTTTCGTTCTCTGTTTCAACTTTTACACCATCAATGAGTAGCTTCCAGATTTCCTGATTCGCATTGACCATGCTCTTTGTTGAACGGTCTTTTGTGATTTCATCTATGGCGAGATTCAACGCTTCCGTTGAGACAGTTGGATTCAGCTTGACCAAGGCGATTTTAAGATAGTTCATCAGCACCACCTCTCCCGAATTCTCGCGACCAAACTCTGCATCCGTTTCTCCGGAATACACATTAGCAAAATTTTCAGCACCCCAAAGCTCGCCAAAGATTTTGACGGCTGTCTGCTCTATTAATTTGTCTTCAGAAAATTCGTTCATACCTAAGAAAATAACTTTTCAACATTATCAGTCGCGTAAAAGTAGACTTTCCGACCCACCTTTCTCTTGGATAAAAATCCTTTCCCTTCCAACGCCTGTAAGTCGGTAATAGCCGTCGCACGGGAAATTTCATTGACATTCATATGAGCGGCAACAGAAACGCCCTCGTCTTTATTTTTTTGATAAAATCGCAAGATTTGTATTTGCCTATCGTTTAGATGGTATTTAGTTCGCGCCTCTTTAACCATCTTTGTATTCTCTTTCATAGTCTGACCCTCGTATTCACGGAACTCTTTTATAGACTGCTTAATTTTTCGTGCGTTGTAGTCAAAGAAGTAAGTGAGATCATTATCGTCCTGTTCGGTATAGACATATGCCATCCCATACTGCACGGGGGAGTTTTTTATTACCTTTGAAAGCGGTAGATAGGCAAAACCCCAATACTCATGTTTGAGTAAATACCAATAAAACAGCGCGCGAGCTAAGCGACCATTCCCATCTGCAAATGGATGTAAATATCCAATCCAAAAATGTATGAGCGTCGCCTTAAACACCGGATGCACAAAGCCACTATCTTTTAATTCGTCATTGGCGTACGCGACAAGCCGCTCAAGTTCATGGCGCGTAAATTTCTCGTTTGGGGCGACATGATAAATCGTGCCATCGCCCCCGTCCTGCACAACAATATTATCCTTATCGGTTCTGAACTGCCCCTCGTCTGTCGCTGACTCCAACGTACCTTTGGTCAATATTGCTTGAATATCTTTTAGCCTATCAATGCTTAATCTCTCGGACTTCAGCGTATCCTCGATAAAAAGCATTGCCTGATAATTATTGACAATCATCTGCTCGCTTTTGTTTCTTGGTTTTCGCCCCTCGCGAAGCATTTGCTTCGCGACTCTCCGTGTTGTATTGGCGCCTTCAAGTTGCGAAGAAGCGATGGCTTCCTCCATTACTCCGCGCGTAATAAAACGACGCTTTGCATTTTCATCGAGATCGCGCGCAAGCCCAAGCAATGCGCCTCCGAGATTCATATCTACTTCATGGAGAAATTCGTCATACCACGGCAAAGAAGAAACCCAAAAAAACTTTTTTCCATTTTCATCAACAATAACACTCTCTCGCCTATGTAGAACATTATTCCTGATAAATTTTATTGCCGCCCACGCAACTTCCGGTTTGTAGCCGCTTGGCAATTCCTTATATTTAACTTTGTCCCAGTATAAATACTCGGGGTACATGCTTTTAGAGACAATATCCCGCACTTTTTCGTCTTCAAGGAATTTAAAAATCTCTTCCGGCTTGATTCCGGAGATATTTGGTTTTTCGAGCTTAAAATGCATATTTTGATCCATATTTTTATTATATGTATGATTTATACTTCAATTATACACATTCTGTACACTTGGTCAACACCTATACAATCTTACACATTTTAGACAGTTTCTATACAGATAGAACAACCCCAAAGCTCGCCAAATATTTTGACGGCCGTTTGTTCTATTAATTTGTCTTCAGAAAATTCGTTCATATATATTTTGATCTATTCTCCTCGCAGTATTTCTTTACGAAATTTAACCAAGAATCATACCAATACCAAGTTTTAACAACGATCGTCCCGAATCCTTTTGAGGGGTCTTTGGCATTTTCGGACTGCCACAATTTCGTATGTTGATATACACCAAATTTTTTAAATCCTTCTTTTTGGACAGCCTTCCAAATGTCACCTGCTGAATATTTTGTTTTTTCTTTTTCTTTAACAAGCACATATTCCTTATTCATCCCTTTCGCTATTTCAGAATCGCTTGGGATAAATTCAATAACCTTATCGGCTTGTCCTTTTCTATTCGCAGTCTTCGGAACAAATAATACTCGATAAGAAAACCTACTGTCATTAAAATCCTGTTCATGTAATGCTTGATCAAAATTTTGAATGTAACTAGAAATATGCTCTGGCAAATCTTTGTAATCAACGAGTTGATCAAGTTGCTTTTCGCTCAATGATGAAAACTGCAGACTAAATGCCAAGTGTTTTTCAATACCTGATTGGCTTGTAAAAAGCTTTTTTAAATAAAAATTATAATTTAAGCAACACGCCTGAAATCTCGCACTTAATAAGTCATCTATTTTTGTTGTCATCTGATGCTCTATTTCATGTCTTAGCCCAATTAAAAATCTTAAGTTTTGTGCGACAACATTATCTACAGGTGATCTTTCGCTGTTTAAACATTTTTCTAATTCCCAATGTTTATGCGCTCCTTGTTTTGTGGTATGAAAAAGTTTCTTTTTGGGACCCTGGTCAAAATATCTATACTCCACTTTATTTTTTCTATAGTAAGCATGCAATAAATACGTCCACGCAATAATGGCGAGGACTATAAACGATTCTGACTTAAACTGAATGTTCGGATTGTTAAAAATTTGAACAGCTGACAACATCGACTCCTTGGATTTGTGGAGTAGTTCATTTTTTATTGATCCAACTTTTTTCTTGCGTCTAGCCATAATATTATTTCACTGCTATTTCTCCGGTTACTAATCTTGGCAAAAGTAAATCACGCAAGCGACGGAGATTTTCGTTTTGCAATTCAAACTTATCGATTAAGGTAAGGATTGGGTTTACTTTTCTTCCAAATTCTTCTTGTCGCCCTATTGATGCTATATGTGTTTTATAATCCGTAATTCTATCTGGAATAAGGTGCAGTACATTAGCACCGTTCGCGTGATTTTTTACCTCATTAGAAAAATCAGACCATCGCAACAACGAATAAATATAATCTTTGTCGTTGCTATCCTTCGGCTCGATTTTGACGAGATCCATTGAAATAATTCCAAACCCACCGTCGAGCGTTGGGATGCGAGCGGCACGAGCAATAATTCTGCGATCTTGTGTCATGTCAGTAACGGCCATAACAATGTCTCCGGCAATGACTTTTTGCGTGTCCTTATACTTGCCAGTGAATCTCTTCAGGCCGCTTTTGCGAAAACCGCCATCACGATCAATACATTTGAGATTTACGAATGGTAATCCTTCCGTATCTGATAGTTCGTCTCCGGCATATGACTTCCCTCGATAGATCGTTATAACATCGCTCAATGGGGCATTTTTGCCATTTGTTGTTGCGAATGCCTCTTGGTAAATAGCTTGTGCCATCTGTTCTAAAATCTGAATCCGGCGAGTGTTGTTTTCAATAAGATCGTCATAGGTTCCGAGAATGTCAGCAATTGTGTTTTGCTCTTTTTCTGAAGGAAGCATAAAATCCGCTTTCTCTATCGTTTCAGCGTCAACGGCTGGATATGCCGATCCCTTTGCATGTCGTGTTAAGTAGTCAGTGAACGTCTGATTTGAAATAACATAATATAAATATCTAGGGTTCACTTTTTCTGGTCGAACAACAGCAAAACC
>CAYMJO010000055.1:0-5055 GCA_964391305.1 uncultured Candidatus Saccharibacteria bacterium | reverse complement strand
TTTTCATATGCCCTAGTTTACCAGAAAGTGCAATATGTGTGTGCACATTACCAAAGAAGTGCATAAAAAACTGTATGGAGGATGTTCTTAGATAATAATCCATGATTTCTAATTTCAGTTTTTCGTTTTGGATTTCTTCTTGAAAAAGTATAATAGCGGATATTGCTAGAATTTCGTCCTTGACAACTATTATTGTATTGTTTGGCAGGAATGAAAAACGTAAATGCAAGTTTGTCAAAGTTGGGAAATCTTCCACGAACTCGTAAGCGTTGCCATTTTGTTCAGTAACCCATTCTTTTGTAAAGATCATTTTCATGGTTTTCCCCCTTTCTTTTCAAAAACAAAAACAGCCTTCTCCTCTCCCTTCCGCTATAAGTTTCTCATGAAATTGTTTTGATGGTCAAGACAAGTTACTCACAGGCTTGCGGCGGACTAGACGTTTGAGCTTATTTTGTGGTAATCTTGGAGAAGAGCGGACACATGAGCGTAGTATGCAGCTTCTCTTTAATAACATTCTTTATTTGAAAGAAAACTAAGTATTGTTAAGCAAAACTATGTTAAAAAAAGAAGAGATTGCGCACATCGCGAAGCTTGCGAGAATCGAGCTTACAGATGCCGAGGTGAAAAAATTTCAAGGACAGCTTGGGAAAGTTTTGAATTATGTTGAAAAAATAAACGAAGTTGACACCGAGAATGTCGAACCGACTTGGCAGGTTACGGGACTTAAAGATATCATGCGGGATGATTGGGTTGAAGAATTTGCGGATACTGATGAGCTGATCGAGTCTGCGCCAGAGAGAGAGGATAGGGATGTTAAAGTGAAGTCGGTGTTTTAACAAGTCATAGTACAAACCTTATGTTAAAAGTTACTACAAAAACATTAGAAAATGACCAAGTGACTCAAACGTACGTCAAAAAGGCAAACGACTATTTGCATATTTTGGGTTATACGAGCCATGGGCAGAGGCATGTGAAGCTTGCGGCGGACATTGCGCGTAATGTCTTACTGCGTCTTGACTATTCGCAAGATGAGGCAGAACTTGCCGCCGTCGCTGGATATTTGCATGATATTGGCAATGTCTGCGGGAGAGACCATCATGAACAGACTGGAGCTCTCATGGCGAAGGATATTCTAATGAAGCTTGGGTTGCAGGATAATTATATTGCTGAAGTGATGCTTGCGATAGGCAATCACGAGGAGCGCACTGGTGATCCTATAAGTGTTGTCAGTTCCGCTCTCATACTTGGAGACAAAACCGATGTGCATCGAAGCCGTGTTCAGAATAAAGATCCGCTAAATTTTGATATTCATGATAAGGTCAACTATGCGGTTACAAAGTCTTTTTTGGATGTTGACAAGTCAAGTAGAACCATCACGCTGCAGCTCACCATAGATACAAAAATTTCTGGAGTCGTCGATTATTTTCAGATATTCTTGGATCGCATGACGATGTCAAGGCGTGCCGCGCAGTTTTTGAAGACGAAGTTTCAGCTAGAGATAAATGGGACTATGTTATCATAACAGTACTAAGCACCAAACACTAAGCCTTCTTTTTTAGATAGCTTAGCGCTTAATGCTCTTAATTCGCATGTTTACAATCCATCAAATTCACGAAAAACTGAAAAATGGCGAAATCAAATCGGTGGAACTTACCGAAAATTTTTTAAGTAAAATAAAAAAAGAAGATAAAAAAATAAAATCTTTCATAACTGTTATGGAAGAAGAAGCTTTGGAAAAAGCGAAGGAAGTTGATGCCAAGATTGAAAGGGGAGAGAGGATAGGTGTGATAGAGGGGATTCCAGTTTCGATCAAGGACAATATTTGCGTGAAGGGTGTCGCGACTACCGCCGCTTCGAACATTTTGAAAAATTATATTCCTCCGTATGACGCCACCGTTATAGATTTGTTGAAAAAAGCTGGCGCTGTTATCGTCGGAAAGACGAACATGGATGCGTTTGCGCACGGATCGTCCACGGAGACTTCTGATTTTTTTACGACGCGTAATCCCTGTGATCTTGCAAGAATTCCGGGAGGATCTTCTGGCGGATCTGCCGCAAGCGTTGCCGCGGATTTTGTTCCATATTCGATTGGATCGGAAACCGCAGGATCGATCCGTCAGCCGGCGTCTCTCTGCGGAGTTGTTGGTCTCAAACCGACATACGGCAGAGTTAGCCGATATGGGCTTTTGGCGATGGGCTCGTCGCTCGACTGCATCGGCGCTATTGCAAAAACCGTTGAAGATGCCGCCGCCGTGATGGAAGTCATCGCCGGTCAAGACAAAAAAGACGCGACGACTGCCGCCGTTCCCGTGGAAAATTACCAAGAAGAGCTTCGCAAAGGAGCTTACGGTTTGAAGATTGGGATTGCACCAGAGCTTTTTCCGAAAGGGATAGATACTAAAGTCGAAGAGCTTGTGAGGAGTGCGATTGAGGTTTTGCAAAAGCATGGAGCGAAATTTGAGGAGATTAGGCTTCCGCTTGCGAAGTACGCGTCCGCCGTCTATGCGATAATATGCACCACGGAGGTTTCCACGAATCTTGCGAGATATGACGGCATCAGGTACGGCTATTCGGTGATTGCCGATAAGACCAAAAAGGATCAGCCAAAAGATCTTTTTGAAGTTTATACGAAATCTAGAAAATATGGATTTGGCGACGAGGCAAAGAGAAGGATCATGGTTGGAACTTATGCTTTGTCTTCCGGATACTATGACCGATATTATTTAAAAGCTTCAAAAGTCAGAACTCTTATAAAAAAAGATTTTGAAAATGCGTTAGTGGATGTTGATCTTGTTATTGGACCAACCGTTCCTTCCGTCGCGCAGAAGATCGGGAAAGCGGCGAATAATCCGATATTTGGCTATCTTTCCGATGAGCTGATCAGTCCGAGCTCGGTGTCCGGACTTCCCGGCATTTCCGTGCCATGCGGATTTGCCAAGCCTTCGGATGGAGATAAAGAGCTTCCCGTTGGGATGCAGATCGTTGGAAAGCCTTTTGGCGAGGACAAGGTTCTTCGAGCCGCGTTTGCGTATGAGCAGGCGATGAAAAATGCTTGAGATGCTTGAATTGCTGGAGATGTTCGAAAGACGGTCTCGCATTTCAGGCATTTTTTTAAAATTTTATGAAGGCTGCCGTTCAAATTGTAAAGAAGTTGCAAGACTCGGGCTTTGAGGCATATTTCGCGGGAGGTTCCGTTCGCGATATGCTTTTTAAAAAAGAGCCCGTTGATTTTGATATCGCGACATCCGCGAAGCCTCAAGAGGTTGAAAAAATTTTTAAAAAAACAAAACCTGTTGGAAAAGATTTTGGAGTTGTCCTTGTTATTGAAAATAATATAGCTTTTGAGGTCGCAACGTTTCGTGCTGACATTGGCACAGACACGAGGCGTCCTAAAAAAGTTAAGTTTGTTTCTGCGAAGGAAGATGCGTTCAGGCGCGATTTTACGATCAATGGAATTTTTTATGATCCGGTTAAGAAAAAGTATATCGATTTCGTCGATGGGGAAAAGGATTTGAGGAGGAAAATTATAAGATTCATTGGAGTTCCCAAGAAACGCATCGATGAAGATTATTTGAGAGTATTGCGCGCTGTCAGATTTAAAAATGTGCTTGGATTTGATTATGATGGGAAGACTATGGAGGCGGTGAAGGAGAATGTCGAAAAGGTTTCTAAAGTCTCATCCGAACGCGTCAGAGAAGAACTTGATAAAATGTTTGTGAACAAGAATCGTTCCTATGCTGTCGAGGATATGTCAAAATTTGGATTGCTTGAGATTGTTCTGCCAGAAATCGAAGAGATGAGAAAAGTCGAGCAGTCTCCGCCGTATCATCACGAGGGAGATGTTTTTGCTCATATATTACTTGTTTTGAAAGAGATTCCGGAGAATTCCGATGTTGATCTTGTTTGGGCCTGCATGTTGCATGATCTTGGGAAAAAAGAAACTCGCAAAGAGCTCCCGATGAACCGTGTCAGTTTTCATGGACATGCGAGTTTTTCCGTCGAAAAATCTGAAAAGATTTTGCGAAGGCTGAAGTTTTCTAAACAAAGGATAAAAAAAATTCTTTGGCTTGTGGAATTTCACCAGAAGTTTTGCGATATTCCGAAGATGCGCGTCGGGCGTAGAAGAAATTTGTTCATGCATGAGTATTTTCCGCTTTTGATACAGTTGTTCCATGCGGATCTTTTTGGCTCAATACCCAAGGCGAAGAAAGACTACAAAGCTGTTGCCGATCTCTATCGCACGGATAAAAAGGTTTTAAAAAAATTAAAAGTCGAGAAGCCCCTTGTTATGGGAGACGATATTATGAAAGAGTTTGGTCTGGCGCCCGGAAAAAAAGTCGGTGAGCTCTTGAAAGTTGCAAAGGACGCGCAAATTGAGAGGAAGGTGAAGACGAAAAAAGAGATGCTTGAATTTTTGAAAAAGTCCATAGCTTTGTTTTAGCGGCGCAGTCGTGTTTTAAACATAGTCTCTCCTTTGAGGGATCGTTCGTTACTATTGCAAGAATAGGAGTTTTTGTGTATACTATCGAGGTAGTTAACATTGCTACGGGGAGCTCGCAAGGCTCATAATCCCGCCCTGGCGGGAACGCTGGTCATATGATTGAGATTTATTAAATTTTAGAGTAATCTAATTTAATGCCGCGGGGTAGAGCAGTGGCAGCTCGCAAGGCTCATAACCTTGAGGACGCTGGTTCGAATCCAGCCCCCGCAACCAATAAATTAACAGGCTTAGATATGTTACATTTATGGAGGGACAGAAATATACGGTTTATGTACTGGAAAATAGCTATGGGCAATGGTATGTCGGGCAAACGAATAACCTCGGGCGACGGTTGAAAGAGCATAATCATCCAGAAAAAGTTGAATATGGATCCAAGTGGACAAAACATCGTGGTCCATGGAAATTGATTTATTATGAGACATTCTTACTTCGGGCGGATGCTATGAGAAGAGAGAAATATCTGAAGGGTGGTCGAGGAAGGGCTTTTTTAACTCATTCCTGTTTTTTTTGATTCGCCGGGCTCATAATCCCGCCCTGGCGGGAACGCTGGTTCG
>CAYMJO010000054.1:0-5223 GCA_964391305.1 uncultured Candidatus Saccharibacteria bacterium | reverse complement strand
TAAACTCTTTCTTACTATCTATCTATTTTGGTTACGTTTCACACTAATTACCATATCTTAAATGCCCTTAATATCCTATAGCGTCATAATCTCTTCCTCCTTCTTCTTCGCAACATCTTTAACCCGCGCGTTAAACTCGTCCACAACTTTCTGTACTGTCTTCTTAGATTTTTCTATTTCATCTTCAGAAATTCCCTCTTGTAATTCAACACTGCTGATAACTTCCTCGCGAACATTCCTAATGGCGACCTTGGCTTCTTCTCTTTTCAAGCCAAGCAGCTTGGTTAAATCCGAACGAGTCTCCTCTACAAGGGGGGGCAACATAATCCTAATTTTGTCGCCCTCATTGGAAGGATTCAATCCAAGCTTTGATGCCAAGATGGCCCTTTCAACATCTTTGACAGAGTTTTTATCCCAAGGCTGAATTAAAAGAACTCTCGCCTCGGGCGTTGAGATCGATGCCATCTGCTTCAACAAAGTTGGACTGCCATAATAATCAACGACAATATCTTCGACGAGGCTAGGATGCGCCCTGCCAGTTCTAAGCTTCGCAAGCTCACCGCGAAAATGATCCAACACTTTTTCCAGTTTGTCCTTTATATCTTTTTCAAACAGTTGAGACATATAATTTAAAAACTAACATATATCACTTCAACTTCATGACTCCAACATAAACAATCTGCATATCTTTGGGATCAATGGCAACCGCCTCTATCCTTCTCACTGTAGGCAAAAGCCAGTTCGACCAGTTGATACCGCCGTCCGTAGACTTGTGCAATGAAGAACCTGCAGAAATGTATATTACATTCGAGCTTTCGCTGGCTAAATCCACAGTTTTAATAGGCACCGTCCCGGGAGCCACGAGAGAGTTAACGGTCTTCCAGAACCTGCCGCCATCCACGGATTTTAGCAGACCGTAATCGGTCGCGGCATAAACCATATCAGAATTTCCAGGGTCCACAGCTATATCATTTACCACATTCGCCCCCGGAAAACTATATAAAAGACCTTCTTTCAATTCCTCGTCCTCTGAAACTGCCGGCAGTTCCTCTTCACGAAAATCCAGCCATGTATCGCCACCGTCGCTCGTCTTGAAAATTCCGCCATCGGAAGATGCGACATAAATTACCCTAGTGTCGCTTTGACTTACCGCTATTTTCGTAAGCGCCGCATCAAACCACTTCTTGACAGACCACGAGGCTCCAAAATCCGCACTCTTGAAAACACCACCCTGCTGGGAAACGGCATAAATTCTGCTGTCATCGTAAGGATCAACGACCACATCTTTCAAGGCCTGTCCTTCCCTCGCTTCTATTAATATCTCCTCAACCGTTTCTTCAAAGCCATTCGGCGACCTATAAATTTTGCCGTTCGCCGCAGAAAGAGAAGACGCATAAACTATGTTTGAATCCTTCGGATCTATGGCTATTGAATAAATATCCACATCGTTTAGCAAAACTCTTTTAAAACTGCCACCGGAATCGCTGCTCTTATAAACGCCCTTGCCCTGCGTGCCAAGATAAATTACGTTCGGCTCTGTAGGATGAATTACAATCGAAAAAACATTTAGCTTCGCGATGTTCTCTTTTTCAGAGACAAAGACCTTCTGCTCCCATGTGTTTCCTCCATCCCGCGTTGTAAATAATCCGCCGTCTACCGATCTGTCACATCCCGGCAAAAAACCCGCTCCCAAAAAGAACAAAGGAACAATCAAAACGATCAAAGCTCTAAAAATTTTGTTTTTCATAATACTTAATTTTTTCAATGTTTATATTTGTATAAAATTTATTCCTCATTCATATAGATCTGGAACCTATCACAGAACAAAAAAATATTAGACCATCAACATTAATTTTTCCAAAGCTAATTTGGAATTCACATTTTTCAACAAAAGAGATCGAAGCTCTCCAGAAAATTTTAAAAATTCCACCAGTTTCTCTTTTGAAAAACTATGCCCAAAACTTTTCATCTCATCCATTAAAAATCTGTTCGCAACATCATCTTCCCTTCCAAGCTTCAGGCTAAGAATATCTTTTATTAAACCGTCAAAATCCGTTAAAAAATCCGGAATGTTTCTTTCTTGATCCAAAATTTTTTTTATAAAATTGAAACGAAGAAAATATTCTTTTTTAAAAATACTCAATACTTCTCTTAAAAAATTTTTACGATCTACAAATTCTCCCAAATTTTCCGAAAGTCTCTCCGCCTCGCGCAAACAGCCTCTGGAAAATAAGGCAATCTGCATGGCATCTTCCCTTTCAAGCCCTTTTTCTATCAAATTATTAAAAATCTGTTTTCTATCTCCTTGCGTAAATCTAACACGCTGTGCCCGCGACAAAACCGTGGGCAGAACTCTAGAAACGTTGTTCGTCAACAAAATATATGTTACATCCTTCGCCGGTTCTTCAAAAATTTTCAAAAAGGCATTCTGCGCCTCCGGCGTAAGAGATGCCGCATCGTCAATTACAATGACACGACGTCTTCCAAATGGATTCTTCAAGCTTAGAGAATGCCTAAGCTTGCGTACCTCTTCTATTTTGATCGATTTCTCATCCAAAATCTGACAAAAATTTTGAGATTTCTCTATATTTTCCTCACGCAAAATCTTTTTCGCGAACCACAAAGCAACAGTCCTTTTGCCAACGCCCTTCGGTCCGATAAACAAATACGCATGGCCCAAACTGTTATTTTTCAAAATGTTTTCCAAAAAACCGCAATTTTTCTTATGAACAAGAATATGGGCTTCTTCCATCATTGTAATAATACCATAGAAAAGCTGAAAGTCAAAAATATTTCGAGATGCCTACATGACGACAGACATTCCAATCAATTTTCGCACATCAAGCATTACGAACATTTTTCAATTCCAACCTTCTAAGCAATCGAGGGTTTCCTCCGCAGACTTTTTCCAGCTAAACTTTTTCAACTGCATCTTCATCGGCTGCAAGAGCTTTTCACGAAGACTTATGGCTCGCATCATCCCCTTGGCAATCGAGATCTCGGATTCTGGCACAATATAAATCGCGGCATCGGAAGCAATCTCTGGCAACGACGCAACTCTGCCGCAAACAACCGGCGTTTCAGCAAAAAATGACTCCAAAATCGGCAGACCAAAGCCTTCATAAAATGTCGGATAAACAAAAACGGCCGCATTTTTAAAAAAAGAGTTTTTTTGAGAATTAGAAATAAAACCAGTTTCAACAATATCACGCCTGTACTTACTTTTACCAATCTCGTCTTTAATTTCTTCATAACCGTAGCCCGCGTTTCCCCCCAAAACAAGTTTCAAATAATTTCCAAATTTATTTCGAAACAAATTATAGGCTTTTATCAAATTTATAATATTTTTTCTTTTTTCAAGCCTTCCTAAATACAAAAAATACTTCCCTTTTTTTAAATCAAATTTGGAAAAAAATTCTTCATCCGACATCGGATCAAATCCAAAATTTCCAAACCCATGATAAATGACTCGAATTTTGCGCGGATCTGCCCGGTAAAACTTTATAAGATCGTTTTTCGTGTTTTTTGAAACCGCGATGATTCTTTTGGCATATTTCAAAGCAAATTTCGTGGAAAAACGCAAATACCACAAAGCAAAACCGCTATAAGCCTCAGGAAAATATTCATATTCAAGTCCGTGAATCGTAACAACGCTCTTTTTTACATGAATAAGCGGCAAAACGTGTGCGGGCACAAAAAGAACATCCGGCGGCCGCAAAAGCATCTCAAGGGACAAACGAACCTGGCTCCATAATTTGGGCAGTGGGATTATGTTTGTTTTAAAATTCTTGGGAAGCCCCTTGGAAAATTCCTCTGGAAGTTTTTTCGAAGAATACAAAACGTAATCATTTTTTTGATCAATCTCTGCCAAGTGTTTCACTAATTGATAAGAATACTCTTCCGTGCCGGTACGCTCACGCTTGGCTATTCTAGATGCGTCGATGCCGATCAGCATAAAAATGAAAGTACGTGAAATATGCGAAGTACTCAAAGCGCTTGAGTTATCCAAAATACATATCTGCTGATACGACCCAAATAACTCAAGCCCAACTGACGTCAGATGGACATTTCAAGCATTACGGACATCATTTAGCCGCAAGTATGCTTCTTTTGTATGAATCAAGATTATCCAACGCAACACCGGTTCCTCTCGCAACGCAGAGCAGGGGCTCTTCCGCCACATAGCATGGAACACCAGTTACTTTTGCAATAAGTTTGTCTAAATTTTTCAGCAACGCGACACCGCCTGACAAAACCATGCCTTTATCCATAACATCGGCGGCAAGCTCAGGAGGAGTCTCCTGAAGCACATTTTTTACTGCCATGATGATTTCACGAAGCTCTTCTTGTATAGCCTCGGTAACTTCATTGGAAGTAACCGTGACATTTTTAGGAAGTCCTTCAACCATGTCACGCCCGCGAATCTCAATAGACTCAACATCCTCGTCATTCTCTTCATCAACGGGCAGGGCATTGCCTATTTTAATTTTGATATCTTCAGCAGTCTGCTCACCAACCGCGAGTCCATGCTTTTTACGAATATACTCTGCAATAGCTTTATCAAGCTTGTTTCCGGCAACACGGACCGAGTTTGAGGCGACAATCCCTCCAAGAGAAATTATAGCGACCTCTGTTGTACCACCACCAATATCAATAACCATATTTCCAGAGGCATCGGCAATGGGAATTCCAGCTCCAATTGCCGCCGCAACGGGCTCCTTTATGATATATGTAGCCTTGGCTCCGGCTTGCTTTGAAGCATCTTCAACTGCGCGCCGTTCGGTCGAGGTAATTCCAGCTGGAACACAGATCATAACCTCGGGACGAAAAAGTCGAAAATTTCCCGCCGCTTTCGCTATGAAATAGCGAATCATTGCCTCCGTAACCCTATAATCGGCAATTACGCCATCCTTCATTGGCCTGGAGGCAATCATATTATCTGGTGTTCTGCCAAGCATATCCTTTGCCTCTGCACCGACTGCAACAACCTTGTTATCATCCACGGTTATGGCAACAACCGTCGGCTCATTCAAAACAATTCCCTTTTTGGGAACATGCACAAGGGTATTAGAAGTTCCAAGATCAATTCCAATTTTTTTTGAAAACATAGTGTTAGATGCTCGAATTGTCTGCCCGTTTAGACCACTTAAGATGCCCAATTATTAAAATAAGGGTCTTGCCCAGGAAATTTTAATCCCTTAAGGCAATTTTAGTTAGTAATTT
>CAYMJO010000053.1:0-5289 GCA_964391305.1 uncultured Candidatus Saccharibacteria bacterium | reverse complement strand
GACGTACATGAGTGAAGAAAAAGTAAAGCAAATTCTAACCGGAGAAATTAAAAATCCCTCTGAGCTGACAAAAGAATTCGAAGCAAGGACGAATGGGCTCGAGGCGAAGAAAAGAGAATGCGAAAAACTTGGTGCGTCGATCTATATGGCGCTATCAAACAGCCAGATAGCGGAAATCTACATTGTTTTGGCCGAACAAAACGGATCCACGCTGGAGGAAATAGGCCTAGCTTCCAAAAAAATATTCGCCCGCGAGAATCTTGTGAAAAATCTTAGAAAAGACAAAGAAGAATTTAAAAACTTTTTAATCGAAGCGGTTCTGCGCGGAGAAAAAGACGAAAACGTCTTGGACAAAATGGAGGTGGAGCAGTCGGCCAAAGTGATTTTTGAAAAGAGACAAAAAGAACTTAAAGGCCAATTGGGCGAGGCGAAAAAAGAAGCAGAAGAAGCTCGAGCGGAGATGGAAAAATTTAAAACCATACCCTACTGTCACATGGAAGTTATGGATGGAGAGACGTATTCAAGCAGCACCACTGAGATAGAAGGAGGAAGTTCGAAAACCGTAGAGAAATACAATTTCAGGGTTTTGATGAACGCGGAAAAAGACTTGAGCGAAGCGGGAGCGGAATTTATGGACAGAGCGACTCGCATGGAAGAAAACGAAGCCATGTACACAATGGCGCTTTACAAGATCAATAATGGGGGCGAAAAAACTGCGGCGCAAGAATTTTTTCCAGAAAATTTTGATGAGGCAAAGCGCGAGTTCTTCGATGAAAATTTGGAATCAAAAACCGGACAATTTTCTGAAATCGAAAGATTAAAAGCGGAAACGCTCACGCAAGAAAAAAGCGCAGAAGAAAAAGCGGAAATCTGCCAAGACGAAGGGCTTTTAAAAAAAGAATTGAAATACAGGCAGTCGTTCGAAAACGGAAAAGCGGTGGACGAAGAAACAAGGGAATATATCAGAGACAAGAAATACAAAGAACTAGAAAGAATGGCAAAAGAAAAAAACACTCTCAAAGAAGCGATAGCGCGAGAATCGGGGATAGTTGAAAAAGCCATTTCAGACTGCGGATCCATAGACCTCGTGCCGCCGGATCAAAAGCCGGCAATCTCAGGCAAAGCAATAACACTGATGAAATTGCTCGGATCGTCGCTGGACTGCATGGATAAATCTGTGATGATTGAAACCGAATTGATGGTTATCAACAAAGAAATGCCAGAGAAAACGATCAAGGAAAGAGACAAAGAGATGTACGAATCGCAAAAGAAACTACTGACGGAAACGGGGAAATTTTTATCTGGCGAAGAAATCAAATTCGAGGAACCGGATACCGCTTCGCCGGAATTAACATTGTTCATTCGTAGCAATTTAAAAGAGATAATTGCGTCGAGAGTAAATGAGCCAATGGATAGGTGCAAAACGGCGGCCGAAAGAGCCGAATTTAACATCAATTCGCAATTGAAAAATGCAGACAAATTAAGAGCATACGGACTTACGAAAATGGACATCTTAGACAGCTGTACGAAATCGTTAGACGATACAAAGAATGCCTTCATGGAATGCAAAGCTCAATTATTCAGAGCAAAAGAATGTTTGGACGCATCGTTGCGAAGCGATTTCCTCAAAGCTCACCCGGAGTTAAAAGGACAAGCTCAAGAGATAGTAGATGAATTGAAAAAGGAAATAGACCAAACATTAAAAGAAAAATTTTCAAACGAAAGATGGAACGAAATAGTGGAAGCCAGAGAAGATATGCAAACCGCAAAAGATGACATGTTCTGGGATGTGGCTAAAACGGCGGCGGTATTGATAGGAACCGTAGCCATATCAATGGCAACTGCCGGGATAGGTGGCTTTATCGCAGGAAGGATAATCTTAATGGGAGGACGTGTGTTAACAATTGGCACAAGAACAGCCAGTGTGGCACATTTCGTTGGCGAAAATGTCGGGATAGCCGCTGGACTTACCGTTGGCTCAAGGGCGATGAAAGAAGCAACGGTCATATTACCGGGAAGCGATACTATGTCGGAAGAAGTAGATTGGTCGACGAGAAGTTTGTACGAAGATTTCAAGATGAATCTCGCTCTTTCACTTACATTTACTGGGGCGTTGAAAGGGTTGGGGCAATTGAAAAATCTTGCAGGCAACACGGGCAATGATGTAATGATAAGAGAGCTAATAAAAACCGGAGGAGAGGCGACGGGCGTAGAATTGGCGGAAGCCGGATTAGCGGGGACAGGAGTGGCGAAATCCTTGTTTGGGAAATTGGCAAATCGTTTTGGCCGAGCTGGAGCAGGAGAAGCGGTTGAGGTGGAAGCAAAAATAGCGAAAGATGTGGGGAAGAAATTTGTCAAAGACGTAGTGAAAGATGAAGCAAAAAAGGAAGTAGAAGCTGTGGCTGTAGGAGAAGAACATAGTAAAGAATCCGAGATAGTAACGACAGCCTCAAGTAAATTAAAGGCAAAAGGCTTTGAAATTGTTGAAAACGCTGGGGTAATGGAATTCAGTGCCCCGTCAGCCAAAGAATTCGGCTTAGCGTTCAATGAAGGACTTGGGAAAACAAAAAACATGGTTGATACCTGGATTAACGACGGCAAACCCCCGTCGTTCTCATTTAGAGTAAAAGGAACAGATAAGGTAACAACAATTTATCCGTCAAAAACTAAAATAATCACCTAGTCTAAAATGGCAGACGCACGTGAACAAATAAAGCGGATAGATATTCTGGATCAAAAAGAAGACAAAAAAGTCTCGGGGGTTGGAGGTGAAGAAAAAGAACTTACAGAGACTTACGTAGCAAAAACAGAAGAACTTTTGAGCAAAGCCGATGAGCTCGACAGCGATCCCAGAAAGCAAGAAATAAAAGACGAAACAGCCCAGCTGTTGGGAGAGATTGATGAGAAAACTTTAACAGAAAAACAAAGCGAATTTGATAAACAAATAAACGAATTCATCGATGAAATAGAGAGAGAAAAATCCGCAGAGGAAGAATTCAGAGGAATAGAATCGGAAATAGAAGACGCGCTTGCTTCATCGGGCGTACAAGTGGACATGTCGAAATTCAGGAATTATTACAAGGAACTCGACGAATTAGAAAGGGCGCCAATAACTGAGCTGAAAGACGACATGATTGATTTCGCGGCACAACTAAAAGCATATGAAGATACATCACAATTTATAAGTGGAGAAGAGATAAATAAAATTTTTAATTTATACATAAGAGGAGAAGTTGGGACGGCTACAAATGAAAGGCGAAAGGTCGAAGAAGTTTTAAAATTAAACGAATACAAAAAAGCACTCGAAGAAGCAGAGGCGGAAGACGTGGAGGCTATGGGAAAACTTTTATCAGCCACGAGGGAAAATGCAGACGGGCTAGCCTTAGATGCAGTTAAAACAAAATTGAAAATAGCGGGAACGCTTCGTCCGTTCATAAGACTGAGAAAGTTGATGGACGACGGAGTTTCGGATAATGCTTTCGATGAAGTTAAGGGATTTAATTTTTCAGCGCTGAGTAGGAAGCAAGACGGGAGTCTGGAGGTTGTCAGGGAATTCAGCGAATTCCCAAAAACAGAATCAGAGCTGGAAGCCATGAAAACAGGATTTGAAGACCTGAAGAAGGCGGGAGAAATAGCTTTTATAAAAACAGGAAAAGAAGAATTTAAAGTCTATGCGCGGGCAGTTACGGAAGAAAGGATGGCGGAAGCAAAAAAAACAAATAATGAAAAACTTATAAAATACGCCAAAGACCTCGACCGAATAACCAGAGTGGGGCAATTCTCGAGCGAATTCAATGTAGCAAAAAGATTAGCGGAAGAATTGGACGCGGAAGTGAAATCGGACAGCGGAGAGAGCAAAGAATACCTCTCGAAAATAAAAGAATACAGAGCGGAAGCCTACAGATTTTTAAACACGATTCTTCAAGGCGACCAAGTTTTAGATTTTCAAAAAGAATCCATGGGTTTTGTTCAAGACACAAAATTGTTTATGGAGAACTCGGGGAAAATGATTGGAGAAATTCAGGAAAAAGGAGAAGTGCCAACCGAATATTTTTGGCAACATGTCAGGGAGTATTCGAAAGAAACTTTGCGAAAAGCTAACGGGCTGAACGCGATAACGTTGAGGTTCCAAAATCTGACACCGCTGGAGGGCGACAGCGATGAAGCAAATGCGATAAATAAAAAAATAGAAGAACTAAAAAAACTACATGACGAAATAGGCAAATACGTAGAAGAGGTGAGGCAAATATGTCGGGTTCAAATAAAAATAGAAGGATCCGGCATGGGGGTTTCCGGATTTTTAAATGTAGCGGGAATCCTGGCGGCAAAAATAACCATCGCAGTTGCGGCGGCTGTTGCGATAGGCGCGGCATTTGCAGCTACCGGAGGAGTTGCGGCATTCGGGCTGACCGGATTCGCGGCAGTAGCGGGAAACTTTTTTCTCAGCAACGCATTGATAGCAGTAGGAACAACGACAGCAAGCCATTTAACGGACTTTGCATTTGAAGGAGCTAATGCGAGCCAAGGAATATGGGAGGACACAAAAAACTTCGGCTCATCGACACTTACAAGCCTTGCATTTTCAGCAGGCGGTGGAGCTATAGGTAATATAGCCGGCAAAGCGATCGGACGAGGGTACGGCGAGCTTTTGAAGAGAATTCCAGAAAAGGCCGCGATGCAAGCCGACAAAATTGTGTCAGGCTTATTTAAGTCGGCACAGGAAGGATTTAAGGAAGAAGGGAAGCAAGCGTTTGGCACGATATGGGGGAGAGCACTGCATGGGATAAAAGAAATAGGGAAGGAAACGACAGAAGAAGTAATAGAAGAATCATTGGATGCGATAGGAAAAGGTTTAGTAGCGCAAGATGACGACACGTCGCAATGGGTTGGATTCATGTTCCAGTTGATTCCGCAAATTGTAAGCGGCGGGAAAGGCGGAATTGAAAGCGTAAGAGTGGAAGGAAAAATTGGGAATGTTTCAATAAAAACCTCCGAGACAGGGATGAGTCTGGAATATTCGTCAGAAAAAGATTTAGTTAATTTCTGTGAAGGGCGAGCCGTCCCGGCAGAACTTCTCAAAAGAGTTCAAGCTGGAGAGACAACCTTTACGATAGAAAAAAACGGAATAACAATAGAAGTCAAAAAAATCGGTGGGCAAACAATAGGAGGGAAAGAAGTGAGTAAATATGAAAGTATCGTCACGGATAGTGATGGGAATATGATCGGCTATGACGGGAACAAGCCGCCTCAGGAACTCGTAGCGGCAGCCATCGCTGAAGGCAAACAAGC
>CAYMJO010000052.1:0-5690 GCA_964391305.1 uncultured Candidatus Saccharibacteria bacterium | reverse complement strand
CTAGTAGGACATTTCTATTTCCCTATACTAGGACATTATCATTTCCGTGTAACATAGTTTTCCTCTAAAAAAACAAAACTCGCTTAACTTCGTAAATTTACCTTTGAAGTGCAACACTCGGGTATAATATAATTGGTTAAGTCAATTAATAAAATACTGGTTATCAACACTTCAAGCAGTCGGATCGAGATGAAATCTCCATCCTACTGAAGAAGGGTTATTCGCATCACGAGATAGCTATCCGTTATTTCCGCCAAAAGTATCTACAAATTCTGTTATTCTAATCGTGGACAGTATTTATGCAAGTATTTACCGCATAAACGTTATCATCCTAGAAGGAGAGGCGTAGTAGTCAAACCGGCTAAAATCCTTATTCCTAACCGTATTTCCCTTGATTTGCGACCTGCGATAGTTACCGAACAGAAACGTTTTGGCAATTTTGAGGGCGACACATTGGGTCATACAAAACATGAAAATGAAACTTTAGTTGGCACTGTAGAACGCAAATCTCTTTATCTCATCGGTTGTAAAGTCCCTAAATTGAAATATTCTATGGACGGACTCAAAAATGTTTTAAGTCCACATCAGAAAATAGTTAAATCAATAACGTTAGATAACGGCGTGGAAAATGTCAGATACGAAGAACTGAATGTCAAAACGTTTTTCTGCCATCCATATTCTTCCTGGCAAAAACCCATTATTGAGAATACCTTTGGTCGGCTCAAGCGCTTTATTCCCAAACGTGCTTCGCTTGCTAATTACTCCGAAGAACAAATTTCTGCTATCATTGAAATGATGAATAACACCCCAAGAAAAAAACTAGACCACCAAACGCCAACAGAAGTTTTTAACAAACTTTGTACCTTATCTACTAATGCACCTCGTGTTGCACTTGAGGGTAAAATGTAGGCTTGATGTTATAAAATTATTATAACATATTTATAAAAAGGCACAAATTTCTACTCTTTTCCCATAATCTCTTTTGCAATGTTCGGCGGAACCTCTTCGTAATGATCGAATTGCATGCTTGGAACTCCCCGACCTTGTGTCAGAGAACGTAGAGTTGTTGTGTATCCAAACATTTCTGCTAGCGGAACCTTTACATCTATAACCTTGAGCTTGCTACGATCGTTTATCTCATCGATCCGCGCCCGCTTGGAATTAAGATCACCAACAACATCTCCCATATACTCTTCGGGACAAACAACCTCAAGGGCCATTATGGGCTCCAGAAGAACTGGATTGGCCATCCTCACGCCTGCTTTCAGAGCTTTTGAACCGGCAATCTTAAATGCCTCTTCAGAGGAATCAACATCATGATATGAACCATCATAAAGCACAGCTTGTATATCAACCAAAGGATAGCCGGCAATAACGCCATTGCCCATTGCTTCTTTGATGCCTTTTCCAACGGCCGGAATAAATTCTTGGGGAATAACTCCACCCCTTATTTCATTCTCGAATTCAAAGCCTTTTCCTCTTTCTCTCGGCGAAAGTTTCAGCCAAACATGACCGTATTGGCCACGACCGCCGGTCTGCTTAATATATTTTCCCTCCACCTGGACGGTTTTCTTTATAGTCTCTTTATAAGCAACTTGGGGCTTGCCAACTTTTGCTTCGACTTTAAATTCTCTTTTCATACGGTCCACCAAAACTTCAAGTTGCAATTCGCCAACTCCAGAAATAATAGTTTGACCTGTCTCCTCATCCGTTTCCACCCTAAAGGTCGGATCTTCCTCCGAAAGTTTTCCAAGGGCTATGGCAAGTTTTTCCTGATCCGCCTTCGTCTTTGGCTCTATCGCCATTGAAATAACCGGCTCAATGAAAACTATACTCTCCAACTTAATAGGATTATTTCCATCACAAAGGGTATCTCCAGTCTTAGTATTTTTTAGTCCAACGACAGCCGCAATATCGCCAGCACGTACTTCTTTGATCTCTTCCCTCTTGTTCGCATGCATGCGTAGGATTCTGCCAATTCGTTCTTTTCCGCCGCTTGCCGAATTCAAAACATATGAGCCCGCCGAAAGCATCCCAGAGTAAACCCTAAAAAAAGTCAGTGTTCCCACAAATGGATCTGTCGCAATCTTAAATGCAAGAGCGGTGAATGGCTCACTGTCGCTTGCTTCACGTACAATCTTTTTATCTTCATCTTTGGGATCTGTTCCCTCTACGGCAGGAACATCCTTGGGAGAGGGAAGATACGCAGCAACCGCATCGAGAAGAGACTGAACCCCTTTATTTTTCAAAGCGGATCCGCAAAGAATGGGAATAAGCTTATATTCAATTGTCGCTTTTCTAAGAGTTCTTATCAAATCATCTTTGCCGACTTCCTTTCCATCAAGATAAGTTTCCATTAATTTATCATCCTGCTCGACTATCTTTTCAACCATTCGTTCCCGCCATTTCTTAACCTCCTCTTTGAGGTCATCGCGTATATCCTTCTCTTGGATTTCAACACCTAGTTTGCCTGAAAAAACAATTTCCTTCTCCCTAATCAAATCTACCACTCCTTCAAATGTGTCCTCGATCCCTATTGGTATTTGAATAGGCACCGCGTTTTCCGTCAGACGTTCATGTATAGATTTAACATCGTGTTCAAAATCCGCGCCTGTACGATCGAGTTTGTTTATGAAACAAACACGGGGAACCTTATATTTATCAGCTTGACGCCAAACTGTTTCCGATTGAGGCTCAACGCCGGCAACTCCATCAAAAACAACAACTCCTCCATCAAGCACGCGAAGCGAACGTTCAACCTCGGCGGTAAAATCCACATGTCCAGGAGTGTCTATAATATTAATCCTATGGTCATTCCAAAAACAAGTCGTCGCGGCCGAAGTAATTGTGATGCCCCTCTCTTTTTCCTGCTCCATCCAATCCATCTCCGCTTCGCCTTCATGCACTTCTCCAATTTTGTGCTTCTTCCCAGTGTAATACAAAATACGCTCCGTTACTGTGGTCTTTCCCGCATCTATATGAGCGATAATGCCTATATTTCTGGTTTTTTCTAAAGAATACTTCCCTGACATAAAATTATTTTAGATTTTTGAGGTGTCTGCCCACGCAAGCAGGTCCGAAATATCAGATCTATCATCGGACCTCCCTGAACAGAATACTGCGCAAACCTGATCCTTTCATCGTTCTTAAACAAAGCCTTGAAAAAATTTTCCAATCTTCGATTACAAAAACCCACACGCCGTGGGCAAGCGAAACGATTCCGCCAGATTATCGGTAAATAAGTATTTCAAATATTTTGTACATCCTCGCGGTTTCAAACATTACAACCATGCTCATGTCGCAAAATGCGCAAATGCCTTGTTCGCCTCTGCCATTCTATGAACACTGGCTCGCTTTTTCATGGCGTTCCCCTCTTTCTTTGAAGCATCCAAGAACTCCGCCGCAAGCTTTTCCTCCATCGATTTACCCTTGCGATTTTTCGCCGACTCAATCAGCCAGGTAAAAGCAAGAAAATTTCTTCTATAACCTCTCCCCTCGTATGGAATTTGATAATTTGCGCCACCGACCCTGCGACCCTTGACTTCCAAAAGAGGACCTACATTCTGCACCGCTCTATCAAAAATCTCCACGGGATCCTTTTTGGTTTTTTCCTTGATGAGATCAAAAGCCGTGTAAATTACTTTATGGGCAACATTCTTTTTGCCGCGTTCCATCAATACGTTAATAAATTTGGCAACCAAAACATTCCCATACTTGGGATCTGGATCAATTCTTCGCTTTTTAGATCTGGCTCTTCGCATAATCTTTTAAAAACTAAGTGAAAATAATCTTGATTAATTTGCCTTTGCTCCAGCGGCAGATCCACCAGCTTCTGCCCCGGCCGCGGGTCCTCCCTCAACCTTGCCGCCGCTTTTCGTTCCGTATTTACTTCGGCCCCGCATTCTACCTTCAACTCCTGCCGTATCAAGCCGGCCCCTCACAACATGATAACGAACACCAGGCAAATCTTTGACCCTGCCGCCTCGTATGGTAACAATGGAATGTTCTTGCAAATTATGTCCCTCGCCTGGAATATACGCAGTCACCTCCATTCCATTAGTCAATCGAACACGACAAATCTTCCTAAGAGCAGAATTAGGTTTTTTAGGTGTCATAGTGCTAACCTTGATCGCAACGCCACGTCTGAAAGGGCTTCCTTTCTTTAATTTCACAACCCTATTTTTAACTTTGTTGAATTCCGTCTGTAGAGCGGGTACTTTTGACTTCTTCTCGATTTTCTTTCGTCCTTTTCGAACGAGCTGATTAACTGTAGGCATTAAATTGAGTTGATTCCCCGCTTACGGACGGGGATCCCGCAACGGCGGGAAAATTGATTAAGTCGATTTAAGATTTTGTAACACCAAAATCTCTCCTTTCTGGATAAACTTAAACAGTTATAAGCATAAACGAAACACCTTACTTTGAAAATTGGTAAGTTTAAGAATAATATAGCAAACTATATAAAAACGGTCAAGAACAAGTCGAATTAAACTACTGTTTTATTAAAATATCAGCCTATACACCCAATTTACCACCGTACTGAAAAATAATTCAAAATATGTCGCCCCAAATATCACCATGAAAATAAGCACAAAAGGCCCCCAGCGCTCTAGTTTGTAGACAAAGTTTTCCGTGCTTTTGGGTAAAAATGCGTAGAGAATTTTTGAACCATCAAGTGGAGGAATGGGTATAATATTGAAAACCGCGAGAATCAAATTCACAAACACCAAAGCCTCGATAAGCTGAAATAGTCCGTTATCCCCAGACAAAACGTTGTAAAACACGACTATTTTCAGCACCACGCCGAATATCCCAGCAAGAATAACGTTTGACAAGGGTCCAGAAAATGCAACCAGAGCAGGACCCCATCTCTGATTTCTCAAATTATAGGGATTAAAAGGAACCGGCTTCCCCCAGCCAAAACCCGCAAAGAACAAAAGCAAAGTTCCCACAATATCCAGATGTTTCAACGGATTTATGGTAAGCCTGCCCAAATCCTTGGGAGTCGGATCTCCCAAAACGAAAGCCGACCACGCGTGTGAAAATTCATGAAACGATATGGCAATGATGATCGCAATAATCCACGCAAAGGCAAATATTGGATTTCCAAAAAGCAATTGATAAAGAAGCATTTTTTATTTTATAAAAATAAATGACTTGCAAAAATCTAGAAGCCCATGATAAACTAGAACCTGTATCTAAACTTTATATTAAATAAGGAACCATGTCAAAGTTCTGCGTAATCTGTGGCAAGGGACCAAACGTCGCGACAAAGACGAGCTTTTTACGTTCACATACAAATCCGACGGGCAAAAAAAGACAAAAGCCTAACTTACAGAAAATTTTATATAAAGGAAAAAAAGTCAGGGCATGTGTGTCTTGCATTAAAAAACAATACAAGACAAGATAGAAAGATCATAAAAAACTAAAAAGACTGATTGGGTTTTGTGATTAACAAAAAAGCCCTACCGGCCGCTTGAAGAATTAACCCCGGTTTTACCATGTGGGTATCCGCACCGCCTCGCCACGGCGAGACAAAATATAGGATTCCCTTTTAAAAAAGACTGAAGAGGAATTACTACAAGCGACACTTGTAGAGCAATTTAATTATATAACAAAAACTGCCAAATATCAAATCTCGCTGCGGCGGGACCTTTAGACTTTGAGCTTTGACATTTGAAATTAATTTT
>CAYMJO010000051.1:0-6228 GCA_964391305.1 uncultured Candidatus Saccharibacteria bacterium | reverse complement strand
TTAAATTAGAAGCGGAGCCGGATTGAGTGTTTTAAAATTTTAATCAAGTTAATAACTTATATTAAATTAGTGAAATTTAGACCATTAGTATTACTTATTTTGGATGGCTGGGGAATAGCCGAGCCTTCATTGGCAAATGGAATTACTTCTGCAGAGAAACCTGTTATGGATCGTCTGGAAAAGGAGTATTTTAGTACGACGCTTCAGGCTTCCGGAGAAGCGGTCGGGCTGGATTGGGGAGAAATGGGTAATTCAGAAGTCGGGCACATGAATATTGGAAGCGGGAGAATAGTTTATCAAGATATTGTTAGAATTAACAATGCGATTCGCAACGGTTCGTTTTTTAGAAACGAAGCTTTTTTAGGCGCAATGGAGAATGTCAAAAAAAATAAATCTAATTTGCATATACTCGGGTTGGTAAGTTCCGGTAAAGTTCATTCTTACAATGAACATCTTTATGCTCTCATAGATATTGCAAAACAGAATGGTGTTGAGAATGTTTATATCCATGCCATTTTGGACGGACGGGATGCTCCGCCTAGAAGCGCTTTGGGTTATATCGATGAGCTCGAGAATAAGCTATCTCGTCTTGGAATAGGGAAAATCGTGACTATTGCAGGCAGATGGTACACCATGGATCGCGATGAGCGTTGGGAGAGGATTCAGCTTGCGTATGATGCGATGGTTGCTGGGGACGGATCTAAGTATGAATCTGCCCATGAAGCCATTGAAGATGCGTATAATAAAGAATTGTTTGATGATCGAATTCCGCCAGTGGTGATAGAATCTTCAAAAAGTCCTTTTGTAGGCGTGCGTGATAATGATTCAGTTATTTTTTTCAACTATCGGCAAGACAGAGCGCGGCAGATTACGAGGAGTTTTATGGAAGATGATTTTAGTAAATTTGATCGCAAGGGTGCTTTGAAAAATCTTTATTTCGTGACGATGACTGATTATGGGCTACTGTTTCCTTTGCATGTGGCCTTTACACCGCAGAAAATTGAACATCCTTTGGCTCATGTTTTAGCGGATAAAAGACTTGTCCAGCTTCATGCCGCGGAAACTGAAAAATTCGCGCATGTTACATATTTTTTCGATGGTAGTGTGGGCAATCCGTTTAAGGGAGAGGAATATCTTCTGGTTCATTCAAGAAGGGATGTCGCGGATTACGATGAAGTTCCAGAAATGAGCGCGCATGATCTTACTGAAAGGGTTTTAAAAAAAATCGCGACGAACAAATATGATTTTATTTTAGTAAATTATGCGAATCCAGATATGGTTGGACATACTGGGAATTTTGAAGCCATCAAAAAAGCTATAAATGTGGTGGATGTGTGCGTTGGCAAAGTTGTTGAATTGGTTTTGTCAATTGGAGGAGCAATTGTTATTACCGCTGATCATGGCAATGCCGAACATTGCAGAGATTTGCAGACTGGCAGGATTGACAAGGAACATACCGCTAACGCTGTGCCGTTTGTTGTCGTGGCAAAAGGTTATGAGCAGAAAAATTTTAACACATCGGGAATTCAAATGGGTTTTGTTCCCGGAGTGCCTTTCGGCGTTTTGAGCGACGTGGCGCCGACGATTCTCAAACTTATGAAGCTTGAGGATACACGGCACATGACAGGGAGAAGCCTCATATAAAATTAATTTTTAGTTGGTAAAATTAAAAGCTATGTATGATGTTTTAACAATCGGCAGTTCTTTTGAAGATGTCGCTTTTGAGCTTGATCAGGGAGAAATCATAAAAAATCCCAAGGATCTTACAAAGCAGATGTTGCTTGGATTTGAGCTTGGAGCGAAAATCAAGGCTAAAAAGGTTCATTACAATCTTGGTGGAAGCGCGTGCAACTGCGCGATCAATTTTACGAAACAGGGAATAAGCGCCGCCGTTTGCTCTTCTATTGGACGTGACGAGCGTGGAGAGGGTATTATCGGCAAGCTTCGCAATTATGACGTTGGCACCGATTTTATGCAAAGACAGGAGACTGATACGACTGGTCTTTCGTTTTTGATTCAAGATATGAAGTCCAATGAACATATTATTCTCATGGATCGCGGCGCAAATGAGAAACTCGCTGTCGGTCCCGAAGTTTTAAAAAAAGCCAATCCAAAATGGATTTATGTGAGCTCTCTTTCTGGAAAAAATTGGTACAAGAATCTTGACGCCGTTTCCGATTTTGTTTCAAAAAATGACGTGAAGCTTGCTTTTAATCCCGGCTTTGCGCAGGTTGCCGCAAGAGACAAAATTTTGAAATTTTTAGATCGCACGGATGTTATAGTATTAAATAAAGACGAAGCGATTGAATTAACTCAAGTTAATGGCAAAGAAGATATCGAGGATTTCGTTTTGCTCGCGAGAAAAATTTCCAAGCTTGGCCCGAAAATCGTCGCGATCACAGATGGTAAAAAAGGCGCGTACGTTTTTGATAAAAAGGATTTGTATTTTTCAAAAATTTATAAAGTTGATACAGTTGACACGACTGGTGCCGGAGATTCATTTGGCTCGACATTTGTCGCGGGCTTATATTTAAAAAATGATATTCCACGCGCGCTCAAAATGGCGATTGTGAATTCAGCGGCGGTGACGAGGGAGTTCGGTGCGCAGAATGGACTGATGATATTGGAAGAAATTGATGAAAAAATCGGCGATGTTGAGGTAAATAAAGTTTGATTTTAAGATTGAGATTATCTCAAAGGAATGAGAAATGCTTGCGATTTTTCGCGAGCTAAAATTCTAAATATTTTGTATATACCAACAAATTTGTGATATGGCAAAAGTTCCCATAGAAATTTCAGCCAGACACATGCATCTTTCTCAAAATGATCTTGAGGCGCTTTTTGGCGAGGGGTATAGACTTGAAGTTCATAAAAAGCTTTCACAGGCGGATGAGTTTGCGTCAAAGGATAAGGTCACGATCAGGGGAGCTTCCGAAGAGCCTATCGAAGGAGTTCGGGTTGTTGGTCCAGTAAGGGAAAAGACGCAAGTTGAAGTTTCCCATACTGAAGCGAGATTGCTTGGAACGAAAGTGCCGCTTCGTATATCGGGAGATCTCGAAAGCTCCGCCCCGGTCAAGATTATAGGACCAAACGGCGAAGTCGATCTTGTCGAAGGCATGATTGTCGCAAAACGTCATATTCATTTATCTTTGCATGATTCTGAAAAACTTGGCATTCAAGATGGCCAAGATGTTTCTGTGAAGATTGGGGGAAAGCGCGGACTTGTATTTGATAATATTGAGGCGCGTGTCTCCGAGGGATACAAAAAAAGCGTTCACTTGGATACGGATGAAGGAAATGCGGCGGGAATTTCAGGGAGATCGGAAGGCAAGATTGTGATTGGCTCAAATCGGTAGCAATATTGAATTTTTACGAAAGAAAGAATTTTTTTTAAGAAAGAAACTGAGTACTGTTTTTATGTCTATTTTAGTGATCAATTCTGGGAGTACGTCGTTAAAATATGCCCTTGTAAAAGAGTCGTCTTTTGATGTTTTGAAAAAGGGGGTTGTGAGAGACATTGGATCCAAAGTTAAAAATCATGAAGAGGCGTTTCAAATTGCCATGGATGATTTGGGGAATGGGAATGACATCAAGTTCGTTGGGCACAGAATTGTCCATGGCGGCGCCGCGTTTTTTGAGCCGATGATTTTAGATAAAAAAAATATTGAGAGCATAAAAAGTTGCAGCAACTTAGCGCCGCTTCATAATCCGCCGAATATTTTCTGTGTAGAAGCAAGCTGGAAAATACTCGGGCAAAATATACCGAACGTTGCAGTTTTTGATACCGCGTTTTTCAGGAATTTGCCAGAGGTCGCGTTCCATTACGCCATTCCATGGAAATATGTTAAGCGATATAAGATTCGCAAGTATGGTTTTCATGGCATTTCGCACGAATATGTGAGCGAGAGAGCCGCGGAGGAATTGGAAAAGAAGCTTGAAGATATAAATTTGATTACTATTCATCTTGGAGGCGGCGCGAGCATGACAGCGATTAAAGCTGGAAAGCCAATTGACACGAGTATGGGATTTACTCCAATGGAAGGTCTTATCATGATGACTCGAAGCGGTGATATCGATGCCGCGATTCCTATTTTTTTACAAAAAGAAGAGGGTCTAACTTCCGATGATGTTTATAGCCTTATGAATAAGGAATCCGGCGTGTGCGCGGTTTCAGAAATTGGAAATGGTATGGTAGCAATATTGGAAGCGGCGGAAGGGGGAAACGAAAAAGCGAGACTCGCGTTGGAAATGTATGCATACAAAATAAAAAAATACATAGGATCATACATGGCGATTTTGAACAATGTCGATGCGGTCGTTTTTACCGGCGCAATTGGATTTGGCAGTGAGAAAATTAGGAACATGGTTACGAATGATTTCAAAATGATTGAAAATATTCCGATTTTACATATTAAGACTGAAGAGGAAAAAGTGATCGCGGAAGCCGTGGCTGAAAAAGTTTCTTAATTTTATTCCTCGTCCGTGGGCGCGATCCCGAATCGGCGAAAAATTTGGCGGAGTTTATTGAGTGCAGAGTTCAGCGGTATGAAATCTTAATCCATTTAATTATCTTTCTTATTTTTCCGAGATGTCTATTCCGTCTAAAATTTTCGTTGTATCTTTTATGAGCATAATATTTTTGTCATTGAGCGGTCTTGGTTTTTCATGCAAAGACTTGCGAGGCAGTGAAAATGCGGCAAATTCCCCTGAGCAATCCGCGACCGGTGTTACCAATCCTGTTTCAAGGGATTCCGATGCAGATGGTCTTTCCGATAATGAAGAGCAGAATATCGGCACGAATGCGCTGAATTCAGATACTGACAACGATAGTTTGACGGACAAAGAAGAAATTGATAATGGAAAAACAGATCCCAAAGATTCTGATACAGATAACGATGGACTTACAGATTATGATGAGCTGAAGAAACATGGCACGGATCCGGAAAATGCCGATACGGATGGAGATGGCTATGATGATGGAGTTGAAGTTCGAGAAGGGTATAATCCAAATGGTAAATAATATATTTAAAACCCAATCCTTTACGTTTTGGGATCGTAGTAATTTTTGTCTAGACGGATATCCGTTTGTGTAAACGAAATGAAAACTAAAAACTATGAAATAAGAATACACGGTCGAGCTGGGCAAGGAGCGAAATCCGCAGCTGATTTTTTGGCTGCCGTTGCGGCGAAGCAGGGCAAGTTTGTGCAGGCGTTCCCTCAATACGGTCCAGAGCGCATGGGAGCGCCGGTTGAAGCGTATGTCCGCATTTCCGATGAGCCGATTCGTGTTCATTGCAATATTTATACTCCCAAGTGTGTTATAGTTATAAATGAGACACTGCTTGGAGCGGTTAATGTTTTAGAAGGACTTGATGATGACGGTATTTTAATCATAAATACAAAAAAGTCATCCGAAGATCTTTCTGTAGAATTTGGTTTCGCTGGTGGAATTTGTTCAATTGATGCGAGCAAAATTGCGCTCGGAATTCTCGGAAAAGACATTCCAAATACAGTTCTTCTTGGGGCTTTTGCGAAACTTGTGGGATTAGTTGAAATTGAAGGATTAAAAAAGGTTATTAGAGAAAAATTTTTTAAAAAATTGGGAGAGGAAATGACCGAGGCGAATGTGAGGGCTGTTGAGGAAGGATATCGTTTTGTTAATGACAAATGACAAAACCCAAAGCCCAAAACTCAAAGGTCCCGCCGTTGCGGGATCCCGCTGCGGCGGGAAGTTCCAAAATTTGACATTTGTCATTTTTTGACATTCGACATTTGAACTTTGTAATTTTTTTGGGACTTTGAGCCTTGAGCTTTGATATTTTTGTACTATGTTTTCAAAAAACCGAAAAAAAATTGAAAAAGGAGGGCGTCTAGATATACCGGGGTCTTCTATCGAGTATAAGACAAAAACATGGAGAGCAGGAAAGATTCCCGTTCGGGATGTCGAAAAATGCGTCCAGTGTTTGTTTTGCTATAATTTTTGTCCAGAGGTTTGCTGGAAGATCAAGAACGAGAAGATTGATTATGTTGATTTGGAATACTGCAAAGGTTGTGGCGTGTGTGCGCAGGTTTGCCCGGTGAAGCCAAAGGTAATTGTTATGAAAGCCGATTAAGATTTTATATTAAGGAGCTCTGTTCTCAATAAACTTAACAAACTTAAACGTGTGCCTAATTTTTTCAAAACAACCATAACCGGCGCGCAGGCGGCGGCAGACCTCGTAGCCGTCC
>CAYMJO010000050.1:0-6396 GCA_964391305.1 uncultured Candidatus Saccharibacteria bacterium | reverse complement strand
GTGGATTATCTAATAAAAAATAACTTCGTGTCCAATATGTGCTGGACTAATACATCTCTTTTACAAAATGGTTGCTTTGTGCTAAAATAACTTCAACAAAATCTGACAAATTTAACATAGAAAATTAAGAAATATCCCATGAGAAAGATTAGGAAAGGAGTGATCACGGCGGCGGGGAAGGGAACACGGTTTCTCCCCGCGGTAAAAACAATGCCCAAGGAAATGCTGCCGATAGTCGATAAACCGATAATACAGTATGTCGTTGAAGAAATGGTGGACGCGGGGATAGAAGACATCATCATCGTCACGAGCTGGGACAAAAGAGCCATAGAGGACCATTTTGACAGCATCTTTGAAATAGAGGAACATCTTCGCAGACAGGGAAAACTGGAGAAGCTTCACGAAATGGAAAAAATTCCAAACATGGCGAACTTCACGTATGTAAGACAGAAAGGACCGTATGGAAACGGAACGCCATGCGCCTGTGTAAAAAATCTCATCGGCGACGAACCTTTCGTTTATGCATTTGGAGATGACTTGGTAAAATCCCGCACATCTTTTACAAAACAACTCTTAAAAAAATACGAAAAAGAGAAAGAAGGAATCATCATCGGTTGTCAGAAAATACCAAAAAATCAGCTGGACAAATACGGAATTTTGGATTTAAAAGAAAAAAACAAAGAGGCGCTGGAGGTAGAAAGCGTAATCGAAAAACCAGATCCTAAAGACGCTCCATCCGATCTCGCAATTTTCGGACGTTTCATACTGCAACCGGAAATACCAGAAATATTAAGCAAGATAGATCTCGGTAAGAGTGGAGAGCTCTGGCTCACGGATGCCATCGCCGAATATATCAAAAGGGGCGGTAAAGCTTACGCATGCCCCGTTCAAGATGGTTTCTGGTACACAACTGGAGACCCGTTGAATTACTTAAAAGCGGTCCTTGAATACGCCATGTCCAGAGACGATATAAACGGAGAATTAAAAAGCTATATAAAAGGATTAAGAATCTAAGTCTAAGATTTGACTCAAAATTTAAAGTTTTCCATGAAGAAAACCGCCTTATATCCCAACTATTCTTAAGTCTTATACTTTAAACAGCGTGTCTATGTCGAAAAAACAAAACTCGCAAAAAATAATTGCCGTATGTCTCGCGATTACAATCGGACTGGTTTTTGGCGGTCTCAAGTGTCCTAAAAAGGGAGGAGAAGAGGAAGAGATAACCCTAGAATGGTGGCGCGTCAACTTTGACGACCCAACCATCTTGAAAACGCTCATTGGAAAATACAACGAGACGCATCCAAATGTAAAAATAAATTTAAAGACCTTCAAATACGCCGAATATGAAGATGAGGTGATCAACGCAATGTCGGCAAGCACATCGGAGACAAACAAGGGCCCTGATATTATTTCGATTCACAATGACTGGCTTCCACGCTGGCAGGACAAGCTCGTTGAGATGCCAGCTTCGACAGAGGACCACACTCACATGAATTTCAGAGATTATGAGACCGGTTTTGTGCAAACTACGGTTGACGAGCTTACCTCGAAGGGAAAAATATACGCGATGACTACGTACGTGGACACCTTGGCGCTCTTCTACAACAAAGATCTCCTCGACGCGGCGGGAGTCGCGCAGTCACCGGCAACTTGGGATGAATTTCAAGATGCGGTAAAAAAAATCACCAAGATAAACGAAGGGGAGATACTCCAGTCCGGAGCCGCAATGGGCACGAGCACCAACATAAATAGATCTACCGACATACTCGAGGCCATAATGTTGCAAAACGGAGCAAAAATGATAAATGATGACCACACAAAAGCCACCTTTAGCACGACGACAACAACCGGTTCAGAAGGAGAGGAATACAACTCTGGGGCGACCGCGCTTGAGTTCTACACGGATTTCGCAAACGCCGCAAAAGAGGTTTACACATGGAATTTAAATCAGCATTATTCAATAGATGCGTTCGTCGCCGGAGAAACCGCTATGATGATAAATTATTCATTCAGGAAAGATACCATAAAGGAAAAATCACCGAATTTAAATTTCGGCATCTCCGCCATGCCTCAAGTAAGCAAAAACAACATAGTAAACTATCCGAACTACTGGGCGGAAGCGGTCTCCAATAAAACACAGCACAAAGACACCGCATGGGAATTCATAGAATTCATAACAAACAAGGACAACGTCAAGCTGTACAACGAAGAAACGGAACGCCCTGTGTCAAGACGGGATCTCATCGATAATTTCAAAGACGATCCAATCCAGGGCATATTTGCAGAACAGGCGCTTACCGCAAGAAGTTGGTGGAAACCCGATAATAGACAAATAGAGAGTATTTTTGCTACAATGATAGAGACTGTGAATCTCGGAAGAAACACCATAGGAGAAGCGCTAAACATAGCGGTACAGGAGACAGACCAGCTGGTAGAAGAATAAACCCCAAACAAATATGCCTTATAAAATAATCTTCACAACGATAGTACTTATAGCCATTGTTTCAGCTATTGCTTTGCCAATACTGACAAATGCGGCACAGAACGAAGAAGAGTGCAAAAAAGAATGTAAGAACAAAGGAGAAGAATACGAAAATTTTAATAAAGAGACCAAAGTATGTTCTTGTAAATCCCAAACCGGCAATGGCGGCACCGTCACGATAGGCCCGCCATACGGAGACAGCGGTCCAAAGAACGTGCCGGACGTCATAAAGAATGTGACAAATTGGGTGCTTGGGATATCCGGCGCGCTCTCTGCGTTGCTAATAATCATATCGGGCATGAGATACGTTACAGCATCGGGAAACACGAATCTGCAAGAGGCGGCAAAGAAGAGCTTGATCAATGCAATTATCGGGGTTGTGATAATCGTCACCGCGTTTGTTATAGTCCAAATCGTCATGAGGGTCCTTACCGGCAGAGAATAATTTTATTAAAAATTTCTAAAAAATAATTATTGGAAGGGAGGTGAAACAAATGAAAACTCAAAAGTTAATTCAAAGTCTAATCACTGTAGGAATTTTTGTGTTGGTTATATCCGCGCTGGCAGGTCTCGCGGGAACGGCATACGCGGCTACATCGGGAGGTTTCGTAACTCCGACCCCAGCGGCCGGAACGGCGCAGGCAAACAACGCCTATGAGCTCATCGGAAGAATAACCAACTGGGCATTGGGAATAGCGGGAGCAGTCGCGGTGCTTTTCATAGTTTACGGCGGATTCAGATATATCACAGCATCTGGAAATCAGACGCAGATGGAAGCCGGAAAGAATATTCTGATAAAAGCGATTACCGGTCTTGTGATAATCATCGTAGCCTATGTGCTCATACAGGTCATCGTACAAGCCCTAGTAAAACAATAGAATCCTCACAAAAAACAAAGCCAAAAAGCGGGACAGTTTTTATAACGATTATCCACTTGCAAACCTACCCATCTTTGCTATACTTCAATTGAACGATTTTTTAAAAACCCTCCATGCGCGGAGGGATTTTTTTATATACAAAAACAAAAAAAGAACATTAACAATTCAACGGGAGGAAAAGAAAGATGAAAAACATAATTGCATCATCGCTAATTTTGCTCGCGCTTTTTTCGGCGAGGGAGAGCGCCGCACTTTCTCAAGAATTCTCACCGGCGATCCTTGGAATGATAAAAAAGATGATTATCTATGAAAAGTCTTTGTGCGATTACGAGCGCAAATACGAGATTTCAAAAAACGACGTAAGGGCCATTTGGATGTACGCGCACGCGAGAAGCCCAAACTTGATCTCTTTTGAAAAAGATTTCAAGGGAATAAACATCCCGGAAGAATTGCAGAATGCGTTGACATCGAGTTATTTGGACCCCGAGAGTTACTTCGATCTTTGCATAAAAAATTTTGCGAGACTTTTCAGGGAATTCAACGGAGATCGATTATGCGCATGGTCTGCGGCAAACGCAGGAGAGCGCGAAGTTTGGCAGATGCTAAGCAGGCATGGTAAAAACAACTGGTTCAAAAATATGCCAAAAGAAACGAAAATCTTTGTCAGCGCCGTTCAGCTGTATTACAAATTTCTCGCGCAGTACGAAAATTGGATTGAAAAAGACGCAGAGGGGCTTGAAGTATACAATGTGAAAGCGAACGATACAATAGGGGGCATCGCGGAAAAGCTTGGCGTGACAGAATTCGAGCTTCGGGCATACAACATCTCAATCGGAGAGTACGGCATAGAGACCGGTGAAATTTTGGCGTACGGCGCAAAACCAAGCATGCGACTCGCAAAGAAGTACGAACATTTCAGTCCCCAAAAACTTGTACATGAAGTAAAAATAGGAGACACTTTTGAGATCATTTCTCTCGCGTACGCCGTGCCGGAGCAATCGATAAGAATTGCAAACCCGTTCGCATCAGATGAGCCTTATGTCGGACAGAAGATTGTCATACCGCAATAGCCAAAATAAAAAAAGCACAAATATGTGCGAAAAATATTTTCCAATTGGAGGGACGAGACTTCTAAAGTTTCGTCCTTTTTCTTATATCACTAAAATGTATTTGTGATTAGACAGGGATCCTTTCCAGACAAACAGAGGGAAGGACACCTTGGGGGGTGTCACAGAAAGGATCCCTGCGACTTTCTTTTCGTTGTCTATAATATTTTATACTTATCATATTTTTCTGCCAAGGATTTGTATAAAAACCTGTCAGCTTACTTTAGAAAAATGACAATGCAGGCATCAATAAGAAAAGCCCGGGGTACAGCGCACTTAATGTACATTGTACCCGCGGGCTTAAAAATTTCACGTTGGCTCCACCTCTATCACCCTTTCGGAGATAGAGACCCCCGCGCCGTAGCTTACGCTACTAAAATTCTCCCCTGCGGAGGAGACGCCATTAACAAACATCTTGGCCGAGCCAGAAATCAATTCCAGCTTGGCCTCATCATTTTTTGAAAGCGTGAACAAATGTTCACGCTTGTAAATAGTCTTTTGGTACGCTTTCCTATCGGGACCAACGTACCAGATCACCGCGGTTTTTGTTTGCGGTGCGCGGGGAGACAGCGGTGCCGTTGTCGACTTCGTTGGTTGTGTCAACGGTTGTGTCAACGCCGCATTTTTGATCAGGTCGTATCCACATAAATGTAGAACGACCCATACGACTAGCAGCAGCAGCACGGCCTTTCCAAGCCAGCCGCCTGAATACTGCTGAAAAGGCTTCCAGCCCGTCCAGACATCGGCGTTTCCGCCGCCGGAGTTATCGCCTGGCGAGAAGATCTTCTGCCAAACCTTTTTCAGGCCGGCATAACTTATAAAAACAAGAGTAATCCCAAACATCAGCTTTAGAATCCACCACTGAAGTTCGGTGGTGACTCCTGTCTCTGTCTCTAGAATCGCCGCTAATCTTCTCACATACATAGTATAAATCACTATAAGTAAGAAGAAGGTAAAAACTATATACCTGAACAGCGAGGACTTTATATCCCACGCCAGGCAATGGATGTATAAAAGATCAATAGTTAGGTGAAACAACACTGTGATAAGGACTTCATTGGAAGCAACGCCATACCACGTCGCATACCATACTTGCGACAGTGGGCAATTCAGCAATTCCCCAAGATAAATTTGGAAGGCCACCGCCGTAAGGGCCTTTCCTAAGTCCTTCTTCGTCCAACCCAATATGGTACCTATAATATAAGTACCAACAACTATTATTGCGTACATAGGTGACCTGAAATACACCAGTACGCCAAGTCCTATTAAGATTATACTCCCCACTTTCATGACTACTCCCTCCTTCGGGGTTAAAAAAGTTAAAATTTTACAAAACTCTCAAACCCCTTCCAGTGGAAGGAGTATTCTTTCAAGGCGAACTACTAGATCTATTTTTGATCCAGTAGATCGCCTTGAAATTATATTTTGTCAAAGTACAGCTCCACAAACATCTATACTCATCTTTCGAAAAGTACAAGTGTTTGAGGGAAACATATGATCTAAATCATAGATGTTTCCCCGAAGCGAACTTCTTCCTTCACCCCCTTTCATGTAAAAAGTCCGCTATGTTGAAAAAAAGATTTCCAAGCTCGACTCCCCATCTGGGAAGTCCCGAAAAAAATGAAAAAGTTGAAGCTGAAGTTACAGTGCCTCCCGTAGCCGCCGGTGTGCCGCCTGCTCCCCGCACCGCTTTCTTAGCTTCTCGCCACTTCTTTATGGCAGCTTCGCTAAGAAGTGTTGGGATCACAACTACGACAACTCCCAGAGAAATTATCGAGACTCCTGAATAAATCGCGAACCCCCATAAACCTCCATTAGGATGCTTATAGAGGCAATATAATAGCCAGCAATTACCAAGGAACAGAATTATTTTCATTCTCTAACCTCCCCCTTGATCGTATCAAGACTTTAGAAAGAGTCTCGGGACCAA
>CAYMJO010000049.1:0-6466 GCA_964391305.1 uncultured Candidatus Saccharibacteria bacterium | reverse complement strand
AATGTTAGTACTCCTCTTCCATGGAAATTCCTACGGAATTTCCATGGGAACGAACCAGTAACATCACCTTGCCCAGATCTCCAATAAATGATAAAATGAAGCTAGCCATAAATTTAAAAATTAATCCTCATGCCAGAACAAAAACAAACCCAACAAAAGCCACTCGATCAAGACCGCATTAGCCTATGGATTGGCGTAACGATTATCTTGCTTGCGGGGATCGGATTCGTCGCATATGTACTCTTCACATCGGCAAACCCAGAAGCATCACTGACTCTCTTTAAATTTTAAAAAACAGAAACAATCAATCCTGTTTTAAAAAATAGAGACCTAAAAAGCGCTGTCTTTAGCGCTTTTTTTGATATGTGGACAACATATTGACAAGTTTTATTTGACAGGCTATCTGAATCTGCTATGATAACGGCTCGAACATCTGTATATTTAGCGGATGTTTTTTATTTTAAAAAATCAATAAAAGGTCGATTCTTCATTAAAAAGGTTTTGAAAAACACTTTATTCGAAACCATCTCAAAAAAGCCTACGAGTGGATAGGAAAAATATTTGAACAACGATCAAAAGTTTTTAAAAAAATCGATATTCCACTCACAATGACTTTATCGCTAACTTTGGCGATGACGGCAATTGTTTTGATTCACCAAGTAAACGCAAAAACTGAAAAAAAGCTAGCTTTCAAAACAAACGAAAAACTGCTCCAAAATCGAAGGCAAGTTAGGACAGACTTTGAAAGAGCGGTCGCCGAAGTAAGGACAGAAAAAGAAAGAAAGTTTGCCGAGATAAAACGTACAGAGGAAGACAAAAAGCAAAAGTTCAGCCTCGAAGAAGAACGCAAATCGGCAACGAAGAGAAAAGAAGCAAGGCAAGTTGCTGTGACAAGAAACACATCCAGTAAACGAAGCACCTACACAAAAGCACAACCGGCGCTACAGGCGACAAACGGGGCAAAAATCATGACCGCGACAGCTTACACGGATGATCCGAACGAGAATGGAGGTTATTCCGTCACGGCAAGCGGAAAGAAGCTCACGGGCAACGAAGGCAAATTCGTAGCCACAAACGACTATCCATTGGGTACAAAATTGCTAATCAACGACAAAGAATATGTCGTTGAGGACAGAATGGCACGACATGGAATGATTGACATACTGGTCAGTAATAAGCAGGAAGCAAGGAATTGGGGCAGAAGAAAAGTGGAAGTCAAAATCGTAAAATAACAATTGGTAAAATTGAATATCAACGCGGATCTTGGGCAATTGCATACGAATTCTCGGACAGGCTGATTTCAAAAAACAATCAAAAGCCCTCCAGTTTAGTCTGGGGGGTTTTTATTGAAAAACTCTTGCCGCTTTTTTTAGTATTTCATTCCTTTCTTGTACCTTCTTCTCAAAAGCATAACGGTGACTCCCGTAATCACAATTACAACCGATGCCCCAATCCAGAAGTAATAGTCCTCAACTACCCCTTCTGCAATCTCCGCCATAAATCTTGATTTAAACAATTCAATTTTGATGTTGATGGGTCCTGGATCCGCAAGCCTAATTTCATCCGATTCAAAACTTTCGTATCCCTCTTTTTCCGCCGTCAACTTGTAAATGCCTCCAGAAACCATAAGTGTGTATTCTCCACTCTCGGAAGTTATCTGCGGATTCTTCTGATTATACTCCACGGCATTCCAAACCTTCCATTCGTTCCCATCTTTGTTAAACAAAGTCACCTTGGCGTCACTTAACCTGACCTCCATGTTATCGAATAACTGATACACATACCCAACCGGTTCCACGTAAAACTCCCTCACGCTCTCCGAGGATGTTCCATCCGTATAATTTTCCGTGATCTTAATCGTATGCAACCCAGATTCGACAGGAGCTCTGATTTCTGCGGCATAAACGCCATCGCCATCTTCATCAAAAAGCTCATAAACATCTACAAGTCCGGAAGATACTTCTGCAATCACATTGATTACTGGCTTTTTCGGCTGAACTGAAATGACAAAATTGGCATTCCTATAAACCTTGAACTTGTCATCATTGGTGGACACCATAAACTGCAAAATACCTTCTGCAATCGAAGCATCGCGTCCTGTGGGCACAAGCAGTATACTAATCTTTGTAGATTCCTTCACTTGTTTTCCTTCATCCCTTCCCTCATCTTCAGCTTCTTTTTTATCCTCTTCTTCTTTTTTGTCCTGTTTACCCTGTTTTAATTTATATCCAAAATTAATATCCTCGAAGTTTTTCCCACGTTCTAAAGTTACTTTCAAAGGATTGGAAGTGGTCAACTCATAGGCGGCCAGAGTACTTTCGCTGACGTCTATAAAGTAATTCCCGGATCTAAGTCCAGCAAATTCATACTTACCTTTCAAATCTGTGATTTTCGTGGCTATTAAAGTGTCTTTCTCTCTGCTCAATTGGCTATCTCCATTACTATCTTCGTAAATCTTCATAGCTACGCTGGATATGCCAGTTTCCTCCCCATCTTTGGCTTTGTTGCCGTTTTTATCTCTAAAAACATATCCGGAAACACCTGCTTTCTCAAGCAAGTTGGAAGTGGCATTGGAAGACACCCAAGATATTTCATCAGACTTAGAAATCGCAGAATTCTGCACTTTATCTTCGGTATTTGGCAAGTTAACTTTCGTCCTAAACATGACATAACCACTGGCATTGTCGACAACTGTGGAAATATTGAAAACTACTTTATTGGTGGCCACGTAAGCGTTATCCGTATCAGCCGCATCCGTTTGCCTAGAGCCATTAATGATCAAAGAACCAGAGATAAAATCTGTGCCAGATGGAATGTCATCAGAAACAATAAGATCATTAAGAGTACTGCCCGTTTCATTTTTATAAATAATTTTATAAGTCAATTCATCCCCCGGCTGTATTTCCTGTCCATCGTCGCTATAAGCCGTTACGGCTGGGAACGGGCTTGCCCACAATAATATGGCTATAACGATCTTAATGATGATCAAAACTATAGCCACAACAGCGGCTCTTCTCGAAATGCTGTACGCTTTTTTATAATGAGAATATGATAAAGGCCATGTGCCATTTCCTCCTTTGGGCACAACTTTATTGAAAACTAAAGACGGCTCTTTCGATAAAAAAGAGGGAAGATGTCTCAAAGTTTCCGTCAATTCTCCTTTTCCTTTCTTGTTGGGAATCAGAACGCTAAGAGGCACGAGTATGGTAATCGCGATAAGGGCGATTATCATCGCGACAAGCCAGTTTCCACTTAAAAGAGTCCAAACACTCGCGAACGGTTTGGGACTTAAACTGCTTGTCGTATCTCCCGTATTAATGCCCACGTCTTTTGTCAGGGACAACGCGGAACCTTTTTGATAAATAAATGGTCCGTAAGTTTGAGTGGAAGCAACATCTCCCGCGGTATTAATAGATAAAACATGCAGATACCAAGCGCCGGTAGCAGAGGCAGTGAGGCTAAGAGTACCAGAATTCCAATTGCTGTCCGATATTGCCGCGCTATCGGATGCTATCTGATTCCATTTGTATTTGTAAGATCCAACTCCGCCAGAACCAAAGCCCGCGGCATTAGTAAATACAAAAGCAGAATCGCTGTATGCCCTGTTTGCTTCCTTATCGGAAGTAACGTTTGGAGCCGATGCCGCTGTGTATTTTACCGCAGATGCGCTGTAAGAGCTTGTATTTCCAACCGCATCTTTGAACTGAATATCATAAGTATATGAAGTGTTCGCCGTAAGCGAAGTATCCGTATACGTACTCGTACTGTCGCTTATCCAATCAGAAACGGTAGAGGTAGTAGCATCGTTGGACAAGGTTCTCCTAACTCTCCAGCTGTTAAGTCCAGAGCCGCTGTCCGTCGCCGAAGGCTTATTCACGATTATGGAGCTGGTCGCCGCCGTGCCGAATGTCGGTGTTCCAACACTCGTTGGACCAACATTATCCACTCCAAAAGAATTGCTCGAAACCCATGCTTCCGCGTCATCTGTGCCGTTGTTCGGTCTGACTCTCATCCAAACCGTGGAGTCCTCCGTCGCAGACAAGTCGGTCGATGAATTCCACGCAAAAGTATGCTGTACCCCAGCGGGACTCGATGTAAGACTTGTCATCCCATCTCCGCCGGATCCCTGTGTCGCGTCCGTCCACGTAGAATTGTTGGTAGAATATTCTACGCCGGAAGTCGCGGTCTGCGATATATTACAAGTGCTGGAGTTTGTATCTATAATGTTGTAACGCGCGGATATAGTACCTCCTTGCCATGTACTAAAGTCATTTACAAACGTCGCCGATGGAGGTGAAGAGCCTCCGCTATAGTAGAGAACCAAACCATAGTCCCCAACCGCCCACGCGGTATAGGTGTCAAGCGCAAAAATATTGTAAGCATAAAAAGAGGAAATCGTAGGAGCGCTGGAAGACCATGTTGAGCCATTGTATTTATAATAAGTATTGTTCATGTAGACCATCCAAACATTTGAGGAAGAAGTTGCGCTTAGACCGCTTCCTCCGCCCATGAGACTGGAAAGCTCAAGCGTCTGCTGGGTAGACCAGCTAGAACCGTTGTAATATCTGATGATAAGATTATGCGTTTCCATGCCCGCCAGAACATCAAGAACCCAAACGTTGTTCGCGTCTGACCCGGTAACTTCCTCTACCGTGTTTGACAAACCCGCAGAAGCATCCGCCCAAGAAGTGCCATTAAAACGAATAACCGTGCCACTGCTTCCAACAGCCCAAACATTGCTCGAATCAGCAGCATAGACATCCTTCAGAGAATTAGCCGTTCCGCTAGTTTGGCTGGACCAAGTTGAACCATTGTAAAAAAGAATATTGCCCGAATCCCCGACTGCCCACACATGAGTGCTGTCAAGCGCGTAAATGCCGTTCAGCGCCCAACCCGCGCCAGAAGTCTGCTCGCTCCAAGTAGAACCGTTGTAATAATAAATGTAATAGCCGGGAGATAAAATATCAGACGACTGCGCCGCAACCCAAACATGGGTCGCATCAACGCCGGAAACAGCCGCCAAAGCCTGAAGCCCCGTTGACTGCTCCGCCCACACGCTTCCGTTGTAATAAAGTATTTCCGCGTTGCTTCTGTCCACCGCCCACGCGTTGCTCGAATCTGCCGCCCAAACATCATAAAAAGTCGAGCCGCCCGCAACACCGGTATTTTGCGAAGACCACGCGCTTCCGTTGTAATGCAATAACATACCCTTATCACCAACGGCATAAACATTGCTCGACGTAACCGCAGAAACTCCATAAATAACATCCGTAGTGCCGCTTGTCTGCGTAGCCCAATCAGAACCATTATAATAATAAATGGCGCCGTTTCCGCAAACCGCCCAGACGTTGCTGGTATCTACCGCATATACATCCCTCATATTGCCGATAGTGCCTGTGGTTTCCGTCCATGTGGCGCCGTCATATTTAAGAATCATATTGCTGTTACCCGTAAGGGGATCCTTCACCCCAACAGCCCAGATATTACTCCCGTTCACTCCTGAAATGCCCTTAAGCTGGGAGCCTGTTTGCGTCTGCTGGCTCCACGTGGTTCCATTGAAATAAATGATCTGCGCATCGGCTTCGCCAAAACTGCCGTCAACCGCCGCCCACACGTTGCTTGAGTCAAGCGCCCAAATATCGTTTATCTGATATGTGACACCGCTAGTCTGTGAAGACCAGCTTGAGCCATTATAAAAAAGCATCGTACCAGACGCTCCCGCCGCCCATACATGCGTGCTGTCAAGCGCAAAAACGCCATATAAATGGCTAGACGTGCCGCTTGTTTGGCTGGACCAGCTTGAACCGTTGTAATGGATAATCGTTCCTGAATTACCAACCGCCCAAACATTGCTCGCGTCGAGAGCAGAGACACCATTAAGAACAGCCGTAACTCCGGTTGAGGAAATGCTCCAACTTGAGCCATTGTAATGCAGGGCTGTTCCCTGCGAGCCAACCGCCCAGATATCGCTCGCGGTTCTCGCGCTGACCCCTCTGACGGGATTTCCTTGAGGTAGAGGATTCTGCCATGCCCAAGTGCTATCGGTAGCCTTCGCCTCCTTTACAAAATTTTTATAAAAAGACACGGGAGAAAAAAGCAAAAACAAAACAAAACAAAACACCACAACGCTTATTGTTTTATAAACAAAATATCGCATTTGGCTTTTTGTTTCCAGAATATTTTTTATTATTATCTTATTGTCATTATAACACTTTTTTAAAAAAAATTAAAGGGGAAAACTCCTTAATAAGCACTAAGCTATTTAAAAAAAGAAAACTTAGATCTTGGCGCTTAGTGCTTGAGCGCTTGGTACTTCCATTGACATAATTCTCAATATTGCTAAAATACTCTGTCCTAAAGCCTTTTAAAAGGCTATTTTTATTACTTTTTGGCTTAGGTAAGCCAATCTTTATAGCTGGATTCAAGTTTGTAGTGCAATTTTTCGGTCAGTGATTAATTCGTAGAA
>CAYMJO010000048.1:0-6794 GCA_964391305.1 uncultured Candidatus Saccharibacteria bacterium | reverse complement strand
GCTTGAAGAGCCAAAAGACCCAGAAAAATGCCTAGTATTCAAGATATACTCCCTTCTTGCCACCAAAGAAGAAACCGCAGAACTCGCAAAAAAATACCGCAAAGGCGGCTTTGGCTACGGCGACTCCAAGAAACTCTTATTACAAAAAATCCTCGACCACTTCGCCACCGCCCGAAAACTCAAATCCTCTCTTGACAAATCTCCAAAAAAGGTGCAAGATGTCATCTCTTCAGGGAATAAGCGAGCCAAAACCATGGCCTCCAAAACCCTCGAAGAAGTAAAAAAGAAAGTAGGATTAATGTAAACACACCAATGGAACGCGATACCAACAACTTTGAACAAGAAGAACACCACCGCATTGAAGGACTTGTTAGTCCAGGGCTAGTTCCGTTCGTGACAGCCGAAAAGACCGGAGAATTCGTCAAGGGACACTTCAAGCCGGGACCAGTAAAAGTACAAGAAGGAATGGGTGAAGAAAAAACAAATGCCCCGGTCTCAATCGAATACCAAGAAAAACTCTTGAGTCTTCTTCCGTGGGTTTTAACACAAATGTGCGTAGACAGAATACCAATAAATCCTCCGGAAAAACCGCCAACGACAGGGAACTTATCCGAAATGACCGCGGATCAACTAAGTCAATTGAAACATGCCTATTCGAAAACCCCGAAACAGGAACACATCACGGAGTTATTGAGACCTGAAAGATTAAAAACTCCATACGCACAAAGAAGCATGGAGCACCTAACAAGCTCAGAAGAAAACAGGTATTTATTACCATTCGGGCACAGAATATGGGGAAAATTAGTGAGAAAAGCAATGACAACAACAGGTTCAGCACGCGAAATGATACATCCAATAAAATCCTTGCAAACATACCCCGGACTAATCATTGGGGCACCAGACCGAAAACCAGATTCATACATCGACCTCATTAGAATAACAAACCACATAAGCGTACAAAACGTTATCAATCTCATGCTTTATGAAATAGAAAACGGATTAGCAGACGAAAATGACTTAAAAGAAATTAACATTTTGGCGTGCGGCAATCCGCAATTTGCAACAGGCCTTAGGAAATCAGGAAACTTAATCTCCCTTATCAGACACGTCCCTCTAACAAAAACTCTCCTCAATGGTTCACTAAAATTAGACGAAGAAGATGTCGTAAACATACTCGCATATAAGTTTTCAATCGGCAAATTCGACAACGAAACAATAGAATCAATAAAAATAATGATGGAAAACGAAGATTGCGAGTACGTTAAAACGTTCATAAGCTCGCACGAAGGCATTATGGCATTAATCCAAAAAACAGAAGAAAAAGACCGCAAATTTGAGGGATCACTGATAGAAAAAACGAAAGCGAAAGCACGAGCAGATCTCCAAAACACTCTCGATCAATCCATGAATGGCTTTAGCGCAAAATTGGATAGAGACGAAGTCATCGCCAAAAAAGCTCGAGAAGAAGACGACCCGCCTCCAACGGCAATAAAAGCATCAGAATTCAACCTGGAAGATTGGCAAAGACACGACGACGTTGTAATAATCCAAGATCCGGACGACGAGCTTCGGTAAATTTGCTTTTTAAAATTTCTTCAGCTAAACTGCTTACCAAATGTGTAAATACATATTTGTCACAGGAGGAGTTTGTAGTTCATTAGGAAAAGGGATTGCTATCTCTTCTATTGGCACCCTCTTAAAAACCTCGGGATTTAAAGTCTTTACACAAAAATTAGATCCGTACCTCAACGTCGATCCAGGAACGATGAGTCCATTTCAACATGGCGAAGTTTTTGTCACGGACGATGGAGGCGAAACAGATCTAGACTTGGGTCATTATGAAAGATTCATAGACACTCATTTATCAAAACTTTCATCAGTCACAACAGGAAAAATATATAGCGAAGTGCTTGAAAAAGAGCGCAAAGGTCAATTCCTTGGCAAAACAATTCAAATCATTCCACATATTACAGATGCGATCAAAAACGCGATCACATCCGCCGCAAAAAAATCCGAATGTGACATCATGATGTGTGAAATCGGCGGAACGGTCGGAGATATCGAAGGACTCCCCTATCTCGAAGCAATCAGGCAACTCCGCAAAGAACTTGGAATAGAAAATACATTATTCATTCACTTAACACTCCTCCCCTACTTAGGAGGTTCAAAAGAACTCAAAACAAAGCCAACTCAAGCGTCGGTAAGGGAACTTCGCTCAATAGGAATTCAACCCGATTTCATAATCGCGCGCGCGGACTACCCAATCAAAAAAGAACATCTCAAAAAGATCGCTCTCTTCTGCGACGTAGATGAAGACCACGTAATCCCCGCGCAAACGGTAAAATCAATCTATGAAGTTCCCCTTGGTTATCAGGAATACAATCTCGCCCAGCTTGTCGCCGACAAATTGAACATGGGCAAAATAAAACCAAACCTCAAAGACTGGGAAGATTTAAATAAAAAAATCAAAGCGAAGAAATCAAAATTAAGAATAGCTCTCGCGGGCAAATATACAGGCTTGGACGACGCATATTTGAGCGTAGTCGAATCTTTAAAAATCGCATGCTACCACCAAAATAGACAACTCGATTTAATCTGGGTCGACACGGAAAAATTGGAAGAAAAAGACAAAGAAACCTGGAAACATCTCAAATCAGCACATGGAATTTTAATCCCAGGAGGATTCGGTTGTCGAGGGATAGAAGGCAAAATCGCCGCGGCTACCTACGCGAGAGAAAACAACATTCCATTCTTAGGCCTATGTCTCGGAATGCAAATAATGACAATCGAATTTGCACGCAATATATTAAAAGACAAAGAAATTACATCTGAAGAATTCGACGAAGAACACAAAATTTCTCCAACAAAATACATTATCCACTTCCTCCCGGATCAATCCGCAACCAGAGACAAAGGCGGAACGTTAAGACTTGGCCTATACGACTGCAAATTAAAACGCGGAACAAAAACCCAAGATTTATACAAAAAAGATTTAATACAAGAACGCCACCGCCACAGATACGAATTCAACAACGATTACAAAGAAACACTCGAAAAAGAGGGGATGATCTTCCCGGGAATAAATCCGCAGTCAAATCTGGTTGAAATAGCAGAAAACAGCAATCACCCATTCATGATCGGCTCGCAATTTCATCCGGAATTTTTATCAAGACCAAACAACCCGCACCCATTATTTAAAGGCTTTATCGAAGCCTCAATCAAAAACTCAAAATAATGGCGATCTTCAAATACACAGTCGCAAGCAGTAAAGGCAAAAAGCTTTCTGGCTCAGTCGAAGCGGAAAACGAAAGCTTAGCAAGAAACGAGCTAAATAATCTCGGATTTTCCATACTTGAATTAACGGAAATAAAACAAAACGAAGAGCTCCACCAAAAAAATCCAAACGAAACAAAATACGTCTTCGAAGCTCTGAACCCGCAAGGCCAATCGACAATCGGCACAATCACTGCGCTCGATGAAATTTCGGCATACAAACGTTTAACAACAGAATACAATCTCACGGTAACAGCAATTTGGATAGACGGTGCCAGCGAAGACCAAATCAAAAACGCAAAAGTCCGCGGCACACTTTATCTTCAACAAATTATAAATTCGGAAAAAGAAAATTCGCTAATCGAAGAAACCAAGCTCTCGCAAGAAGATCGCAAAAGAAACATCATCGTTCAAACAAGAGTCGAAGAAGTCTTAAAGCAAGTTAGCGACTTATTAAAAGAATACGAAAACGACATTTCTCCGGATCAAAAACAGGAAATCGACAAAAAAATAGACAAACTTTTGAGAATAAAAAACTCAACAAATCTCGACTACATAATCACAACCGCCGAGGAATTATTAAAATTCATCCAACAGCAAGAAATAGAATTAAAAAAGAGCGGATACTTGGAGAAAAAAACAGAATTAAAAATGAAAGTTAAAAATCTCTTGAACCGCCTTCACGACACCGGCAAACCAAAAACCCTCTCCGAAGATATAGTAAAAAACATCCAAGACTGGCAACAAAAACACATAACAAAAACCATCCGCCTGCCGTGGTACACGAGATTTACAAACAACATCCTAACAAAAATAGAAAAAATATTTGAAACGCCGGAAGAAATAAGAATTCTCAAAACGCAAATCAGTGCATGCAACAGCCAAATAATAGAATACATAAAAATCTACTTCAAAGAACCAACAAAAGAGTACAAAGAAAAAGTCAAAAACGCGATCAAAACAATCTGGCAAACAAGAAAAAACACCATAAAACAACTGAAAGAAGTCAAAAAGAGTATAAAAGAACAAAAGTTACTAGCAAAAAAAACAACAACCCAGCCGCAAGGAGAATTTTTCAAAAGCCTTTGGGAAGAATTGAATGAATTCACGGGATGGCTTCTGGCCTTCTACCTAATTTATTATTTCGTCTCATTGTATATAACGTCAAAAAACTTTGGCATTACTGCGCCAAAGGGGCTAAATTTCAACAACACGCAAATCTTTAAATATGCGTTAGCCGTAATATTTATTCTACACGCCGCCCTGACAATCAAAACGAACTTTTTTCCCAAAAAAATCTTGGCAAGTGCTATAATATTCCCATCGGCAATTTTTTTAATATTCTTCACGCTCGTGAATTTTTAAAAAATAACCACGCTCAAAAATGGTCCCAATTATTTTTGAAACAAAATACTTCACAATTCACTCATTATGGCTATTTATAGCGATCGCTTTGATCGTAGGCACATTGGTATTTATTAAAATCGGGACAAAAAACGGACTAAAACTTCAATTTCTGACAGAAAACGCATTTATACTGCTAATAGCTTCGATGATAGGAGCAAGGGTTTTCGCGATTTTATTCAGCTGGAATCTCTTTTTTTACGAATATTCATGGCAAACATTCCTACAGATTTTCAAAATTTGGGACAAAGGATTATCGCTTTGGGGAGGCCTTATCGTCGGCATAATAACATTATACAAACTCTGCAAAAAGAACGACCAAAGCCTTCTAAAATGGCTGGACTCCCTGATTCCAGCTTTCCTTGTAGCAATGGCAATCGCATGTATCGGAGCATTTTTGGACGGAAGCTGGTACGGCAACGAAACAACCCTTCCTTGGGGCGTAAATTTCGAAAGCCCAGCAATCAAGTACACCGTCCCAATTCACCCAACTCAAATCTACGTACTTCTTTACTCAACATTGATAGCAGTATCGGCAATCTTACTCAAAGATCACAAATTCTTCGAACCAAACGGCAAATCAGCAGTTCTATCGATCTTAACATTCAATCTCCTCAATTTTTTTAATGAATTCCTAAGAGGAGACGATGTGACAATGATATTCGGAATAAGACTTCCGCAGGTCATATCGGCCGCAATAGCCATATTCTCTTTAACATTCTACGTTATTTACTATAATAAGAGAGCCGAGAAACTAAAAAACAAGATAATCGGCCTTAGAAACAAGTCGTTTTAACACTTCATCATTAACACCCAATACACATGCTTACAATCCTAAAAACCACGTTCGAATATTTGTTCACAAGATTCCCGGGAGCGGAATTCAACTACAAATGGGAAGTTTTAATCGCCGCCGTAATCTTAATCTTGGGCGCCGCAGGATTTAAAGCCGTACACAGAAGGAAAGTCGCAAACAAGGACTTCGTCTTTAAGAAAATGTTCAAGAAAGTCCCAGGACGAATGATATATCTCGGAATGCTTTTGATTTTCTTCGTACTAGTAAGAACCGAAAATATCCCTTATTTCTCGATGAGGATTTGGTTATTTCTAACCATTTTGGGAGTGATAGTCGCGGCAGTTTACTATTTATACAAATACCTCAAAGTTTACCCAAAAGAACTCGAGAATTTTGAATCACGAATAACCGAAGACCCAAAAGCGGTCTATCTGCCGAATAAGAAAAGAAGATAGTTTCCTACTCCAATTTCAAAACTTTATAGCTAACCAACCCCGCTGGTACTTTTACCTTAATCTCATCACCAACGGTACATCCAAGCAAAGCCGCCCCAACAGGAGACTCGTTGGAAATTTTTCCGGACAAAGGATCCGCCTCGGTAGAACCAACGATCGTATAAACCTCAGGTTCATCTTTAATCTTTGAAAGATTTCTCAAATGAGCAGTTGTACCAAGTTGAACGCACCTCTTGCTTGATGCCGCTTCGTCTATAATTTTTACATTTTTAACCTTCTCTTCAAGCTCCAAAATACGCCCTTCAACAAACGCTTGCTCATTTTTAGCCTCCTCGTACTCGGAGTTCTCAGACAAGTCGCCATAAGAGATGGCTTCCTTAATACGAGCAGCAACTTCTTTCCTCTTTGTGTCTCTTAAATAAGAAAGTTCAGCCTTTAATTTATCTAAACCTTCCTTCGTCAAAAGTGTAATTTTTTCATCACCACCCAACGCTTCCTCGGCCAAAACGTCTATCGGTTTCTTGGCTTTCTGAATCTTTTGAATCTTTTGCTTCATAATTTTAATTTTTTATGATTTAAATTTTTAATCTGGTCTGATTTTTACGCTTGTCGGATGCTCCTTTAATTTCTGCAAAACCTTCGCTTCAATCTGGCGAATTCTTTCACGAGTGACATGGAATTCCTGTCCAACCTCCTCGAGAGTGTGTCCAACTCCATCAAGAAGTCCAAATCTCATTTCGATAATCTTTCTTTCACGGGGAGAAAGATACTGAAGCATATCCCTAATACTCTCCTTCAATAATTGACGATTCGTGGATTCAACAGGGGAAAGAGCCTCGTCATCCTCGATAAAATCTCCCAATTTA
>CAYMJO010000047.1:0-7025 GCA_964391305.1 uncultured Candidatus Saccharibacteria bacterium | reverse complement strand
TATCAATCCTAGCCTGACCGATACTATTGCGCTAGTTTCTTGAACTCACCTTACAAAAGCTTGACAAAATTATAAGGATGTGCTATATTGCCCGCAGTTCTTTTCATAGAGAAATCCGCACACTTGCGCAAAAATAGGGCAAAAAGTAGCTTTTGCAGTATTTTTGCGTTTGTGTGTAAAAATCTGACAAAGAAAGAAAGGAGGTGGAATAATTGAACTTCTTGAATTTTAATTTTGTCGAGATTGAGCCATTTGGCACATTCAGTGCCAAAATGGCAAAAGTTGTGTTTTTTTTAGAGAACGTTCCGGAAGGAGCGTTCTGGTGTTGTGTAATTTTTTTTGTTTTGGGAATTTTTTTCCATGCAAATATTGTTCCCAAAATATCAAATTTTTTACGCTGAAATAGTAAAAGAGGTATGGAGCCGAACTTTTGTTTTCAAAGGCTCCATACCTTTTCTTTTTCTCAAATTCCTCAAAAAACAGCTTGACATTTTGTTTTAGCCTTGGTAAAATGGACTGTTTTGGAGAGGTATTTTTGTAATAAAAAAACGCCCGTGGCGTTGTAAATAGCACGCACGGACGTATTTCTCGCAACCAGTACGCTGTAGCCATTCACCAGCGGGAGTCTAATAAAAGGTTTTGGCAGTGTTCCGCTTCGGCGGGATTCCTTCCTTTTCTACTTTTACTAAATTCTCCGGCTACAGCGCTCTGGCTGTGAATATCGCGAGCTCCATCATGGGGCTCTTTTTTTATGCTAGCAGGTTTGCAGTGACTATGTGAAGTGGATAAGTGTAAATTACTTTGTCTATACTAGTTTGTAGTTCTAACCCTGCAGACTTGCGTCTGTTCTCCGATTAGTTCTGTTTGCCTGCTTTTTTCTTCAGCTCATCTTCCTTCTTTTTTGCTGGATCTTTCTTTGCGTCTTCTTTTTTATTCTTTTGCTCTTCCTCTTCCTTTTTTATTTTTTCTTCCGCTTCCTGGTGATATTCTGACGGTGGTTTGTAATTGCTCTTTAAGACATCTTCTGTCATTACCGTGCCGTTTAGGGTAACTTTGTATCCCCATTCGGCTTTCATCGCGCCGTTGCCTTTACGATCATAGGTTATAGGCTTTGTCTTTTCGATAATTCTCCCGTCATCTGTTCCCAAAAAATTGAAAATGAGCTCGTGCTGTTTTGCCTCCGTCTGTATTAGAATCATTCCTGGAGTGTCATTTGCGAATTTTAAATCCACTGAACCGGTGTAATACGCCGCGTCCGTTCCTTGCGGGTTGTAATATGGCACGGCGTAGCTGTGCGCTTTTCTTTCGGTTATAGGCAGTCCCGCGTCAACCGCCGCGCGGAAAGTTGTCGTTGAAACTTGGCATACTCCTCCGCCGATATCAGGCACGGTGCTCTTATTTTTTATCACAAGCTCTTTCTTGTATCCGGCTTCTTCGGTGACAGGTCCAAGCCATTCGCCGAAAGAGAAAGTCGTTCCGGGCCTTATGACGGTGCCGTCAAGCTCTGCCGCGGCAACTTTTATATTATGGATTCTGTTTGCCGGAGATCCCGACCAGCTTGATTCGCCTCTGCCTATCAATTTTTTGATTCCAACTTCCTTGTAATTTTTTTCCGTGACTTGCGGTTCTTTTTTGTCGACGACTAGATCCACCATGGTTTGCCCGTCGTTTATTTCGTCTCTTATTTTTTTAAAACTTTCATCTTTGTTCAGCTTTCCACCATTTTTTGACGGTTCTGAAAGCACCACATCCCGAATCGTATCCTTTGGCTTTTCGCCCTCGAGCGGAATTTTCAAAGAGGACTCGTCAACTATCTCAAAGTGTGCGTTAATTGGATCTGTCTTTATTTCCTCCGAAATTTTTCCCAAAGTTTCGTCGAGCTTGCTTCCCAAAAGTTCCAATCCCAAGGTTATATCCCGGTTGTCTTTGCCTTCCTCTTTTGAAAAAAGATCCTCTTTGGAAATTTCATGTCCCGATTTTGAGCGCGGCGTGAACGAAATCATCTCCACCGCATCCCCCTTGGAAATTTCCCAAGTTTTATCCCCGTGCTTCAGCTTAACACCGTTTTGCATGATTTTCTTTGCCGCAGATGCCGCCATCTCCGTGTCTTGCTCCGAAATTACAGGATACGATGTCGTGAAAGAGATTTGTATTGGATCTTTGTTCAGCTTTTCTGCGCTTTCCCTTGTTTTTTTGAAAAAATCTTTTTCGTTGGTTATAACTCCGTTTTTTTCTTTTGTTTTCAAAATTTTATTATCCGAGATTTTCAAATTGGCATTTTTCGCGGAAGTTTCGAGCTCTCCGAAGTGCTTGTCGGCGTATTTCTCGAGGGAAATTTCGTCAATTGAAAAAACCATGTCTATTTCGTGGTCCATTACGATTGTCTTTGCTCTCGTGATGAGATCTTTGTGCCATGGATTGGATCTGCCGATTTCGAAAGCTCTCTTTGCGGTCGTCTGCGCGTAGAAATTTATACCAAGCTCTCTCGGCGTTGCGAACCACTGCTTGTTCCCGCTTTGCAGTACGATGCTTTCGTTTTGGAATTTGTTGATTGCTTTTTGTAAAATTTCTGCCGCTTCTGTTTCTGATTTTCCAGAGATGTCTATTCCCGCGGCGGTAACGCCCGATAAAACTTTGTCCGCGTATGCGATGTTGTAAATTCCAAAAACCGCGCATGCTGTGACGGCGATGACTATGATTATTAAAATTGCTTTTTTGAAGGGCTTCATAGTGTAGCGCTAAGGGCTAAGTTCTAAGCTTTATTTTACCCCCAAATATTCGCTTTAGCAAGGGCAAAGTGCTTGTAATTTCAGCCACATTGTTTATAATGAATACGTGAAAATATCAAAGCTTTGGCATTTTTAGTAAAGTCATGTAATTTTTCGGGCGCTCATGCGTTATAGTATAGTGAAAGCACGGAGCGCTTCGTCTTTCGCCAAAATAAGTGGATAAAAGAGGCCAAAAACAAGATGCGAAAACCTTTTCCCACTATAGTCTCGGAAAGAAGCAATTTACGGAAAAGGAGATTGTCGAAAGGGCCCAAGAGGACCCCTCATTTTTTGGCGTTCTATACGATATTTACTTCGACCGTATTTATGCGTATATTCTAAGGCGCGTTTCGAACATAGAAACGGCGGAGGATCTGACGTCCGTCACTTTTGAAAAAGCCCTTCGCGGCCTTGAGGGTTTCAAATGGAAAGAAATTTCGTTCTCTTCATGGCTTTACAAAATCGCGTCCAACAACGTTGCCGATTATTTTAGGAAAAGCTATAGGGAAAAGAATGTCGATATTGAAAAAATTCCCGAGCTCAAAGACGAGAAGGAAGACGTAGGAGTCAATATTTCTAAGAAAATGTTTTTTAAAAAAATTCAAGAGGGACTTCTCATGCTTACCGATAATGATCAGAAACTTGTGTCTCTGAAATTTTTCGAAGAAAAATCGAACGAGGAAATCGCGGAAATTGTTGGTCTTCAGAAACAGCATGTCGCTGTACAGATGCATCGTGCTTTGAAAAAATTGAGAGACAGTCTTAGCAGGAGGAAGATAGAATATTAAATGTCAAAATTTAGCGTTTGTCGTTATATATTTATGGATATAATAGATCCGTTAAAAAAATTCAATAAAATTTTGGAAAGACTTCTTAAGGGAAAGAATATAAAAGAAGAAGGTCTTTTGGATGAGGAAAAAGACCTATTGAAACTTGCGAAGAAGATCAATGAAGGCAAACCGGAGATTTCGGCGGATGAAAACTTCAGAGTGAATCTTAGAAAACGTCTGATGAATCTTGCGGAGTCAGAACGCTTTGGAGCTTTTGGAGATAGAAAGCTTCTTGAACGCGGTGATAAAGATGCGCTTCTTCCAAGGGGCAAGAGGTTTAGATGGGCTTATGCCACAGTTCCGATTGCCGTTGTGGCGCTTTTGGTTTTTTTCACGTCTTTTGCCGCGGCGAGTCCCGGATTTTATGAAAAATACGTCCCAAAGCCGGTGAAGAAAGCGCTTGAGAAAACAGAAGTTGTTAAGACGGGAAGCATAAATGTTATTTCTGAACCTTCCGAAGCCGAAGTTTATTTGAACGGCAAAAAACAGGGGAATACGCCTTTGCTTGTTGAGGGTGTTCGAATGGGAGAACACGGGCTTGATGTGAAGCTTGCGGGCTTTGAGGGTTACGGAGAAAAAATTGATGTGACGCGCGAGGAAACTTTTGAAATAAATATAGTTTTGAATAAAACTGAAAAGCCAAAGGTCAAAAGCGATCATAAAAAAGAAGAAAAAAAGCCAAAATCAATACCAGAGCCCAAAATTGAAAGAAATAGAAAAGAGCTTTTGTATGTTGGCGAAAGCGAAGGGGCAAGCAAAATCGACGCTGTAAAAGACGATGGCAAGAACGTGAGGAATCTGATCAAGTTTGACGAACCTATTTCTTCAGCCGTTTTTGCAAAAGACAACAGCATTTTCTACGCCGTAAGTTACCAAGAAGGCGATGTGAAAAGATATGCTGTTCGAAAAATTGATTCTGGTGGAAAAGATAGCGAGGCTTTTTCGATAGATAAAGGCTATGATTTTGCGGGCGAATTCGCGGTGTCTTTAGATGTTTCAAAAGTGGCATACGCGGTTTATAAAGAAGGGATTGCCGAACTGCGAGTGAAGGCCATTGGTGAAACTTCTGCTAAGATCATTTATAAAGGCGAGCCCGCAAACATTGTGGATATTTCTTCATTGAAGTTTGACGTGGATGGGAAGAATGTGTTTTTTGAGACTGCCACGCGCGGAACGCCCCGAAAGTTTTTCAAAGTGGATGTGGATAGCCAAAAAGCGGCGGGCTATGAAATGCCGAATGATATTTTTGGCGCCTTGGACATAAATCTTGGTTTGATGAAAGCCGTGTTTGTCGGGACTTCAGGCAAGGTTTACTTGAGCAATTTGAAAAATTTCAACACCGATGTTTTGCTTGAGTTTTCCGGTGAAAAATTCAGCCAAGCCACATGGGTTGGAAGCGGGAATGTCGCCGTTGTATCGGCTGGCGGAGTTTCTTTGATCAATATCGATTCAAAAGAGCGCAAAGATATTTTTAAAAATGCGCCGAATGAAAAAGTTTCGGAAATTATCGCTGATAATAATGGCGAAGTTGTCGCGTACAGCGTGACTGGTTCGGAAGATATTCATTTTTATATTATGAACAGCGGTGAGGAATTCATATCTGAAAAAAACGTGAATCCTTCAATGTTGCTTGGCTTTTCGGGGATAGGAGTCATTGATTATCAGATAGACGTCAAATTTCCGGAAGACGAAAAAGATGGAAGCGATGAAGAGCTTAAATTGCTTTCCAAAATCGGAAATTTGTCTGGCAAGGCATCTTCGGACGTTCATATTGACGGGAATTATTTGTACAGAATAAATGTTGAAGGCGATTTGCTGGAGGTTTTTGATATTTCTGACAAGAAAAATCCTAAGGAAATCGCTTCGGTCATAGACACGGTCAATATAAATAGCGGCGAGATTGACTCGTATCTTTTTGACGGGTATCTCTACATTGCCGGCGGGCCGCTTGCAATAATTGATGTCACTAATTCAAGTGTCCCAAAATTGATTTATAGCAGTGAGCATATGGATGCGCGGCATGTCGCTGTTTTTGGCAATTATGCGTATGTCGCGGGAAAAGACAGGTTTACCGTGATGAACGTATCGGACAAGGCAAAGCCTCAAATCGTTTTTGATACGAAAGCATCAGACTTAAACGTGGCAGTTCTTCCTGAAAAACAAGCAATTCTCAAGGAGCTTTCGGAGGTTTCTTTGTGGGGGGATTTGGAATTGTCTTCGGACGGCAAGAGGCTTTACGCGGGCTGTGGGGATAAAGGATTGAAAATTCTTGATGTTTCCAATCCGGAAGTCCCAAAGGTTTTGTATCGTGAAAATACGGGGTTTGTTTCGGAAATAGCCGGCACGGGGGAGAATGTTTACGTTGGGAGAAAATCTTTGGGAGCGGATGTTTTTGTCGGCGCGAAGAAAATAGGTTCCATTGATGAACAACTTTTCGGGAATGGGTTCGAAATTTCTGAACAAAAATTGTATTCGATTTCTCCCAAGATCGCGGTCTATGATTTATCGGATCCGCTCAAGCCGAGTCAATTGACAGAGCTTGAAAATAGTGATACAATGAAAGATAGAAGAGCGATTAACGTGGAGGGAAATATTATGGTTGTGCTGGCGGAGGATTTGTACATATATTCTGTAAATTTGGATAAAAAATAAAAACAAAAATGAAAAAAATAATAATGACAGCTGGATATGTTTTTTATGTGCTGGGAGCTTTGTTTTTTTCGTTGCTTGGAATCGCTTGGGTAGCTTTCAGCGGGAGAGGAAAATTTTTGGTATAGTTTGCGATCATCTGGCGGTCGTTTGATTTGACCAAATTTTATTTGTTGAATTACGAATTATCGAATTCGTGATTTATTCTCTTTTTGTCAGAAGTTGATCAAAATTCAAGCATGCAAGTATTAAAAAACCCCCATAGACAGGGGGTTTTTGTTATTGGGGAGGATGGACCGGGGGATACTCAAATATAGAGAAATATAGAGGAAGGGGATATTTTAGTATAGTAACTATGGAAATGTTTGCTTTTTTTTCATTTTCTTCCTCCTTTGTCATTCTTTGTTAGTCGTTCAAAAAAAAGAAAAAAGGTCCCTTCCATGACCGGTGATTACGCGTCATCACCTGCTATATTTTCCCCCGGCGTAAAGTATTTTATATTATCTAAAAAATATGTCAAGAGCTTTTGTGGAAAAGTCGCGAAGCTGTCATGTTTTTAAAAACAAAAAACTCCGCATTTCGCGGGGTTCTTGAGAGGCGCGCGGGTTTGTAAAAGGTGAAGAGGTGATGGTCTATATAAAAAATCCCCGCGCGCCTTTCTTTAAAGTCCACCTCCTTGTGGGTTTGAAATTAACCGATTTGAATGGAAATGTCAAGGTTTTTTGGTAATGTGCACACACATATTGCACTTTCTGGTAAACTAGGGCATATGAAAACT
>CAYMJO010000046.1:0-7320 GCA_964391305.1 uncultured Candidatus Saccharibacteria bacterium | reverse complement strand
TAAAAATCCTCCTAATTCACCCGATATTATTGTCTTGACAAGGGGTACACCTTAAGATTCATATTTCTGTTGAAAGTGTAAGTTCCAGGCCCGGTCCATTGTACTGGTACTTGACGAACACAATCAGGAGTGTACCAATCATAGAAGTGGAAAGTGGTATTGGAGGTTGTACTTACTTTTACTTCCATATCTATCATTGTTATTTCGTACGGCTGTCGTGGAATTCCGAAATTGGTCACTCGGATAAAATTAGTGGTGTTTGTGGAAGCATAGGTGTTAGGGGTACAACCGAGTGCATTCATTGGATCCTGAAAGCTACCAGCAACATATGACTGTGCACAACCATAGATAGATCCGGCTTCAACTCTAAATGAGGGAAGGGTTAATATTAATATGGGAACCAACCATAATTTCAATATTTTCATAGTTCCTCCCTTGTCATTCCGACTAGCAAATAATTTTTATCCACTACTCACTTTTTGTTCAACAATGCCCCAATTGTCAAAAGCAAAGTTTTTGACAATTTGAGATGAGTGCCACACTGACTGATTTGTTCATAGCAATTTTTCTCCTTCAAGTTATGAATTGTTATTAAATTGTCAAAGAGCTGTTTCTTTGTAGGTTTAAGTTTATAATATATTATGAAGGTCTGTCAAATAGTGGGAATAACGTATAGTTTCTTATAAAAAAAGGGACGCAGGTACTAACTAATGTTATTACCTGCGTCTTTATATATACCTCCTTTTTAAAAAATTTGGAGAGCAGGCTACTATCCGTTCTTTGCCGAGAGGCTTGTTTTTTTATGCAAAAAAACTATACTTATAATATGAAAAACATCCGAAATTTCTGCATAATAGCGCATATTGATCACGGAAAGTCAACTCTGGCTGATCGGTTTTTGGAGTACACAAAAACAGTTCCCAAACGGGAGATGAAAGAACAAATGCTCGATCAAATGGATTTGGAAAGGGAGAGAGGAATTACGATCAAATTACAGCCGGTGACGATGAAGTTCGAAGATAAGAGTGAGGGAAATTTTTTTATACTGAATTTAATTGATACGCCAGGGCACGTTGATTTTACTTACGAGGTTTCCAGAAGTCTTGCCGCATGTGAGGGGGCGCTTCTTGTCGTCGACGCTACGCAGGGAATACAAGCGCAGACGCTTGCGAACGTTTACATGGCAATTGAGCAAGATCTTACTATAATTCCCATTATCAACAAAATAGATCTTCCCAACGCTGATCCTGCAAAAGTGGCGAGGGAGCTTGTGAAAGTTCTCGGGGTTTCTGAAAATGATATAATTCTTGCGTCCGCAAAAACTGGCGAAGGCGTTCCTGAAATTCTTGATGCCGTTGTGAAAAGAATTCCACAGCCGGAGGGCAAGGCGGAAGCGCCGCTTAGGGCGCTTATCTTTGATTCCCGTTATGATTCTTATAGGGGAGTTGAGGCGTTTGTTCGTGTCGTTGACGGCGAGATCAAAAAGGACGATGAGATAAGCTTTGTAGCGACTGGAAAAAATGGGACAGTTTTTGATACTGGAATTTTCAAGCCCAAATTGATTTCGACGCAAGTTTTGAAAACGGGCGAAGTTGGTTATGTTGACACGGGATTGAAAAATATTGAAGGAGTGAGGGTTGGAGACACGATCACGAAAATGACAAATGAATATCAAAGTCCCAATGTCAAAAGTGGAGTTGAGCCATTGCCTGGTTATAAGGAGCCGAAACCTGTTGTGTTTGCGGGGGTTTATCCTGTGAACGGAGATGATTATCCTATTTTGAAAGACGCGATTTCGAAACTGAAGTTAAACGATGCCGCGTTGACCTATGAACCAGAAAAAGCGGGACCGCTTGGATTCGGGTACAGATGTGGTTTTCTTGGGCTTTTACATCTTGATATTGTTCAGGAAAGGCTTCGAAGAGAATTTAATTTGAATTTGGTTGTGACTGCGCCAAGTGTGACATATAAGGTCAAAGTTAGAAGTCAATTCCATCGAGGTGAGATAAAATTTAAAAGTTCAAGTCCCGTCTACACCGAAGCTTCGTCTGGTGGAGAAAAGTTGCAGGTGAAAACAATTTATGTGCCATCTCAATTGCCGGCTGATTATGAAAAAATTTTGGAGCCATGGACGAAGGTGGAGATAGTTACGCCTTCGGAGTACGTTGGAAAAGTTATGGAGCTTGCGCATGGAAGGCGCGGAAAATACAAGACGACAGAATATTTGGGCGAAGATCGTGCGATAGTTACGTACGAAATGCCGTTATCAGACATTATCATAGATTTTTATGACAAGCTCAAAAGTGTTTCTTCTGGATACGCATCTATGAGTTATGAGCTTTTGGATTACAAGGCTTGGGATTTAGTCAAATTGGATTTTTTGATAAATAAAGAAAAGTTTGATGCGCTTTCTATGATTGTTCCAAGAAAAGATGCTGTCAAAATAGGCAGGACAAACGTGAAAAAGCTTAAAAAGTTTATTCCAAAACATATGTTTCAGGTTCCGCTTCAGGCGGCAATCGGCGGCGATGTCATTGCAAGAGAAACCATTCCTGCTTTCCGCAAGGATGTCACGGCGAAACTCTATGGAGGAGATGTTACTCGCAAGACCAAGCTTCTTGACAAACAGAAGAAAGGCAAGAAAAAGATGCAGAGTATTGGCAATGTCAGTGTGCCGCAGAAAGTTTTTTTAGAGATTATGAAAAGGTAAATACCAATGCCGTTTTGTAAATTCGCATTTATTATGTGCGAAAGAAAGTTGAATTAGTGCAAAATTAACGTTATAATGGTGCTATGAAAGAATATTCTGCTCAAAATAAGGGGAATGGCAGAGAAAATTTTGTTTTCTCTTTGATTTTGCTTTTAATGGGAATGATTGTCGGAGTCTTCATTGCCGTGCAAATCCGTACAACGAAATCAATTGCGAGAAGCGCGGATCCAGTGCGTCCAACTCTTGAACTCGAAGATACGGTTGAGGAAATGAGAGATGAGCAGAAAGATCTCAAAGATGAAATCAGCGTGCTTCGAAAGGATGTTAAAAATAAGGAAAAAGAGTTTGGAAATCGCAAGGCGGCATCTAAGGAAATTACAGCTGAACTTAAGGAGTATAAAAAAATTGTCGGCTTGACTTTTTTGGAGGGGAAAGGCGTTGAAGTGACTTTGGGCGACGGCAATTATGATGGGCTGAAGGACAGAAATGATTTCAAGAATGACGCGATAATTCATTCGACAGATATTCTCGATGTTATAAACGGGCTTTGGTTTGCGGGAGCGGAGGCTATTTCTGTAAATGAAGAGAGAATCACGAGTGTTACTTCCGTGAACTGTATTGTTAATACGATTTTGATCAACGAATCTCATGTCGGGGCTCCTTTGAAAATTTCCGCGATAGGAGATCCTAAAAAGTTGAAATCAAGTATAGAGGACAGAAAGAGATTAATTGATTTGCATGAAAGGGCGGAAAAGTATGGCATCGTTTTGGAGGTTGCAGAAAGAGATAGCGTTAAGGTTAACGGGTTTTCGGGAGGCTATGAGTGAGATATTTAAACATTTTGGGCAGTTTTAACGAATCTCTTGAAATTTTTTTATGAAAAATCGTCCAATATTCATCGTAACGTTCGCAATTGCCATTTTGATTGGCTTTCTTATTGTTGCCCAGTTTTTCTCTACAGAAAAGATAAAGGAAAAGGTTTCGCCAGAACATGAGAAAAGCCTTTCTCTTGAAGTCAGTATTTTATCTGATAGCAACAGAAATTTGAGAGAGGAAATTTCGAAATTAAGGACGGAGCAAAAAGATTACGATTTGGTTTTTCAAAACAAGGAGAGTGGCACAGAAGTTTTGGGATCTTCTCTCGAAAATTACAAGATAGTCTCTGGTTTGTATGAGCTTAGCGGAGAGGGAATCGTTATGAAGATAGAGGGACCTGTGCTCGATGTGCATCTTCTGGATTTGACAAACACGATTCGCAATATAGGGATAAAGGGTATGGCATTAAACGATAGGAGGTTGGTTTACAATTCCTCGATTATACCTGATGGTTTGCAGATCAGGCTTGATGGTGAGCTTATAAATCCGCCCTATATTTTCAAGGCAGTGGGTGATCCCGAGCTCTTGCAAGAAGCGCTCACTCGCGAAGGCGGAATGGTTGAACAGATCACGCAGATTTTTCCGGACATAAAAATTGATGTATCAAAAAAAGACAGTATCGCACTGCCTGCGTATGGGAAAAAATTTGTGTTTGATTATGCTAGGGAAACAGAATGACGAAAAAATATCAAGGTTTATAGTCCAAACTGCAAGGGGATAACGAAGTTAAAAAGCTAAAAACTGAATGTTAAAAAACTGCGAATTTCCAAATGCGGCACTTGCCTTGATGCGGCAGGGATTTTAAAATTTTTGGCATTGCGTATTGCTTTGACCTTTGACATTTAATAAAATAATGGTACCAATAACAACAAAATCATTCCTCCTATGACGATAACCACTACGAACCAAGTTATTATTTTTAAAGTTTTTTTCATATGGTAGATTAGAAATTATAAAGTTGAAAATTGAAAATGTAAGTTGGATGTGAAATGAGAGTCAGGAGTCTTTTTTGGGCTAGTATTTTATTCTGTTTCCAATGCCAATGTTCTGCGTCTAACATCAAACTTTCAATTTCTTATTATTCTATTTATGAGTGACTATTTTAAACAAAGCCTTAAGGAAGACGAGGAGCCTATCATGCTGCTAAGGAGACACAAGGCGACTTTTATCGCGCCGGTTGCCCGTACGGTCGTTCTTATCATTGTTCCGCTTGCGTTTTTGGATTTTTTTCTGACATATGTTTGGGCGACGGCGATTCTTTTGACATGGATTGTTTTTGTTTTGTGTTGGGGAGTGTACTCATGGTTCACTTGGTATTTTAATATTACTGTGGTTACTAGTCAACGCATTGTGGATATAGAACAGAAGGGTTTTTTCAACAGAGTTGTAAGAGAGGCCATTTATGACCGTATTTCCGAGGTCACTTTTGCCGTTAAGGGGATTTTTGCAACGATGTTCAATTATGGTCATGTAAATGTTTTTATAAAAGATTCTAAAAAGCCGCTTGTTGTTGATTTCGTGGCTTCGCCGGAAATCATAAAAGATAAGCTTCTTAAGATCCGGGAGATTACGCAAAAATCCAGTCGCAATAAAGATAGTTTGAGCGCAGAGGAGTTGATTGAGTTTATAGAAAATATTAAAGGTAGTGGTGAGCGTAAAATTAATGTCAGAGTTGAGGATGCCGATAACCACTAGACAGTTCATAAGCTGAAGCGAGCAATTTTTTCTTTAGGTTGAATTTCCTTTGTTTTTTATAGATTAATTTTAAATTTAAAGAAAACGTATATTTTCAAGCATTCGCTTTATAACTTTAGCTGAAAATATGATTAAAAAGAGAGATCGGCAAAAAGCGGAAATACATATCATAAGGCGCGTAATACGCTCGAAATTTTTTACAATTTCTGCTATTGTAATTCTTATTGTGCTTGTTTTTTTCCTCGGGAAAGTTATAAAAAAGAAGTATGAAATCGCGCAAGAGATTGCAAAGATACAGGAGGAAAAAAAGACGCTGGAGACTGAAAATGAAAGACTTGTAGAAATGTTGGATTATTTGAAAACTGATAGTTATCGGGATAAGGTCGCGAGGGAGGAATTGGGTTTGCAAAAAGAAGGAGAATCTGCTTTAATCTTTAGCGAAGGAGAGGAAACCGTTCAGAAGGAAGAGGGGATGGTCGGCAAGGCTGAAAAAGCCGAAGAGGAAATTTATATTCCAAATTATAAAAAGTGGTGGAATTATTTTTTTAAGACCGAGAGTTAACTGTGAGATTAGTTTTTTAGTTCTTAGTTGATAATCCTTAGGCGAGAAACTGCTTTTCTGTGTTTCTAAAAATTAGCAACTAACAACTAATAAAAATTTTATGGAAAAAAAGATTGTTTCAAAAAATGATGATGTCAAGGAAAAAACGGATAAATCTAAATCCTTGGCGGATCCCGATAAAGAAAAATCTAAAAAAGTGGAAGCCGGTAAAGTTATCGGTGTTGTTGTCGCGGTGATTATTATTGTGGCAATCGCTTTTATAGTTGTTCTAGGTCTTGGCATTTATAAGAAACGTTGGGATAAGAAGTATTCTGGGAACAGAATTTTTGACAAAATTATTACTTACATTCCCTATCCGGTGATTTTTGTTGATTCCAATGTTGTCGCTTTGAAAGAGTATGATGATAATATTGCCGCAATGAAACATTTTTTTGAAAAACAGTTGAGCGTGGATTTAACGACAGAAGATGGGAAAAAAGCATTGCTGGAGGTAGAAATGAGAGTTAAAGAAAAACTAAAGCAGGAAAAGCTCATAGAGAATTTATTAAAGGAACAGGAAATTGTGATTTCGGATGAAGATATTGAGAAGGAATATCAAGCCTATATATCCCAAGAAGTGATTGGCGGCGAGGAAAACGCGCTCAAAATGTTCGATCAGCAGTTCGGGTGGGGAACCAAAGAGGAATTGATGAAGTTTGCCATAAAGCCTTATCTTGCGAGAACAAAGTTAGAGGAAAAGCTGAAAGAAAACGATGAATACAAAAGTGTTGCGAAGAAAAAAGTTGAAAAAGTTCTCGCAGAAGTTCGGGAAAAGCCGGATTCTTTTGCGGAGTTTGCGAGAAAGTACAGCGATGATCCACAGTCGGCTCAAACGGGAGGAGAACTTGGCTTTTTTGGAAAGGGAATGATGTTGCCGGCATTCGAAGAGGCGGCATTTGCGCTCAAGAAAGACGAGATAAGCAATCTTGTTGAAACAGAATTTGGCTATCATATTATAAAAATGAACGATAGGGACGACAAGAACGAGCAGGTCAATGTGTCGCACATTCTTTTCGCGTTTTTCGAATCATGGCTGAAGGAAGAGGAAGGACAAGCTAAAATTTCGATTTGGCTATAAGCTGTTCTGGCTGTTTTTCTGCGGTAACTGCCCCTAAGGTATGTGGGGTGATATTAGAGTTGGCTATATTGGTTCTAATCGTTTTTATTAGAATCAAGTTTCAAATCTGAATGGTTATTTGGCATGTTTTCTTTTCTGAAAAATGACTATCAAGATAGAGTAACTAAAACAGCTGTCATCGATTGGTTGCGGGTATAGCTCAGTTGGTAGAGCGCAGCCTTCCCAAGGCTGAGGTCACGAGTTCGAGACTCGTTACCCGCTTTTATTTTACAAATGTTAAAATAAGATTGAGCCACCTTAGCTTAGTTGGCAGAGCAGCGCATTCGTAACGCGCAGGTCGTCGGTTCGAATCCGACAGGT
>CAYMJO010000045.1:0-7367 GCA_964391305.1 uncultured Candidatus Saccharibacteria bacterium | reverse complement strand
CTCTCAACATGCAAACCCCCTTTAAAGTGATGCAAAGCTATTGACTAGAAAACATAGAGATTAAAATAAAAGTTGTCTTAATTCAAATGCTCATTCTTTTGGAGTTTTATGGTTGCAAATTTTCAATGAGCGAAAATTGTTGTCTTCGAATTGCACCAAATTTTGCTCGGTTGTCAATTCACTTTCCAGATGGCTATTTTGGGTATAAAATTAGGGATAGTTATTTTTTATATATTTGCTAAGACAACATATCAATGCCCAAAATCGGCCGATTAATCAAATTTATCGCCAGGGCGAGAAAGAAAGGGGATTTTCCGCGCGTGGTCAACTACGATATCACATCGCGGTGCAATTTGAATTGCGAGCATTGTTATTGGCATAAGACCTACAATTCACGCAAGGAATTATCAGACGATGTTTGGATTGAGACCTTCCACAAGCACCGCAGGCGTGGCACTTCCACTGTATATCTGACCGGCGGAGAGCCGACGCTTCGTCCAAAGCTTATTGAGGCCGCGGACCGGATTTTTCCGAGGATGAGTCTTGTCTCAAACGGTGTTGAGGAAGTGTCTCGCAAAATTCGGCGAAGAATATGGATCAGTGTTGACGGCCCGAAGGAAGTTCACAACAAGATCCGCGGGGCGGAGGTTTTCGATCGAATCATGGCGAATATCAAAAATGACCGCCGCGTGGTTTTGGCTCCGACCCTTTCGGCGACCAATTATCACTATATCGATGATATTGTAAAGATTGCCAGGGCGAGCGGTGTTGACGGCGTCACTTTCAGCGTTTACACGTCTCATCGCGGAAGCGGCGATCTATATCTTCTCGAGGGAGAAAAACTTGACTGGACTATCAAAAAATTGCTCTCGGCCTGGAAAAAAAATAAAGACATCGTTTTTCTGACGCCGTCCATAATAAAATCTTTGTATAAAAAAAGTTATTACCGCAAGTGTTATTTTTTGAGAAAAAATATTGTTGCCTTTGATGCCAATCTCAATGTGAAGAAGCCTTGCACGTTGGGAGCCGGCGTGAAGTGCCGCACATGCGGATGTATTGTCCCCGTTTTCTCGGCGGCCTTGAGGCGCGGAGATGTGAGGACATGGCTTCTGCTGGACCGGTTCTTTCCTGAGAAATACAGTAGGGAGTGATCAATCTGGGCTCGTTGTTTTTTTGACTGGATGAGGGTGGTGGTGTAAAATTAAGTAAGAATTATTTTTTTAACAGCAAGTTTCTATTAAATGAATATCGAGGTAAAAAAACTACTCCAACAAAAACCCCGCGACTTGCGGGGTTTTTTACTGACTTATCGATTTTCGAGAAAAAATTATCGCGAAAACTTTGATGTCAGATGTGAAATGGCTTTATCGGCCATTTTTCTGTTTCATGTAGCATTCTTTGCAGAGGATCGACTGTTCATCCCGTGGCTCAAATGGGAGCTCGGTAATTTCTGTTCCGCATTCTGCGCATTTCCAATTGCCCTGAAACGTTCTTCGTTGGCCGCCTCCGCCTCCGCCTCTGTGCTCATCTCGTTTCTTTTGATGACACTCTCGGCAGAAGATCGGTCTGTCTCCGTCTGGCTCAAATGGGAGCTCGGTAATTTCCGCTCCGCATTCCGAACAAGTCCAATTTCCTTTGTGCATTGTTCGGTCTCCAGAATTTTGATTATCCATTTTTTACGACTTTTGTTTTGCCAAACTTAACAGGTAATTTTTTATAAAAATTTTATAAAAAATATACTCTTAATTAAGCTACGACAAAACTCTATTAAGAATTATAAGTCCATTGTATCATGGTTTGGAAACCTTGTCAATTAGTTTTACAAAAGTCTGCGTTTTTACTGTTAGATAAGCATAAAATGAGCATAAATATTGTTTCTTTTTTATAAAAAATTGGGCTCTTTTGATATTTTTTTTAAAAAATAAATTCTTCATCACTAAATATAAATAGAAAAAGTTAGTGTCCTGCAACTCCAAAAATGCCCTGTGGATAATCTTTCTATAAAAATTCTATTATTAGGAGTATAATGAAGGTAGGAGTTTTTTAAAAAATTAATAACAAAAAAACAAATGAAAAAACTAACCATAACGCTAGTTGGTTTTTTGGTACTATCGCTCGCGATTTTCGTGTATGGACCGGGAAGCTTTGGCAATGTCGCATTGGCGGACGGCGCGCAATCAAATTTTGCCAATCTGAAAATGGACGGCAAATGGAATGATTGGAATGACATTCCATATCTCATTCAAGACGGTTTTGAAACAGGGGACAAAGGTGAATTTGACCAATACAAGGGGACAACTTACTATTGGGATGAAAGTAAAAAAGAGTGGGGAACCGCGAATCCGGGCGGCACGGGCGTAAAAATGATGAACGAGAGATGGTACATAGATCTTTTGGATATGAAGATTGCCCATGACAAGGATAATGTTTATATACTGTGGGGATTCGCGACAGATTTTATGGATGTAAGGTATAAAGATGCCGATGGCAGTTGGGAAGGGGGAAGTTTTTCAGCGGATATGCCTGCTCCCGCGGATTTCAATCATGATCTGATTTGGAGTATAGATGGAAATAAAGATGGTAAAAACGATTATTATTTTGTAATGCATGTTGAATGGAAAAAAGGCGATTATGTCATGATGGAAAAACGAGAGGCAAATGTTGATGATCAAGAAGCGAGTTCTAACAAAAGATATTACTTTTTCAAAGATGAGGGCAATGGAGTTTATGATGGTTTAACAAAAGAGACGAAAATCAGAGAGTTTGGAAGCGATCAAATTGATGTGTATCGAGGCTGGTCCAATGGCAGAGTACAGCAGGAAGTCAGCATAAAAAGAGATGTTTTGTTTGGCGACACGGGCATAGAATGGGGAAGTGAGATAAAGGCGAGTTATGATGCGGCAAGCCGCAGAATTTATTCCACAGTGAAAAAGCCATACAAATTTGGCCGTACTGCGTCGAAGGCAACTGTTTACACGATTACAGGAAAGGGCGCAACCTCTCACTTAAGAGGTTTTGATGATTGGGGAACGGCTAAAAAGAAACCAAATGTTTTGGCTTATTCCAAAGGATTTAAAGGTGGCGCTCATCTTGCCGCGTGCGATATAAATGGCAAAGGACCTGATGAGATCGTTGTGGCTCCGGGAAGCGGCGGTGGCCCGCAAATGCGGGTTTACAGTAAAAACGGAGTTCTAATAGGCTCTTTCTGGGCACATAGCATGGCTTTTCGCGGCGAACTTAATGTGGCATGCGGAGATGTTGACGGAGACGGCAAAGATGAAATAGGCATAGCAAGGGCAAGTGGGAAGTCTACCGTGAGAATTTTTGATTTTGATGGAGGCAAAGCAAAAAAGAAATACGAGTGGAATGCTTTTGGAAAGAGCCATGTTGGCGCAAGTATTGCCTTTGGGGATATAGATAAAGATGGAAAGGCGGAGATTATTGCTGGACAGGGCAAAGGCGGCGCTTCTTTAGTGCGAACTTTTGAGGCAAGCGGCAGTCCAAAATCTCTCAAGTTTACGGCGTTTGAAGCGGCTTACACGGGAGGAATAGATGTGGATTCTGCAGATTTTGATGGAGATGGAAAAGATGATGTAGTGGTGTCAAAGCTTAGCGGCAGTTCTGATGTAAAAACTTATAAAGATTCTGGAACAGTTTTGGGATCATGGAGAGCATTTGGGAAAGCAAAAGTCGGCGCGAATGTGAAAGCTTCGGATATAAACAATGACGGCAAGGCAGAAGTGATTGTGGCAAGCGCGACAGGAGCACCTCAAGTCAGATCTTTCAGTGCCAGTGGCACTCCGCTTGGAATGAATTTCTTCGCGTACAATAAGAATTTGAAGTCAGGCTTAGATTTGACAGTCAGTACCAATCCAGAGAATTTGTAAATTTGTTCTATAAAGGAAAAGCTGACAAAAACCGCTTCCTTTATGAAGCGGTTTTTTGTTTGAAAATCTATTAAAAATTCTCTTTCTCCGTTTTTGAAAATGGAGCATAGATAAATTGCAGAATTTATTACTGGGAATTTAAGCGTTTTTTCTAGAAGGAATTAGTGCTTGAACTATAAAAATAAAAAAAACCACCAGTCTTTTGACTGGTGGTTTTTGTTTATAGCGGGCGTCTAATCCGCTTAGAGCGCTTCGTTTTTTACCTTAGACTTCCTACTTTGATGCTGTCATTGTAGTAATCTGCAATATATAGTTTCGAGCCATCTTTTGGATTAATCGCGAGCCCCTTTGGTTCGTTGAATTGGCTCCTTGTGCTTGGGCCCGTGAGTCTTCCTCTTTTTCCGGAACCCGCGAAAAGTCTCGTCTGATTTTCGGTGGTGTTATACATCCTAATTCTTTGACTTCCCGATTCGGACCAGAATATCATATTGTTTCCTCTCACTTCAATTCCCGTAGGCATTTGGAGCAGTGCGGTCTTTTTTGAACCTTCTTGATATCCAGGTTTTCCTTTTCCAACAACGGTGCTCACGTTTAGAGTAGCCAGATTGATTCTTCTTATCGCGTGATTTCCTTTATCCGCGACGTACAGGTTTGCTCCTGCCGCATCCAAGTCTAGATCGGCTGGTCCATTGAACGTTGCCAGAGGACCAAAACCGTTCTTGAAGCCTGCGCTTCTAGTTCCCGCGAGTTTTCTGGTTTTGCCAGTTGAGAGATTGATCTCTCTGAGCATGTTGTTGCCCGAATCTGTAACGTATGCCTTCGTACCAGCCCTGTTCACAACAATGGCGCTTGGCTTATTGAAGTATGCACAGCCGGACTTATTTGCTCCAGTTTCGCCATCGCATGGTCCGCCTTCTTGATAAGCGCTATAGTTTGGACTATAGAAGTTCACTTCGCCGGCGCCGGTTATGTATTCTGTTTTTTTGGTTTTTGTACTCATCTTTCTGATTCTATGGTTGTACTGATCTGCTATATATAACCAGTTGCCGTCCGGGCTTATGTCAATATCTGGATTGGAAAATCTAACCGAGCTTCCTTGTCCTTCCACATAGTTGTCCATCGGATGTCCAGCCATGAATCTGACTTTTCCAGATACGGTATTGTATTCTATGAGCTGATTGTTAATAGCCGCGTAGAGGATCGGTTTTGTAGGGTTCCATACGATAGAATGAGGTCTTCCTATTTGCGAGACAGCAGCGCTGCCAAATATTTTCGGATATCGATATTTTCCCGCTTCTCTTCTCATGTCTTCGCCTTCAAGGTTTGCTGAATATATGGAAGCTCCTCCTTGGTATATGATATAGATTCTATTGTTATATAATGCCATTCCCGCCGCCCAGTTTAGAGTTTCCGTTTCTCTGTCTTTCGAAAGCAGGGTTTTTGTTTTTGTCGAACGATCCACTGAAAAGAGTTCGTTCCAGACGCCTTGTTTTCCCGCGGCAACAAACATGGTTCTGCTGTCTTTTATGGCAATACCACCGACATCCTCAAATCCACCGACATATCTTCTTGATGTGTTCGTGCTAAGGTTGATCTCATTGATCGTGCCATCTCCAGCGCAAACGACATAAAGTTTATCTTGATTCCATGTAATCTGTCTTGGTATAGATAACACGCCGCCTACTCGTTGAAGTTTTCCGCCATTTTTGTTGACAGAAACGACTCTGTTATTTCCCGTGTCCGAAATGTAAACGGTGTCTCCCCTCACTGTTAGAGCTTCAGGAAGCTTTAATCCCTTGCTCACGATTGTTGATACTTTATCTCCCTCAACTTTTCTGATTCTGCCGTTGTACGTGTCCGCAATATAAACAGCTCCTCTGCTGTCAATCGCAACTCCGTACGGATTGTCGAGAGTTGCTCCGAGCCTGGAACCGTCCTGTGTCCCTGTGTTTCCAGAGATATTCACGAAAGTAGAGATTTTTTTGGTGGTTCCATCAATCTTGGCAATTCTGTTGTTCCTTGTGTCCGCGATGTAAATATCCCCGCTTCTTTTTTCGATTGCTATACCTTTGGGGTTGTTGAGCTGCGCGATGTTTGCTTTTTGACCATCATTTAGAAGCCTTTTGCCGCCGAGGATTGTGCCGACATCTCCCCATGCAGCTTCGGCTTTGGGAACAAGCGTAATTCCCATTCCGATGGCAAGCACTGTTGTGAGTGCCGCTACGTAGATTTTTCTCATTTTTTTGTGGTTTTAATTAATTGTAATTTATGATATTATTATAACACATTTAAAAAAAGTTTATAACAAACTTTAGTTTTTTATAACATGTTTTGAAAACTTGTTTGATTCCAGAATCTAACGCAACGATCTTGGCGCGAAGCGCCAAAAGAGTTAAGTTAGATTTCTATGAAAAATTACAAAAGATTAAGTGATGAGGAGCGAGAAGAAATCAGCCGAATGCTCTCGCAGGATTGTTCTTTCCAGAACATTGCCAAGCAGTTAAATCGGCACGCCAGTACTATCAGCCGAGAGGTCGTCAATGGGAGCTGTAATAAGTATACCTATAGAGCGGCAAAGGTGCAAAATCGAGCCAGAAGAAATGCCAGTAAAAGAAAGATTGGCAAGTTTAAGCTAGATGACAATCAGGAGCTTAAACGCTATATTTACAAGAAATTGAAACTTAAGTGGTCACCGACGCAGATTGCGGAAGAGCTGGAAAAGGATTATCCTGATAGTATGACTATGCGCATATCGCCGGAGGCGATTTATACATATATCTACATTCTTCCCCGAGGGACTCTCAAAAAAGAGCTTACTTCTTGCCTACGGCAGAATCGGAAAAGAAGACACAAACAGTCTAGAAACGTCAAAATGGAGCGTAAAATAGAGGATATGTTGAGTATTGAGGAGCGACCGAAAGAAGTGGCGGACCGGATTATCCCAGGACATTGGGAAGGCGATTTAATTGTTGGAAAGAACAATCGTTCAGCTCTTGGCACTCTGGTGGAGCGCACGACCCGCACGACTATTCTTATCCCTGTTAAAAGCAAAGGGGCTATTGATGTGGCCAAAGCATTTGCCAAGGAGGTTAAGAAACTGCCACAGCAGATGAAACTATCAATGACCTATGATCAAGGGCGAGAAATGGCACAGCATAAACTGTTTACCAACATCACCGGCGTCAAAGTCTATTTTGCTCATCCGAGAAGCCCATGGGAACGAGGCACTAATGAAAATACTAACGGACTTATCAGGCAATTCTTTCCTAAAGGAACAGACTTTAACAAAGTATCCAGATATGAAGTGAAGAAGGCTCAGCATCTTCTAAACGGACGTCCCAGGAAAGCCATTGGCTTTCAAAAACCTTATGAAGTCTTTAATCAACTAATTAATCAAAACTGTCGCGTTAAAAGTTAGATTCCAAGCACAATGAATAACTTTTTATCGTCTTGCGGCTATAATTCCGCAACTTTAATTCA
>CAYMJO010000044.1:0-7443 GCA_964391305.1 uncultured Candidatus Saccharibacteria bacterium | reverse complement strand
GTTCTTCGGAAAAAATTCGCGAAACTCTGCGCAAAGCTGTGCCGCCAAGGTCTTGTTATGTGCAATGACAATTGTTGGCTTCTGCATTTCGGCGATCATATTCGCCATTGTGAAAGTTTTCCCGGAGCCTGTTACGCCAAGAAGCGTCTGGAATTTTTTGCCAGATTTTAGAGCTTTTGTCAGCTCTTTGATCGCTTGAGGCTGATCGCCCGTTGGTTTGAATTTAGAATTTAATTCGAACATGGATAGTATTTTTTACGATATACTTTATAGCGTTTTATGTCAAAGGAGAACGGCATATTTTTACATAAAAGTTGCCTTTTTTCCCATATTTTTCTATAATAAAATCAAATGATCTCATATCTTTCTGGAAAAGTGAAATTTTTGGGCGGGAATTACGTTGTATTACTAATAGGCGGAATCGGCTATAAGGTTTTTGTTTGCGCAAATTTTTTGGAGGCAATGAAAGAAAATGCGGAAATCGGAATATATGTACACCAGCACATCCGTGAAAACGCCCAAGAATTCTATGGATTTGAGACGCGAGAGGAACTGGATTTGTTTGAAAAATTGATTTCGATTTCCGGAATAGGTCCTAAATCTGGAATTGGAATACTCGCGGTTGCGGATGTTGCGGAGATTAAACGGGCGATCATCGACGGCAATTCTTCTCTTTTTACAAAAGTTTCCGGCATTGGATCGAAGACCGCGGAGAGGTTGCTTCTTGAAATGCGGGATAAGATTGACGATTTGCCTTCTTATTCCGAATATAAAACGCGGAAGCCTTCAGCGATAGGCACGTCTGCCGATGCGATCGATGCTCTGAAAAATCTTGGATATTCGGAGAGCGAGGCGCGTGACATGTTGCGAGGTGTTGATGCTGGACTGACGGTTGCAGAGAAGGTGCGTCAAGCACTAAGCACCAAACACTAAGCTTTCTTTTTAAAAGTAGCTTGGAGCTTATTCACATGGACTTTTTTTATTTAGACTCAAAACATAAAGCGGCGCTCGACGATTTTGTTTCGCAAAGCGTTGGATGCTCTTTGTTGCAGACTTGGCAATGGGGAGAATTTCAGCGGGCGGCGGGATTTAAAATTTGGCGGCTTGGAGTTGAAAATAATGGCAAATTGGTCGGCGCTGCGACCATTCTTAAATACGACATGCCGAGGGGAAAATGGTATCTTTACTCGCCGAGATTTTTGTTGACAAACGTTGAAGTCGCAGAGATTTTTTTTAAAGAAATAAAAAAAATCGCAGAAAAAGAAAAATGCATTTTTTTAAGAATTGACCCTTTGATTTCAGAAGGAGAACTTAATTTGAAAAAGAATTTTGAAAAAATTTGTGAGGAATTTTCTGCAGTCAAGGCTCCTAAGGAAATTCAGCCGAAGAACACGATAATCGTTGATTTGAAGAAAGACGAGGAGGAAATTTTGAAGCGGATGAAGTCGAAGACTCGATACAACATCAGATTGTCAAAAAGAAAAGGAGTTTCGATAAGGCAAAGCGTTGAACAAAAAGACGTGGAAGCTTTTTATAAAATTGCGAAGGAGACTTCCAGCAGGGACAAATTTTTTGTTCATGAAAAAAAATATTACGGGGCGCTTGTACAAGTTTTGAGTTCGGGCGATTTTGCGAAGCTTTTTATTGCGGAATACGAAGGTAAGATTTTTGCGGTTAATATAAATTCGTTTTACAAAGATACCGCGGTATATCTGCATGGTGCGTCATCAAACGAACACCGCAATCTTATGGCGCCGCATCTTTTACAATGGGAGGCGATGCTCGAGGCAAAGAGACGGGGCATCGCGCATTATGATCTTGGTGGCGTTGCTCCAAAGAATTCTCCCAAACATTCATGGACGGGAATTACTAAGTTCAAAGAAGGCTTTGGCGGGAAGAGAATTGACTATGTCGGCGCTTGGGATATCGTGTATAACAAGTTTTGGTATAATGTGATAAAGGCCGTGTTGAAATTTAAAATTTAAAAGCTTAAGTCAAGATTCAAAATTTAGCCAATGTCACAGGTTAAAACTTTTGAATTTTTATCTTATTTAATGTTTTTTCCTATTCGAAAACTCATTCCTCAAAGGCTTATTTCGGCGTACCACTATATCCTTGCCGTTATTGCCACTTTGGTTTATGGATTGCCTTCGGAAAAGCTGGCTGTCATTGGAGTTACGGGCACCGATGGCAAGACGACCGTTACGAATTTGATTGCCGAAATTCTAGAAGAAGCCGGATACGTTGTTGGCTTGACCTCAACGGCTAATTTTAAAATTGGAGATCTTAAATGGCCGAATGAGTCGAAGCAGACGATGCAGGGGAGATTTGAGATGCAAAGGTTGCTTCGGAACATGGTCAATGCCGGATGTGAATATGCCGTGATCGAAACTAGTTCCGAGGGCATCAAGCAATTTCGTCATGTCGGAATTAACTATGACGTCGCGGTTTTTACAAACCTGACTCCAGAACATATTGAGTCCCATGGCTCTTTTAGAAAATATAGAGAGGCGAAAGAAGTCCTTTTTAAAAAAGTTGCATCAAGCTGTAAAATTGGTCAGAAGAAATTCGTGGTAGTCAATACCGATGATGAGAACGCAGAATATTTTTTAAAAACGGGGTGTGAAAGAAAAATAGTCTATGGAATTGATAAAAAAGCATTGGGGGGACTGCCCGGAATTTTTGCCAAGGACGTATGTCTTTCTTCGAACTGTACGAGCTTCACCGTGTTTTCCACAAATTTTTCAGGAAAAGCTTTGGTGTTTGAGATCAAAATGAAGCTTATTGGCAGGTTCAATGTTTACAATGCGCTTGCGGCAATTGCGGTTGCGATTTCTCAGAAAGTTTCTCGGGAAGTAATTGTGAGGGCATTCGAAAAAAAAATCATACCTATTCCCGGAAGAATGGAAATTATCGACAGTGGGCAGCCATTTATGGTCATCGTCGATTACGCGCATGCTCCCAATGCCCTCGAAAATGCGTATAAGACCGTCATGCCTTTTGTGCAGGGAAAACTTTGGTCGGTCCTTGGCTCGCAGGGTGGTGGACGGGATAAGCGCAAGCGTCCAATCATGGGGAACCTTGCGGGGACTTACGCCGATAGAGTTGTCGTTACAAACGAAGATCCGTACGATGAAGATCCTAAGAAAATCATCGGCGATGTCCTTGAGGGAGTTTTACAAAGCGGGAAAAAATTGAACCGAGACGCTTTCAAATTTTTAGATAGAAAAGAAGCGATGAAATTTGTATTTAAAAAAGCCCGAAAGGGCGATGTGGTTCTGATTACCGGCAAGGGTTCGGAGACCGTGATGATGGGTCCGGGGGGAAAGAGGATTCCGTGGGATGATCGAGGGGTGGTGCGTCGGGTACTAAGCACCAAGCGCTAAGCTCCAAGCTTTCTCTAGTAGTAAGCTTGGTGCTTATACGAGTAACACGAACAAAACCCATGTTAGAAATGTGCCTGCGATTGCGCCGACGATAACTTCGGGCAAAGTGTGTCCGAGCCTCTCTCCGAGGAACGGATATTTTTTAGGATCTATATCTGGGACGTCAGCTATTATTTTGTTCAGGACTTTACTGTGTTCGCTCAAGTGCATACGAAGTCCGAGTGCATCTCTCACGATTATTAAAAACATTACAATGCATATCATGAAAGTAACTGAATTGAATCCGTCGATGAGTCCCGCTAGTGTTGCCATGGATGCGGTGAAGGCCGTATGCGCGGATGGCATTCCGCCGTAGGCTGCAATGTGTTTTAATTTAAAAGGGCGCTCGATGGATTTTGTGAGGATCTTCAATCCTTGCGCCAAGATAAAAACGATTATTGGTATCGCGATGATGTTGAAGGGGATGTACATGCTATTTATTTGAAGCGTTTAAGATGACGATCTATTGGCGGGCATGAAATACTTGAGCAATGCGCGCATTTCCAGCATATCATTATTTTATCACAAGTTTTTCTCGAAGCAAAACATTCCTTTCTTGAGGAATGTTTTTTTTTTTTTTAAAAAACTTTTCTAGGCTTTCTTTTCCGCCAGTTGTTTTTTTGTTTCAGGATAGAGGAATCTTTTCCAAAGGTATGTGAATCCGATTGATGCCGCTGGCACGATGATCAAGTTACCTGCGAGTGAAAATTTGAGAAATGGAATGCCGGCGATATAGCAGGCGGCGAGTCCTTGCAGCGTATGCGGATACATTGGAAAAAGCAGCCAGACGCCGAAATTTGTATAAACGTAGAAAAATAAAGCCGCGCCGACTCCCATTCCGGTCATTTGGAAGATGAATTTTGGAGAGAAATTTTTCTTGTTTCGGAGTAGCCATCCAAAAATTCCGATCACGGCGAAGGCAGACCACGTGAAAAGCATAATAGTATTGTTCCCGATAATTATATCTGTGATAGCGATCGTGATGAGCGGAATCGCGATTGCGAACCGAAAGCCAAGTAGGCTTCCCGCGAGCAGTGATATTACCGTTATTGTCTCGATGTTCGGTAGATCTTGTAGCAAGATTCTTCCAATTGCGCCGAAGGCAATCAGAGACGCGGCGAGGATTATTTTGTAGGTTGTTTTTTTGGTCATTTTTTTAAAAAAATTATATATAGCGTTCTAATGCCTCTCTCGATCAAGATTTATAATAAAGATCGAAAGAGAACCCCAGAAAACTATTATATTTTTGAATATTTGAATTCGATCTTATCGTTGGATTTGACTTTTGTTTTGTCTGCCGCTTCTTGAGCCATTTCTCCATTGACGGTAAATGTCCAGAAGCTTGATGTTTTCTTGTCTTCCTTTACGCCGTCTATTGATTGGATGTAAACGCCGAAGTCTGATTTGGATGACTCGACCGTGAAGCCTTTTTCATTGGCAATTTTTGAGAGAACGTCGAAAGCTGTCAATTCTTTCGTCAGTTCTACTTTATATTCCGCATTGTCTTTTTTGCCGCCGAAGTCAAGCACGAGCGTTGCCGTTTCCGTTTTTGGAGCTTCGGTTGTGGCGTTTTCCGTCTTGTTCTCTGTGGCATTTTTTTGTTCGCATCCAATACCCAATGTGAGTGTCATGACGAAGAGCAGTGCGACACAGATTGACAGAACTGTTAAATGTCTCATGTGCATAGATTTTTCGAGATTTTTAATTATTATTTGATCTGAATTACTTTAACATATTATTTTTGTGGTGTAAACTGAAAATAGACACTAAGCACCAAGCTTACTTCCATAGAAAGCTTAGAGCTTAGCGCTTATGATGATTGCTATCGTTCCCTGCTACAACGCGGGGCACAGAGTAAAAAAAGTTTTATCACAAGTAAAAAAGCACGTTGATCGTGTTGTGTTTGTCGATGACGGATCTACGGATAAGAGTTGTGATTATGCGAGATCCGTTGAGGGCGTTGAAATTATTTCTCATAAAAAAAATCTGGGTAAAGGCTATGCATTGGTCACTGGTTTTAGATATGCTCTGAAGAATAATGATGTTGACTTTATTCTTGTTATAGATTCTGACGGTCAGCACAATCCTAACGATATTCCAAAATTAATTTCTGCGCAGAAGAAAATGGGAGCTGACATTGTGATTGGAGGAAGACTTGGAGACAGATCCAAGATGCCGCCGATCCGAAAGTTTTCGAATTTATTGAGCTCTCTTCTCATATCGCTTTCCGCGCGGCAGAGAATTCGCGACACACAGTCAGGCTTTCGTTTGATCAAGAGAGTCGTTCTCGAAAAAATAGAGCTAAAACCCGGAAGATATGAAACTGAAGCTTCTCTTTTGATCGAAGCCTCACGGGCGGGCTTCAAAATTTTTACGACTAAAGTCGATACTATTTATAGAGACGATGATGGTAAAATAGCATCGCAGTTTAAGGGATTCAGGGATACGTTGAGAATTTCTTGGGTGATTTTGAGGAACATTTTTTAAAAAAGCGGGTTTCAGGCTGAATTTGCATTGATTTTTTGACACGTTTTTGTACAGTATATATAATTTGGATGTTGTTGTATGAAATTGTTTCACTTATGAGTTTCGGAGTGTGTCATATTTTTAAGAAGAGTTAAATATATGGAAAATTTAGAAAAGAGAGTTTCCCCGGATGTTCTAATGAAAGAAGAGATACAAGAAGCTTACCTTGAGGTTCTATTTTTAAATTTAGAGAAAATAAATGAGGGTACTAACGGTGTTATCGCGCTGATTGATATTAATAAGCTGTCTTTAGAGTTTAAAAAGTTTCTGTTTAATGACGAGGGAGAAAAGGGTATTGTCATGAAGATACTGAAAATATATGAGCATGGAAAAGGGAGGAAAGAGTATGAGATGCAAAAGAAGGCGTTTCAGGTACTAAGTGATGAAGGAAAAGAGGTAAGCGGCGGCTTGGCTAAAATACCAAAGCCATTGTACTACAAGGAAGTTGAGCTAAGGTCAGAAACAGCTATAAAAAAAATCTTCGGCAATTTGGCGTAAATACAAACAAAGTGGAATTTTTTATAATGGATTTTGTGGAAGGAGAAGATTTAGCGACTTCTTTGTATAAAGAAGTAGTGAGAAGGCATCCTAGTTTATCGAGTGTCAAAGGCTGTGTTGATAGGATGCCCCTTAACGAGTTGGCAGGTTATGTGAGTGGTGCTTTAGGGTTTGAAAAGCCTGGCGGCAAACATGTAGATCCTAAAAATAAAGAATTTGAAAGAGCAATAGTTTTTAAACAAAATGCAGTTCGACTGATTACTTTTTTATCAAGGAACGGTTATGTAATAAGTGAAAGGATTTTAAGGAAAATAGAAAAAACCATGCAGATATTAAACAAGAAGGGGATAAAACATGGAGATTTGCACGAAAGAAATGTTATGGTTCGGGAGACGGGTGATGGGGACTATGATGTATATATTGTGGACTTTGGCGATGCGGAGGAAAATTGTGAAATGTCTGATTCGTTTTCTGATCAAACGATAGTGAAAAAATACATGCAACTCACGAAATCTTTTAAAGAAAAGCGGAAACATGAATTAGACAAGTTGTTAAACGAGTTGAAAAGAATTGAAGAGAAATTAAAAGGCAATAAAAAGTGGGAAGGGATTATTTCCACAATACCAAAATCTAAAGATACAGATGAATTAGAGAAATGGATGTCTAAACTTACTGCTATTATGCAGCGAAGCTGCGGGGATGACTTAGATACTAAGTACAAAATGATTGCTCTTTTGCAGTTAGCAAAAGAGAATTTTCAAATGGCAGATAATTATATTACGGAAAAACTCGAGGATACTAAATTAACTTCTTTTGTAAAAAACTCTTTTATTAAAGTGAAAGACATTATCGCTTCTATTTAGATGGGGATAAGGTGGGAAACGGGGTTTTCCGACGACAGGGCTAAAAAAAAGTTTAAGCAAGTGATTTTTTAATCGATTTGTCTTGATTAAACTAGTTCGATTCCAGAATCTAACGCAACGATCTTGGCGCG
>CAYMJO010000043.1:0-7703 GCA_964391305.1 uncultured Candidatus Saccharibacteria bacterium | reverse complement strand
TCAAACAGTTGACGCGTCAAAAATAATTATTTTCTTGGCTAAAGTATAAGAAAAATAGAGAAAACTTTAAATGGGTTCTATTATAGGGAATATGCTGTAAGAAAAAGTTGGATATTTTTTTAAAAATTCCTCTTTTGAAGGCTGATTTTTTAGTATATGAATTGTGTGGACAAATGGCTTGACTTTTCCCATCGAAAATTATAAAATGCACCACATCTGAATTTTACTATTTTATGAGTTTTTTTTATCCAATTTTTATAAAACGAAACTGGCTCCATTTTTGTGGAAAGGGTTTTAGATCTACTAGAATGACATCGCCGAGCTTTCGTAAATGAAATTGGATTTTCTGAAATTAAGAACAGGCTCGGTGAAGATGACCGAGCCAGTTTTTTATATAAATATGTTAAAGTCGTTCGAAATGCCCGCGCTTTGCGGATAATCCAAGCATTTCAAGCATATCACTATGAACAAAATCGCACAACTTAGAAAAGGGATGGAAAAGCTTGGGCTTGGGGCTTTTCTCGTGACGAAGAGAGAAAACGTTAGATGGCTCACTGGATTTACTGCGGATGATCCTTCTACTGTTTTGATTACCCAAAAACGCAAATTTTTCTTTGTTTACATTTCCAGTTTGGAGCAGGCGAAAGAACAGGCGAGGGGATTCAAAGTGATCGATATTTCGAAAGATGGCAAAGAAAAAATAGAGAGAATTTTTTCCAAGGTGAATACAAAGTATGTTGGTTTTGAAAATAGCATTCCTTTTAATCTTTTAAAAAGGTTTAAAAAATTGGACAAAAGAAATGGGAGACGCTGGAAAGCGACAAGAATGATTCTAGAAGAGCTTCGTATGATCAAGACCAATGATGAAATAAGAAATGTTAGAAAAGCTTGCGGACTTGCCGAAGAGGGATTTGTCTATATCAAGCGCAAACTGAAATTTGGAATTACCGAAAAGGAAATCGAATGGGATCTTGAAAAATATATGAGAGATCGGGGCGCGGATGAACGCTCGTTCAAGTTTGTGATAGGGTTTGGACCAAATTCCGCGAGAGGCCATCACGAATCCAATAAAAGAAAGCTTTGCAAGGGGGATTTCGTGTTGCTGGATTTCGGCGTGAAGGTTGAGGGATTTGCTTCGGATATAACAAGGACAGTTTTTTTTGGAAAACCGACGGCAAGACAGGCGGAAATTTACGATACGGTTTTGAACGCGCAGAAGGAAGTTTTTAAAAATTTAAAAATTGAGATGAAAGCGTCGGAACTGCATAAGATTGCAGAGCGATATATTAAAAAAGCTGGGAAAGGATATGAATTGCTTCATGGTTTGGGTCATGGTTTGGGTCTTGAAATTCACGAGCTTCCGATTATTGCAGATAAGAAAAAACTTAAATGGAAGATCAAAGATTTCGTGATTGCTCCAAATATGGTTTTTACAATTGAGCCTGGAATTTATTTTCCGGGATATGGCGGAGTGCGGATCGAGGACGATATTGTGATGACCAAGAGAGGTTATGAGATTTTAACAAAATCTCCAAAAGAGCTTAAAGACATAATAATCAAATGAGTCGTATAAATCCAAAATTAAAAAAAGCGGCGGAGATTACAGTCAACGAGGTTTTAAAGGTCAAAAAAGGCGAGAGAATGTTGATAGTAACAAATCCCGTCGATGAGATTGACAACATAACATTTGCCGTTTTTCGTGCTGCGCGCGAAGCGGGCGCCCAAGTTATGTTTCTGTATCAGGATGTAAAAAAACATGGGGATTATATTGAGCCGCATGTGCTCGCGGCTTTAAAGATCGAACCTGATGTGTATTTTCAAGCGGTGGCGGATTCAAGAGGCAAAGATCCTCAAATTGATGAAGGGGGATACAATTATAAGGGGAAGTCCATTGATGACATTCTTTATTATCTTTTTGAAAAAAAAGTGGCGAGAGGATGTTGGTGCAACGGTGTTTTTGCAAAAGATTTTAGCCGCTTGGTGTGTATAGATTACAAAGATCTCGGAAAAAATATAAGAAAGTTGAATAAAAAACTTGAAAAGGCCTGCGAAGTGATTGTAAAAACGGATAAAGGCTCGGATTTTGTGGTTTCGATAAGAAAGAGAAAACCTGTGTTTTGTGATGACGGAAATTTTTATAGAAAAGGGGATTACGGTAATCTTCCATGCGGCGAAGTTTTTGTTTCCCCCGATTTAGATGGCGTGAACGGCAGGATTGCCGTGGATGTGAGCATGACGCAGCGCAAAGGTGTTCGTCTTGAGTCTCCGGTTTTTCTTAAGATCAAAGATAATCGGATAACGAAAATTTCTGGTGGCAGAGGTGCAAAAATGTTGAGAGAGGACATTGCGCGGGCAAAGAAAAGAGTTAATGCAAACATGAAAAGCGGGAAATTGAATAAAAAATTAGGCGAGATTTATCTGGAAAATATTATGGCAATAGGCGAGCTTGGCATCGGATTGAATCCCAAAGCCAGATTGCATGTAAGCGCTCTTGAAGATGAGAAAGTCATAAATACAGTCCATGTTGCGATTGGTTGTGATTATGACGGCAAACAGCCCGCGCCAATACACTTTGACTGCATAATTTCAAAGCCGGAGGTAACTTTTATTTACCCAAATGGCAGAGTGGAAAAAATCTTGGAAAGCGGCAAACTTTACTTATAAAATTATGGAAGATATTGATCTAAAAATTCATAAGGCGTCAAAATTTATCGCGGAGAAACTTTTAGCTTTGAGAAAGGATGAACGTGTTTTAATTTTGACAAATCCAGGCAGTGATCTCGAAAAAATAGCCGAATCCTTGGTTTATGCGACATACGAGATTGGCGCGAAACCAGATCTTCTGATGCAGCAGCCTAAGAATACCACCGATCACATGGAGCCGCATGTTTTGGAAGCATTCAAAAGACGGCCTGACGTCTATATCGGTGTGAATATGATTTCGACAGGCGGTGATCCGGAAGGGCAAAAAAATAATTACAAAGGGGCTTTAACTTTGCTTTCGAAGCAGGATATACGTTTTTATCTTCTTGAAAAAAAACTGATGCGAGCCGTATGGCTTTCAAATCCGCAAATTTCAGACTTTGCGAAATTGGTTTTCGCAAATTATGGCGAAATTGAAAAGCTTTGCAAAATAATAGAGAAAAAGATTAATCTTGCCAAATATATTATAGTGAAAAATGGAGCTGATACGGAGTTAACCATAGATGTCTCATGCCGCAAAGCGATTCTAGATGAAGGTTGTTTTGCGAAAAAAGGATTTTACGGGAATCTGCCTGTCGGAGAAGTTTTTATTTCACCGAAGGTTGGCGCTTCGGAAGGCAAGATAAAAATAGATGTTAGTGTTGGCGGCGGTGGCGATGAAATGGCTTTATCGGTCAAGGATCCGATAGAGTTGATTGTAGAAAAGAATAAAGTTGTGGATATCAGAGGCGGAAAAAACGCTCTAATTTTGGCGAACGATTTTCTAAAAATAGAAAGGAATGTAAGAAAACTTGTACGAAAGGGATATTTGGATAAAAATACTGGAAAAATTTATATCGATAATATGAAAGCCTTAGGCGAATTCGGGATGGGAGTGAATAAAAAATGCAATGCCCGTGGAATAAATAATATGGAAGATGAGAAAGCGTTTGGCACAGCGCACATAGCGTTCGGCGCCAATTATGATGGGGACCAAAAAGCTCTTAATCACATGGACGCGGTGATGAAAAGTCCAGAGGTGTGTTTTGTGTATCCGAATGGAAAGGAGGAGCTGATTGTGAAAAACAACAAAATTTACGTGTGATATTGATGATAGAGTAGAGAAGAGGGGAGAAATCTGATACTCCCCTATTTTTATTTTTAAAAATCTGTCGAAGTGACAGGCGAGACACTGATTTTTTTTAAAAACGAACAGATAGGGGAACGTGATTCCCCCATCTGTCTTAGTGGCCCGCCGAAGTTTCTCTAGCCGACTTGAGTGGTCAAACAATTTTGCGGTTCAAATTTTTGGCCTTATGACTTATCATGTGGCAAGGGTGATTTAAGCAGGGTTTATGTGACGAGACAAGACAAAAGTATAAAGTATATGGACAAAGGGAATATATGTTAATGTTTTTAATTGGTCGCTGGAGTAGTTTTTTAGCTGTGGATAACTTTTTTTGCGGTTATTGGTCATTAGTTAATGGCTTTTTTTGTTGTTCTGTTCTTGATTTTGTTTTTTTGCTCTTTGAGAGTTCATATTATTATGCTAACATGTTAATGTGTTAACATACTAAATCATATTCAAAACGAACGATGGAAAACACGGGTAAAAAGTGGCAAAACGAGCGAACTAGGCGGCTTTTTAAAGCAATTCTTAAATTAAGAACGACCAAAGAGTGTGCCCGCTTCTTTCGAGATCTTTGCACTATCAATGAAATAAGGGATTTATCCCAGAGGTGGGAAATCGTGCTTATGCTTTTGAACAAAATCCCCTATCGTGAAATTGAAAGGAAGACGGGGGCTAGCACGGCAACTATTACTAGAGTTGCTCATTGGTTTAAACACGGAGAGAAAGGATTTCAGCTCGTATTAAACAGATTAGACTGAAGCGGTATGCTTGGAATAAGGAGCCGCTTTCTAGATTTTTTGATTGGATATGAATCTGAAGAGTTTTTTTGAAATAAAACAGTAGATTTGTTATACTTCTAATTGAGAGGTTAGAAAATATTAATATAAAAACAAAGAAAATGAGAAAAAGATCTATTTTTTCGGGTTTGGCGTTGATGAGCGTTTTTTTTATTGTTCTTGCGGTAATTTTTACATATGTGGTTCTTTATCCGGTTACTGCGCAGGCAATTGGGATGGAAGAAGATTTTCAGAAGGCTGTCGGGGTCGAAGAGGGACAGATACTTGAGGGAAACCTGTTGCCAGAGGGCTTTGAGTTTTACAGTATAGATTTGAATTCTGGATACCAGCTTAGGTTTCATGGCACTGCCCGGAAGAGCGGCGATGGCTCAAGCATCCTGCAAATAAAATTTTATGATGTCGAAGGAACAATGCTTTCTTCTGGTGAGGCCATATCCGATGGAGTCGCAGTGGCGGAGAGTTTTTATTACAAAGGTACGACACTTGAGAGACCTAAGGATCCGGAGACCGTTTATGTCCAGATAAAAAATCAAGGAGATGCCAGCGCCAATTACAAAGTAGTGGTTGAAAAGATGGATCGTTCCGATGCTTCTGCCAATACCGATGCGGGAGATGATTTTACCAATGCTTTGGATTTGCAGATGCCGTCCGAGTCTATGAATTTTAATAAAAATTTTTTAGGAGTGAATGCCTGTGGAGAAAAGGGAAATTTGTCAAAGTACTGCTCTACCGATGAAAAAGATGTGTATATGATTTCAGGACAAAAGAACCAGAAGTTTACTTTTGAGGGAATGCCGGATTCGAAGCTTTCTATCAAGGTTAGTTTTTATGATGAATCGAAGAGTGTTATCGATGACGCATCAGGCAGTTCCACCAGCGCGGGTGCCGGTGTTGAGGTCTCTGCCGTATCTGAAAAAGCCCAGAATTTGTATTTGGTTGTAGCCCCAGATGGTGACTCCGTTTTTGGATCATACTCGTTTTCTCTTGGTAGGGCCGAAGCTTCTTCGAATAGAGTGTCTGCAAACACCACAAATGCTACCAATGTCGTTTCTTCGCCATCGAACAACATTACTGTGTCGCCGAAGGGATTTGATATTTGGAAATATAAGCTGTATCTGATCATTGGAGCGGTTGTTTTGATAGTCATAATTGTTTTATCTGTGTTTTTATCTATTGCAAAGAAAAAAAGAGAGCTACAGACCACGGAAGATATAGAGAAATTGCGGAATCAAATGCGTGGAGGTCCCAAAGCCATTGAGGGGATGCAGTCTGTTCCCGGACAGAGCAGGACTATGCAGCAAGATATGAGTATGGCGCGCCCAAGGCAATCCGCATCGAAAGCTCCGTTGGCTCCTTCACCTTCATCTTTGGTTGTTCGTTCCATGCGGCGTCCCGTGTCCGTGCCTCCACTCGATAAATCTATGCCGTCTCGGCCTGCGTCTACGCCGAAGTCAAAATCTATTGCAGAGCTGAAGCAGCAAGCTGGGACGGCAAGACCGTCGCCGGCAACTTCCATTCACGAGAAAGCTCTTCCCAAAGCTCCGCCTCCTCCAAACTTACCGGGAAAGGTAGGTAGAACTTCGCAAGCTCAACAGCGTGATGGGTCTACTTCTTTGCCTTCTTCGTCTCCGGTCTCTCCCAAGCAAGTTTTGCCCAAGCCGGACTCCGCTTTGCCGCCCAAGCCTAAACCGCCGTCTCCTCCCATGGCTTCCTCTTTAAATTCTCCTTCGGTTCCTCCGCCGGCTTCTCCGCCGGCTTCTCCACCGGCTTCTCCTGCTTCCACGGAGCCATCAAGGCCGATGCCTCCCAAAAGGCCTGCACCTCCTAAGCCCGCAGGCGGCGTTTCAGAAAACAAGGCAAAGGATGTGGAGGATATATTTGGTAAGTAGAGTTTTTTAAAAGTACTCGTACTATCATTTTCTGCCATTTCTAATTTGCGGCGGCTGTGTTTTTTTTTGCGGCGACGGTTGCTATGTATACTATTTATGAACTTTGGAATTACTGTTCACTTTTTGTTGAATTACCAAAGTAGTCTAGACTAGTACCTTCGGTCATTGTCTGAACTCTTTTGCCCGTACGAAGACTGGACTCTATTATCTGGCGTTCGAAAGGTATTATTTTCGTTGACGGAAAACTAGTGTTCTACTATGCTTAAAATACTGATCTTTAACATTTGAGAGCCACAGGATTAAAAAATAGGGTTCGATATAAAAAATCAAGGAGAAAAAGGGAGGGATAATAGAATGACTTTCAAAGGATTAAAATCAAGGTTTGTATTATTGATTAGTGTTTTGTTGGTTATTAGCATTGGAACAGGAATCGGCGTTGTTGACAGTGCAAGCGATCTGCTTTGGACTGTAGTTGGAAATCAACTGGAAAAAGCTGAGCTTTTAATCAAAAATGGAGCAAATGTGAATGAAAAAGGAGAGTTCGGATTTAGTCCATTGCACATAGCGGCAATGTTTGGCTATAAAGAGATGACGCTGATGCTTATGGATAAGGGAGCTGATGTAAACGACGCGAGAAGCTATCAGAAGAGAACTCCATTACATTGGGCGTCCGCGTGCGCACGAAGCGAAATTGTAGAGATGCTTATAAACCGTGGAGCAAAAGTAAACGTAGTAGATCTGCGTCATTATACCATGTTACATCTCATAGCTTCCGGACCAGGTCTGATGTATGATGCATTTAGCATTATATATGTTCCCATCCCTGAGGGAAAGCCATTTCCATTTCTTGAAGCAGTCCACGATAAATTGTTAGGTGAAAAAGCCAGCGACAAATTTTATGCCAACTTTTATGAGAACTATGCGTCGACAATTGGACTGCTTCTTAGTAAAGGTATCGACATAAACGCAAAAGGTGATACTGGAGTTACCCCTTTGCATCTTGCGTCATTCGAGTGGGAAGAGAGAATCGTTAGGTTATTTATAAAGAAGGGGGCTGATATTAACGTGAAAGATGAACGTGGAGATACCCCTTTACATTACATGTTAGGATCCAGAAGTGGAGCATTCGCTGAGAAGAAGAAGAATACATAAGGTGTACCCCTTGTCAAGACAATAATATCGGGTGAATTAGGAGGATTTTTA
>CAYMJO010000042.1:0-8107 GCA_964391305.1 uncultured Candidatus Saccharibacteria bacterium | reverse complement strand
AATTCTACGAATTAATCACTGACCGAAAAATTGCACTACAAACTTGAATCCAGCGGATTGTGGGAAATAAGCGATCAGAATTCAGACCATAGATTAAAGGTCACAGTTTACGACGCCAGTTTGGCATCATAAAACAGCCGTGTCCTATATCTTTACGCTTCATGCCTCAACCCTCTTCATCTTCCTAATTCCAACGGCTAAAATCACATAAACGATGGCAAGCAACACGATGATCAGTGGAATCGTGAATTCGGTTTCAAGCGTTATCACAAAATTGTAAAGACCATGCACAACGACCGCAAAAACAAGTCCGAACACAATTAATCTCTTACTCTTCTGTGGTTTGAACTTCGCCTGACCAAGGTAGAAACCGACTATACCTGACGCGACCGCGTGTAAAAGAGTTGCTGTGACCGCGCGGGCAAGCACAATCCCTTCGCCAGACGTTACAGCGGCAAGAATATTTTCAAATGTCGCAAAGCCGAGGCCTGCGGCAATACAATAGATCACTCCGTCTATCTTTTCATCGAAAACTTTATCTTTGAAAACAGTCCTGCGAACGACAAAATATTTCAAAAACTCTTCGATGGGAGCGACCACGACAAACGTTGAGACGGCGATGAACGCCAATGTTCCCTCTATTAAATAAATCTGTCCGATAAAATCGAAGAAAAGCTCGAGAATTATAGCGGGAATCGTCGCGAGCATTCCCCAGAGAAAAACTTTAACGATCCACTTCAACGGCTCCTGATGCAAATCCTTTTTATAATAAAACCAGAGCCAAAAGAGGCCCGGAAGGAATGCTATGAAGACGTACCACAGTATTGTCAAGAACATTTGATCTGGGAAAATTTATTTATTAAATACCAAAGCTTTACCCAGGGGCTGGGTTTCGAAATTTACTCTGTTAAACTTCAAAAACATCTCCAGTCGTCCAGTACACCAACAACGGCTACACCGCAACAGCTTCCCCGCGTCCCATAGTTTTTCTCGCTTTCTCGACAACTTCGTTGGGCGTAAAATTCGCCTTTATGAGATAATCAACCGCTCCCATATCCATCCCCTTTTTCACGTCAGCCTCTTGTCCAAGATTCGTAAGAAGAATGACCGGAATGCCCTTTGTTGAGTCCGAGGCTTTCAGCTTTTTTAAAACCTCAAAACCATCCATCTCCGGCATGACGATATCAAGCAAAATAAGGTCTGGCTTTTCAGACTTTGCCATCGGCGTCGCCGGAACGCCGTTATCAACCTTCAACACATCAAATCCTTCCATTTTAAATTTGGTCTCGTACATTTCAACAAGATCTCTATCGTCTTCGACAATTAGAATTTTCGGTTTTCGCTCCATAAATTTAATGTTTGAATTGCTAGAGATGCTAAAATTATTATACATCATTTCGCTGGAAGTGTAAACGTGAAAGTGCTTCCTTGATTTTTGCCCTTACTTTGGGCATTTACAGCGCCTCCATGCATCTCGAGGAGTTTTTTTACAATGAAAAGACCAAGGCCGGATCCGCCGGTGTGCATTTTATAGACATCCTTTCCCCTGACGAATTTTTTGAAAAGTCTTTCTCCTTCGTTTTTCTCGAATCCAACTCCAGTATCCTTCATATCAACTTGTATATTTTTCCCTTTTAGCTTCGCAAAAATTTCTACTTTTCCTTTCTGTGTATATTTTATCGCATTATCGATTAAATTGACAATAACTTGATGCAGAAGCCTTTCATCGGCATTGACTTTAGGCAGTTCTTTGCGAGATCTTTCAAAAATAAGAGCAAGCTTTTTCTCATCCGCCTGTTTTTTAAGTTCAGCAATCGCGTTTTCTATACTCGTCTCGATCTGCAGAGGAACTGGATTAAATTCGACCCTCCCCCCTTCAATCCTTGAGACATTGAGAAGGTTATTAACAAGATTGACCAGTCTTTCGTTGCTGTTATAAACTTTTTTTAAAATGGACTTGATTTTATCCGAAACATCTCCATAATCCCCATCGGCCATCATGGAAATATATCCCTTGATCGCGGAGAGTGGAGTGCGAAGTTGATGCGAGGCGATTGAGATGAATTCGGATTTGGTTTTGTCGAGTCTGCGCAGATTTTTGTTCGCAATTGTGAGTTCACTCGTTGCTTGCTTAACTCTCTCCTGTAACTCCTCGCTGAATTTTTTCAATCGGTCGAAGAGAAGAGCGTTGTTCACGGCAAGTCCGGCCTGATTTGCTAATGTCATCATGACTTGTTTTTCACGATCGTCAATTTTGCTGACAGGTTTGTCAAAGGAAAATGACAAAATGCCCAGAACTTCGCCCTTGGATTGAAGAGGCATTGCGACGGTTCCTTGTATTTGGTTTAATTTTTGTATTTTTTGTGCTATTCTAGAATTAAGAGGCGGAGAGAAAAAATCCTTGAGATTATCGCTCGTTGTAGCTTTCAGGCGTTTTGCCGTCTGAACATACAAATTATTCTCATTAGTTAAATCGACCGAGAGTTTTCTGAAATCTCCATGAAGAAGTTTGAGTGACTTTGAGACTGATTCAGTCTGGGAAACAGCGATTGGCATAAGTTTTTTCTTATCGGGAGAAATCACCGCAAGAAGCCCCGCGCGGAATTTGAGTCTTGTAGAGACACTGTTAACGATTTCCTGCGAGATGCGCTGGAGATCAAGCGTGGACGTGATGGTTTGAGAAATTTTGGAAAGAGCTTGGAGGTCATTGTACTGATTTTGGAGTTCTACCGTCGCATCCGCAACTTTTTGCTTGAGTTCGGTGTTGAAGCTAATAACTTTAGAATAAAGACGAGCATTCTCAATAGCAATACCTATCTGATCTGCGTATATTTTCATCATCTCAATGTCTGCTTGAGGTACTTTCTCTTGTGAAATTTTCAGTATGTACTCTATTGCCCCTACAGTTTTACCTTGGACCTTTATTGGTAAAGCAACGATTGTCTTGATTCTATTAATTAAAACTGACATCTTCGCAGCAAATTTACTTACTGGAGGAGAAATGAATCGAGGATAATCGCTACCTATAATCATCCTGCCTGTATTTATAACCTTTACAGTCTCATTGTTTTTATCATCCAAACTCGCCGTATATTCCCTAAGCGGTTTACTCAGAAATTTTTTTGCAAGACGTACAGATAAAGTATTCGAAACAGCACAACTAAATATGGCCCTCTTCCCCTCTCTAACAAGATAAAGAATCGCTCCCTGATAACCAAACTCCTTATTCGTACTATCGACTATCTTCTGTGCAACAGAATCAAGGCTGTGGGTACTCAACATTGAGCTAGTCAATTGTTGAATCAGCTTAAAATGCCTGTTCTGGTTTTCCAACACCGTCAATCTACTCCTCAATTTTTCGGAGGTATCCGTATCCTCCTTCTTACTATACAACAAATTACTAAACATTTTCCATGTTTTAAAAATATGTCTTTAAGATTTAAGTATAACAAAATTTAATAAAATATGATAGAAATAAAAAAGAAATGGATACCTATCTCCATCTATATCAAACACTAAAGAAAAAATTCCCTGAATTAACTAAAAATACAGATTATACTGCTGCTAAAATTGCTTTTTTTTCAAAAAACATAACAAATGAAACCTGTAAGTACGGTAAGGGGTTTTTTCTGGCCTCACTATTGTTATGGCTACAAGATAACATATTAGATTGCCCCCAGATAAACTACAACCTTAAAAAAAATCTAATAAAACAAATAGAAGACACGTTGAGAAATCCCGCTAAGACTATTCTAATAAAGAACTCTAATAAAACGTTTTTAGATGAACTAATATTTTTTTGGGGGGAATTCATTTGTGATCTCAAAAAAATTGACAACAAAAAAACAGAGCTACTTATCAGAAAAATTAAAAAAATGAACAACAACATGCTCAAGGAAAATTTCATCAAAATACAAATCCACCTCACGTTAAAAGCCCAGATAGTAAAATACTTGTCGGCAGCTTCAGTAACCGTCGGCTCATCTTTCATTCTCTTAACACATTTGATATACAACAAGAACAGATTCCCGAAAAGAGACTTTGAAATACTAACCACTGAATCAACCATCTTAAAACTAATGGCAGAAATCACACGAATCCTAAACGATATTTTGAATCAAAACACAGTCCACTTACAAAAAATCGACGTCCTTACTATAATATCTAAACAAAAACCCCGTCTAACAAAAAACGAGGTCATTAAAATGCTGTTCAATGAATATATTTTCCCTAAAATTACATTATTACAAAAAAATATTAAAAAAAATAATCTTTCAATTTATTCAAACTTATTAATAAAAAATTCAATCAGAAACAGTTTCCTATTTTATCTTAATACAGAATTCAGTAATGATATAAAATTCACAAGTCTTAAAAAAATACAAGAAATGCTCTTGTAGATTTCAGAAAATGAATCTAAAAATAATGATAATAAAAACTACTTACGACTTGATCAATTTTTACCATGTGCTAGATTAAATAAAGATTAAGTTATTGCACAATTATTAACCGGCGACCAAAGTTGAAAAAAACGGATCATAGTATAGAAGACAAGGAAAAATATACCCTAGAATTAATCAAAAAAACTAGAAACCTGTTTTTCAGAACTGTTGAATTTGAAAAACTTGCTAAAAATACAGTTGAAACCATCATAAAAATAAAAATCAAAGATTTAAAACTCCAGGGCTCGGCCATTTTCCGCATTGATCCGGACGGAAAAAATCTTCGCTCTTACTTTTACAACTCAATTAACCCTCTTTTGATTATAGAAAATTATATAGACATACCATTCAATTCCTTAGTAACCCCTATCGATAAGCCCGTAAATCTAATGGGGAAAAGTATCTCCCTTGATAAAATCTGCATGGACAAAGATTTGAGCAATTTTATATCTCCTCCCGTGAATAAAAGCATAGCAAAAATTTTGCAAAGACTAGCAGAATCAAAAATATTCATATCGCTACCCATCAAATACAATAACAAAATCGTCGGCGCTATATTGACAGGAATGAAATATAACAATATACCAGATTATCAAATAGATCTCATTCAAACTTTTTCGGACCAAGTCGGGCTTGCGATGGGCAACGTTATCGCCCACGAGCGCATTATCGAGCAATTCAAAGAAAAAATTCGCAAAAAGAAAGCAAAGAAAAAACAAGCCTCCATCAAATTCACCATCCGCATCCCGAAAAGCATGGATAAATTCCTCACATGGAAAGTTCATAACACAAGGCAATCCAAAGCCAAGTTTGTCAGAAAATTTTTGGAAAAGAAAATTGAAAACGACGAGGAATTTAAAAAATATGGATAAAGTTCTCCTTATAAAGATCAATATGATAGAAAAATATGCCACGTCTAGAAAAATAAATAATGGAATAAAACTTGCTAAGGAAGCTGGATATCTTTTCGCTGAAACATTAGATCCTACGCAGGTGGCAAAAAAGGCCGTTAATAGCCTCATAGAGCAACTAGGTTTTGCCGGTGGCGGTTTCTACCGATATAATAAAGAAAAAAATACTCTCGATGGTATAGCTTATAAACTAAATCTCGCCACTTATAAAAATCCACCTTCTCTACACGGAAAACTCGGCTTGCCATTTGAAAAACTCATAATTCCCATGGATCGTGCAAACCTACTAAGTAAGGCCCTATACTTAGAAAAGGAAATCGTCGGAGGCAAACTTAGAAACTATCTCGGTAGAACGGTTAAACCATATCTTTCAGATAACATAGAAAAAATTACTGCTACAAAGCAATTATTAGCCATTCCTACCGCTTGTGGCGACCATATCGAAAGTGTCATGCTTGTAGGGAAAATAGATTCGGAGTTTACCGACGAAGATATAGAATTGTTAAAAATTTTGACAAATCAAATCGGCTTTGCAATGGGTAATGCCGTTTCCCATCAGCAAATTATCGAACAATCCAAAAAAGCCAATCGAAAGAAGAAAAACCTAGCCTCCATCAAATTCACCATCCGCATCCCGAAAAGCATGGACAAATTCCTCGCATGGAAAATCCATAACACAAAGCAATCCAAAGCCAAGTTTGTCAGAAAATTTTTGGAAAAGAAAATTGAAAACGACGAGGAATTTAAAAAATACAACAACTAGGCAGCAAGAACGAAACCTATGACCGAACACACGCCAAATAAAGTCATCTACAAAAACTGGCAAGAGGATCTTTTTAAAATAAAAAAAACTCCTTTATTCGCAATAAAAGAAAGATTATTGAAAACAATCGGCTACGACGAAAATTTTGGATGGATTTACTTTGACTGCAACCTCAAATTCACAGATAAAAATTCCACATATAAAAAATGCTTCCTCGTCCTCAATTACCATCCCAAAAGCATCTTCACCTCGGACGGAAATCCCGGCGTGAACTTAAGCATCCAAATTAATGATGAAACTCCAAGACTCTTCGTGCACAAATTCAAACCGAGAGATTACAACAAACATAAAAACCCCCTCAATATCAACATTCAAAAACACCTGACTTTCTGGGACGAAAAAAGAAAAGCCCAAATCGCAATCTGGAATGGAAAGAAAGTGAAACTCCATCTGGCATATTTCCCCCAAATGCCAGGATGGAAATTCGCCAAAAATTCTGATTTCTCCAACTTCTTCGGCATCGGACCCGAAGGCAATTCCCACTGGAGAGTGCTGATCCCTCGAGCAAAAGTCAAGGGTTTCGTGGAAATAGACGGCACAAAACACATGGTCGAAGGCGAAGGATACTGCGACCAAAACTGGGGCAACATGAACTTCAGCAAATTCGCATCGAAATGGTATTGGGGCAGAATCTTCACTGACAATGTAACCGCGATCTTCGCAGACATCCATCCCAAAGACGGTAAATCGAAATTCACTCCCCTTTTTTTGAAAAATAAAAACGATCTTCTCATCACAACAAGCAGAGCAAAAATCTCATACGATTTTCCCGCAAAAAGCAAATTGCTCGGGAAAAATTTTTATAAAAAAATCTTGTTGAACCACAAAAGCCTGAACGCATCCGCGGAAATCATTTTAAGGACAAAAGAAGTGGTTGAAGAAAGAGATCTACTGAAAATTTTTCACAGTCCCGTGAAATTTTCGATGCTCAAGCGATTCATAAGACCGGCATACCTTCGCCTCAACGATGAATTCGTAATGACGCTGAAGACAAAATACGGAACTAAAAAGATCGAAGGAGAGACTTATCATGAGATCATGCTAACTACTTGATAAAAAAACCTCAAAACAAAATAGACACTCTTTCCCTCATCAAAAAAACCAACGATATTTTCGTCGGAGTGCTTGATTTTCAGGAGCTTGCGCAAAAAGCCGTCAATCTTCTCCCCAAAGATCTTGGAATAGAAAGCTGTACTATTTTTTCATACGACAAAAAGAGAGAACGGCTTATCCAGAAAGCCATGTCATACGCGAAAATCCCGCGGGATTCGCAGACCCTCCTAGAAAAATTTCTGAAGAATGAAATCCCAATAGAATGTTCTGAAAACTATTCCGTCAGAGCTGTCAAAGAAAAGAAACTGCTGTATAGCCATAATCTGCATAATTTCACAAAACCAAATCTGAATGAAAAAGAATCAACGTCTTTACAAAAAATTTACAGAATAAAAATCACGGCGGCAGTCCCGATTCTGACTAAAGACGGCATCGCCGGCGCGATAGGCTTCGGCATAAGCAAAGAGGCTCTAAGCGACAAGGAGAAAAAAGCCATTTGGCTATTCGCGGATCAAGTCGGGCTTGCCATGAGTAACGTCTTGGCACACAAAAACATCGTCAGGCGCTACGAAGAATCTATCGTGCCAAAATCCGCGAAGCCAAAGCCAGAACCCCTGTTTAGATTCACGCTCCGACTCACGGACGACATCGAGCAATACCTCGCGTGGAAAACGAACAACAGCAAACAATCCAAAGCGGAATTTCTCCGTGAAGTCATCAAAAATGAGATGATAAAAAAAGACGAGAAATACAAAAAATATTGAGAAGCCTGAAATTACCATTTTCTCTCCACCGCAAAACGCGGTTTTTTGATACGAAGAAAATGTTTTAGGTACACACATTTTGCACTCTGATTAAAGCCTCATTTGGGGTGAGGC
>CAYMJO010000041.1:0-8303 GCA_964391305.1 uncultured Candidatus Saccharibacteria bacterium | reverse complement strand
GGTCAGAACTTCTTCCCATTTTATCTTCGCAATTTTTTCAACAAAAACAGAGACGTTGTATCCCCTGTTTTTCATCAATGTCCCAATTATAGGAAGTCCGAGCCTTGGCACCTTGAAAAGCGAATAAACATTCCAACCAGTTTCCTTGGGCTCGATTAAAACTATATTTTTGATTTTTCTTTTGAGCATATTAAAAGGATAACAGATATATTTCCCTTTGTAAAATGGAAAAAACATCGTCATAAATCAAAACAAAAGAAACCCCAAAAACACAAGTGCAAAAAAACAACTTTTTGACGTAAACTCATCTTATAAATCCTCCCTTAATCAAGTCCTCAAAGTGCCACAATAAAATGCATCTATATATAATATCACAAAATCAAAAGCCCTGCCCAAAACGAGCAGAGCCTTTGTATATACAAGCTTAATTTAAATTTTAATCTTACCAAAAAAATCGGATACGTCCCGCCTTGACGGAATCCGTGTCCATCTGTTTAACGTACTAGAACCAACCCCCAACGACACTCGCCCCGCTTTTCAAGCTTCTTGCATAGGCAAAGAAGTTCACATTGGCAAGAGACGTACCATTCTTTTCAAAAGCTCTTATCTGCGCGGCTCCGGGCATATTGGGACCCGTCAAAACCTCCGCTTTATCATCGGAATCTATATCAAAAGCATCAACGTTTGCCCCGCACTGGATTCCTGCGGGATACGCCAAAAAATTTCCAAGAATAGTTTTTTGAGAGTTATATCGATAAACTTTCACTCTAGCCTCCGCATAAAAAAGCTGGGAAACAACTATTTCGTCCTTGCCATCATTATCAAAATCACCCGAGGACACATCTACTCCAGATCTGCTACTCGGCGCAAATGCCATAAACTCAATTGGTTTCTTGATCATTTTGTTTTTCTTTACGTCGTAAACTATAACCCTTGGAGCCCCGCCAACGCTTGCCCCGACTATCAGTTCAGCTTTTCCATCCTTATCAACATCACCCGCGGCGACCGTCGCTCCAACCGATGCAGATCCGAATGGCGTCACTGTCGCATAAATCTCTCTGGCAGTATTGTATTTGTAAACGATAATTTTGGAGTTGCTTCCCGTAAAATTAGCCGCAACAACTTCGTCCTTGCCATCACCGTTGAAATCGCCCGCCGCGACATCAACTCCACCATACTCGCCCGGGAAAGGTCTAAAATCTATACCACGCTTTACGCCATTTTTTTCATAAACAACCACATGCGCTTGATCACCCATGCCGGATCCCGCAATTATCTCAGATTCTCCATCCTTATCAACATCTCCAGTCGCTATACGGCCGCCTTCCCTAAGCCACTTTGGAAATGCAAAGAAATCGCCGCCTTTCGCAACGCCTTTGTCGGTAAATCTTCGAGCTTGGGGGCTACCCGTGTAACCGGGAATCGTGACAATCTCCGGAGTTCCAATTTGGATGCTGACAGAACTCTCATTACTGTAAAGCCCCTCATCCGTTTTTGAACGGACTTTAATAGTATGTCTTCCTAAAGAAAGTGAATGCTTAAAATTATAATTCTCCGATGCTTCATCAAAATCTCCGTCCGATGCAGATGCATTACGCCAGCTTCCACTATCAACCTTATATTCCACCGTATTGATTTTATCTATGCTAATATCATTGCTCTGTCCAGAGGGATTCTGGTTATTTGTCTTATTCACATGGGCTGAACCTTCAATCTTGGGTGTCCTGTCCTTCGTCGGAGACTTTGGTTTATTGACACTAACACTCGGTTTCACGTCCAAAATATTTATTACGCCATCACCATCGCTGTCAACCATGCCAATCTGCCCCTTTGCATACGAATCAAGATTGCCGCCCGTGTACGGCGCAACCTGCCCACGCATAATACTCGACTCATTTATGAGACAACTGTTATCGCAATTTTGGTTCTGATAATCCAAATAACCTCGATGCCACGTACAAAGACATCCGGATGACGCGTATTGATCATTTGCATAAAAAAGATGTCCACTTTCATGAGCGGCAACCGCGTCCATGTTGGCGATACCGTAATTATCATTGTCATAGGTCATCACAGAATAAGGACCGCCAATCCACGCATAGGCAAAATAGCTATCGGCGAAATAGCCATCGGCATCGTTGGCGCTATCAACCACAAAAAATGTTATTCCCCAGTCCGTGCCATCGGCATTTCTAATATCACCATTAAACTGTCTCACTCTGTCGAACCAAGAAGAATTGGTATATCCAAAATTTCCCATAATCTCTTGAACCCATAAAGCTTCTCCAGTGGTTCCACTTGGGTCCGCACTTCTATTGATGGGCTCATAACTTGTCTGTACTTTCGAATTATCGCTTGGCAGATAAGAATGATAAGTGAAAGACAGATTCGCGGCACTCTCCCTATTCGCCCACCAGTTAAGCCCAGCTTGCACTTCGGCAACAACTTGCGCCTCCCGCGCCGTGGTCCAGTTCTCGCTACTTGTATCAATTGCGCCATTGCTCTCGGGCAATATGATCGCGACAGAAACATCGCCCGCCATATATTCGGACGTGTCATAAAAACCAGCGCCATCGGGAGCTCCCGTAGCCACAGGCGCAGAGTCAAGCTTATCACGATACTCTTCCATTCCCAAAGGAACCTCTAAGGCATCTTTTCCAAAATCAGCCGCATCGACTTCATTTATCGAAGAATTTCCATCGGACTTAAAAAGATTATTCCAGACCATCGTGCCAACATAGGCGTCTTTTCCATAAGGCTCAAAATCCTTCACGTTGACTTCGTCAAAATAGATCTTATCAACACCGTTTATCTCCAAAACTTTGTCTTTGTCAGCCTTTGCAAACTCTCCAAAGGCAACATGCGTTGGAAATTTATGAACCACTTTACCGTTAAGTTCCTCAATTTTTTCGATTGCGACATTCATAGCTTCAGTAGAATCCGTCGAAAAAATAAACAAAGCGTCAACTTTTTCCTCGGAGGACGCTTCCACTTTGTTTCCCTCTTCGATTTTGCCAAAGTACACCGCGCAAGCAAAAGCAATAGCCAATGAAAGAAACACGGCAAAATAAATCCCCAGCACTTTTTTCGTGCCAATAAAAATACTTTTCTTTGTCATAGGTTTTGATTTCTCTTTAAAAAATTCTTAAAAAAATTTTCAAAATTGATTTTTTTATACCAGCTGTCTATACATTATAACGCAAATTTTCACAAAAAATTACAGTTTTCCACATTGCAATTATAACACGACTTTTAAAAAGTCTAAACCGCAAATTCCAAGAAACTAAAAAACACGACAAACTTTCCCATACACACAAATAAAGAATCAACTTAATCAGCTCCCATATATGTCCATGGGAATATTGAAAGGGATCGCTTCTCTGTTCTTTCTCACCAAAAATTCCTTGCCCCTGTAGCTTCCATATCTCTCAATTTTCGACGGGAAACTATAATTTTCTCTGTCTACCGTAATACGATATCTGCCGGGACCAAGAAGGAACCCATATCTTCCCTTTCTGTCGGTTATTTGCGTTTCAAGCAAGTCCTCGTACTGCATGTTGAAAATTCTTACTATCGCGAGACTTAGCGGCTTCTTCGTTTTTGCATCATAAACAATACCCCACGGCTTGACCTTTTCTCTTTTTAAAAGATACAAGAACAAGGCCAGAATACAACAATCTATCCCAAAGAAGACCGCCGTGTAAAGATTCGGGCTGATCCAAAGACTCACCAAAGCAAGCACCATGCCGGTAAACGCGATCACGATTGTCAGTTTTTTCCTGGAGAATTTCTTCAGAGCTTTTTTTCCTGCCTCAACTCCCGCTTCAACCAATGGATCGATCGGAACGTTTATATTGACCAGTCCCTCTCCGCCAACATTGATATTTCCGCCTACATATATATTTTTGTAAAATGTATCTCCTTTTTCTTTAACACTGCTTGATGGAAACTCGAAGTCATGCTTTGCAATAATTAGGTAGTATCTCCCCGATTTGACCAAAAATCTGAATCGGCCAAGCCTGTCCGTCACTACCGTTTTCAAAAGTCTTTTTGTTTTCGCATCAAAAAGCCTGACAACAGCAAGAGCGACCGGCTGTTTGTTCAGAGAATTGTACACGACTCCCCACGGCTTCTTCTTCTTCCAGCCTAGGAAAATAAAAGGCTCCACGAACAATTGCTGAAGATAGATGAAAAAAGAAATAATATTTGGCAATGTTGCCACGGCCGCGATATTCGCAAGGACAACCGCGGCAACCGCAGGCACAACTACATTTTGGTTTATTTCTTGTACTATCGGTTTATCCTTTATCTCGGAAATATTCTTCAACACGTCGACAACATCATCAACTATGCTTCTGCCTGTTGTGGCAGTCGGCGTTGGGCTCGGCGTGACGGCCGGCGTCTGCGTAGGAGTTGGAGTAACCGGCAGGGGAACCGCTGAAAGATAATAGCCGAAGTTCGCACCCGTATAAACTTCACCTCTTCCAAGGTTCACTTTTAGAGGATCGTTATTGGTAATCAAAACATAATTACTGCCAAGCGTTCCCGAATCAACTTTAACAAAATAAGTAATGGGACCAAGTCCTGTAAAATTATAAATCCCCGATGCATCTGTTTCTTTTCTATCCAGCATGTTATCAGAATCAACATCCAGCGTACCAGAATTATCAGAGTCTTCATAAAGCATCAGCCCAACCCCTGAAATCCCGGTGTCCTCTTTCTCATAAACCGAATTCCTTTCTTTATCCTTATAAACATATTTTCCTATCGAGCCGAGAACGAGAGAATTGTTGGTTTTATTCGTATAAAAGGCCGTTGCTTGGTTATTGGTGACCAGTGCGGCATCGGCAACCAATGTTTCCATGTTTGGATTCTTAATCCTCACCCTGAAAACAACATATCCGTCTTCAGATGTCCCAATCGTTCCCAAGTTAAACTCAATTGTATTGCTGGCCGAATTAAAGAAAGTTTCATCATCTCCTGACGTATCTGTTTGAACAACGCCATTCACAACGGCAGAGCCAGTGACATAATCTGTACCCCCCGAAATAACATTCGCGATCTTAGTTCCGGTGGAACGACCTGCACCGGAATTTTTATAATCAACCCTGAAACTCAAATATTCGGTAGGCACGACGGACTTCCCATCATCTTTATAGGGAGAAGTGCCTATTGCCAACATTGGCAGGAAAGCAACCCCAACAACGGCAAATATCTTTGCAACCAACATAATAATACCGCCAAACAATGTAGTGCGCCCAATTTTTCTGCGTTTTTTATACAGAGCGTAAGAGGCAATCCATGTTCCTTCTTCGGTTTTCCTAGAATAATTCCGAAAAGCCTGATACGGATTTTTTGTAAAAAATAATTTTAACTTAAATAAAACTGTCCCTAAAACTCCTTTTGGCACTTTCCACTTATCCCTTTCCAAAACTGCCAATGAATACAGCATCGCTCCAACGATCAAAACTATAATCAATATCGTAATATAGGGATTCGTCAAAAGGCTGAAGAAATAAAGCAAACGCCCCATTATGGACTTAAATCCCGAGCTAACACCGGGAATCGGACCGGTGTTAATACCAACGGTCAGATTAGCACTTATAGTCGGCGCATCCTTTTGGGTTGTGCCGGAAACCTTCGCGCTGTAAGCCGTCATGTTTCCATGATCGTTCGGATTTCTTGCCTTCACCTCAAAAGTATATGTCTCCCCCGAGCTCAAAGAAGAAACGGTTATACCGGAAGATCCACCCCAGCCAGTATAAGTACGCCAAGTTTCCCCGTCGCCCAACTTGCCGTTCGACTGAATATATTTATCCGTAGTGGTCTCATGAACCAAATATTCCGAACTCATAGATTCCGCAGCATTACGCCCAATCGTAACATCCAAAGTAGATATGCTCTCGTCATCAACAGTCAGCGTTGCACCTAGAGGATCACGGGTATCTATGGTAAATTCCACCGATGTCGGGGTGTTGCTGTCCAGATAGCCGTCGTTAACCCGCAAACGCACTTGAACATCTTGCCGTGTATCCGATAAATCTTCCCCAACATTCCAAACATACGTAAGCGAAGCTCCCTCCGCTGTAAACTGCGCAGAACCACTTCCGCTCCTCGTCATATCTGTCCAGTTTGGAAAATCATCATCCGAAATGTCATACTGCGCAGTAACATATATACATGAATTCCCATCATCATCCTGACCTGTGTAAATTACATCTACCAATTTAGAACCATCGGTCCGCTGACTGGCGCTAATGTTGGAAATCACTGGCGGTTTACTCCAAGTTATCACAGCCCCGCTCAATTCTCTCTCAAATGCGGATCCAGCGTAATTCCCGCTATAATTAGTAAACACGACATTCGCACTATTGCTCGCCTGAACATTGTAGCTAGTGCTTCCATTGAAAGTCATGGAATCAAACGTCCCAGTCAGAGCACTAAAAATTAAATACGCACCTCCCGATTGTATGGAGCTCATTATCCCATTATTTAGAGCAGAAATCGTAGCAGAAGAACTCATGCTAAAACCCGCTGAAGAAATGTTATCAATTTGAAAATACGAAGCGTTCAAAGTGCCATTTATAACAACATCGTAATAATTGTCTGCGGCGATACCACTTAGCAAAGTATGGTTAGAAGCCGCTCCACCGATAGAAATCGCCGCACCATTTGCAACTGTAAGCTTGGATTTTCCAGAATTCAGACCAGCCGCACATGGCCCGAACTGAACGCGCTTCTGCGTATTTGTATCGGATGCGGCGGTATTCGTAATAAAAACAAATTTATCTCCATTGCTTTCCGGAACATCTCCACTGGAAATCGTAAACTGCACCTCTCCATTATCAGATGTATAAGCATTGCCAGTAGTTGCAGTGTTGGTCTGGGTTCCGGTAGCCCTTCCGACAACAGTCCATACGCCTGTCCCGGAAGAATAAGTCACTGTCCAGTAATCCGTCGGCGTAACGCTATCAGAAGTCGTGACCAAAGAAGGAGCCGAGCTTCCTTTAACTGCCAAAGGAGTTGAGGCTGAAGACGCATAAAGTTGGCTCGCATAGCTGTGCGTTTCCGTGCCGCTCGAAACATTATAGTCGCCCCACACGCGGCTAACACCAGAAGTCTGATCATGTTTTCTCGAAAGCACATAACTCGCGGTTGTATCAATTCCAGACGCAACAACTTCTGCCGTAGACGCGAGGGTTGTGTTGAAAAGAGTAAGCTGTGTTGCACTGCCACCAGTAAAGAATATATCCCCGCTTGTGTTGGCACCACTCGATCCAAAATTGTCAGCATATATATTATTTCCCGTCGCACCATCCGCATCTATACCATAATTGTTTAAATAAATACTATTATTTAATAAAAAATTATTAGAAGCTCCCGACTCGAACTCCACACCGTCGTTATTGGAATATATAGTGTTTCCAATAATATAGTTGCCATTAGAACTACTATTCAAAAGGAGTCCTTCCCCTCCCGCATCGGTAATCGTATTGTCTTTGAAAACATTGTTATCACCGTTGCTCCCAACCTGTATCCCCCGCGTGCCGATACTGCGATTGATTGCGTTGCCATCAATGATCATTTTGGAAACATTTGCGGCAAATTGAATTGCATCGCTGGTCGTCACCTGAATGGTATTGCCACTTATCGTGTTTGAGCCGCTTGAAGTCAAAATGCCCGTCGGATTATCAATGATCGAATTGTTCGAAATGGTATTGTTGCTTCCGTTCAAACTCACTCCGTAATTCGTTGCTCTAAGAATAATACTCGAAGTGAGAGTGTTGCCACTTTCGCTTCCTCCGCCAAAAGACACGCCACTGGCGCTCATGTTGTAAATAACATTATTCTGCACTGTAAGATTCTGCGCATTGTTAAAATAAATTCCTGAATAATTGTCATGCAATGAAGAGCCGTTCAAAGGGGTAGCGGAAGCAGTAGACTTCAGGGTAACACCATACTTATCGCTCGCATTCGTTCCTATGTAACTTAGTTCAACATAATCCAAGTCCAAGGTTCCACCATCGTTCACAAGAAGGTACGCAGGTGAAAGACTGTCCAAAGATCCCACTTTAACGTCTCTCGTCAATCTTCCAACAACAGCACCCGAGACATGACCATTCGAAAAAGCATCCATAACGGTAATCTGACTGCCGCTAATGCCCGTTATATTTGCACGCTCCGTCTCACCGGTTGCGCTCGTCGAGGCAACAACTATGGCTCCGCTCGCTGGCCAGTCTGATATATCGCCGGCAACGGTAAACTGCGTCGTGGAGCCTCCGTTGATCGCGGAAGTTGTGGTC
>CAYMJO010000040.1:0-8432 GCA_964391305.1 uncultured Candidatus Saccharibacteria bacterium | reverse complement strand
GTTTCCAAAAAATCGGAAAGTCTGGTTTTGGTGGGCAGAGCAGGATTCGAACCTGCGAAGCCCGAAGGCACCAGATTTACAGTCTGGTCCATTTGTCCACTTTGGTATCTGCCCGTAATAAATTATTTAATTTGAAAAATATTAAAGAAAAAATCCATCCCAAACCATGAAGGCACCAGATTTTCCGCCCAAGGCGGATCAGCCATGGGCTGAACAGTCTGGTCCATTTGTCCACTTTGGTATCTGCCCACATAATACAGGTCTGAATGTTCAAGAACAAAATTTTAAAATTAAAAGCCAGAATCATGCCAACGGGGAAAAATCATATGCCAAAGCTCTGGGACCATCGGAAATCATGCAAGACGAGAAACGTAGGCTTGGAGCCACCTGTCGGATTCGAACCGACGACCTACCGCTTACAAGGCGATTGCTCTACCGGCTGAGCTAAGGTGGCACATGCTGAAGGTTTAGAGTCTAAGATCCAAGATTAAAATAAGGAATATTTTTAAAAATTCAAATCTTCGATTCTTAAAATCTTTCCCGCAGCGACAGTCCCCTTAACACCAATATATCTTATTTGGCAAGCAACCTATCAAGTTTCTCTTTTGCTTTTTCATTTTCGGGCTCCAACTCTAAAATTTTATTTAGATTCATCTTCGCAATTACATCCAATCCCCGCTTCTCCGCCGCTTCAACCAAGAACATCAGATAACTCACATTTTTACTATCAAGCCCAACCGAAGTCTCAAACATTTTTAAGGCTTCCTTATCGAGACGCATCCCCCTATAAGTTTGTCCCAGCAAAGCATAGCCGGGCGCAGATTTTTCATTCAGCTTTATGACCCTCTTGAGAAAATCCATTGCCTCCGAAAAAGCTTTTTTCTTAATCAAAACTTCGCCGAGAGCAAGAAGAATTTTTTCGTCAGCCGATCCCTGACGCACAACATGCTTATAAGCCTTGGCAGCATCCGAAAAATTTCCCTGTTTGGTGTACACTTCGCCAAGTCCCTTGTAAACATCAAGGTTTCTTGGATCAATCGAAATGATTTTTACATAAAATTTTTCCGCCCGCGTATATTCTCTCTTCTTAACAGCTTTTCTCGCTTCCCAAACCAGATTCCTAATTTTCGTTCTATCCTTTTCTGTAAACATAGGCTCTACTTTTAAAGTTTTGAAAACGTCTACGTCTCTCTTCTTTTTGATTTCTCTCTTTGCACCGACAACATTTTCTTTCACAACATCCTCTCTTTTCTTTTTTCTATCTCTCTTAAACCTCGATTTTGCCCACATGAAAATACTGCCAAGAGATTCCGCGGCGGCTTGTACCCGTTTCCTGCTCAAATTCCTCGCTTTATCAAATTTCTCACTTCTAAGTTTGAAAATCCTTTTGCGGGGTTGATCACCTTTCTCCTTCTCCTCTTTCCCCACTGGTTGAATTTTCTTCGTCGCGGGAAGCCTCCTCAAAACAATGACAACCAAAACAACAACACTGGCAATAACTATAAGTTGTGGAATTAAAGTATAAGACATAATTTTTTTAAAATATAAACCGCAGAACACAAACGTCCGATTTTTAATACCCGGCAAAATCTTAGCCCAGAATTAGGATGCATCTCTTTGTCTTCAGCCATTTATTTCATCAAGAGGCACTTCCATTTGCGTTGCATCTTTATCATCGAGAACAATTCTGACCGTCTGTCTCGGCAGATTCCTATCAATAACTTTCCCTTCCCCCTTCTCGGTCTTGATCAGAGTACCCAATTCCGGCATTTTCTTCATCCACTCCTTGTATTGCTCCTCCTCATACGCGAGACAACACATCAGCCTGCCGCACACGCCAGATATCCTCTCGCTTCCCCTGTGGGTCATCTGCTGAACACGTGCCATATCTGTCGTGATGCTGGTAAACTCATCCAAAAATTTTACACAGCATAATTCCCTTCCACACATCCCAAAGCCACCTTTGTTTTTGACCTCATCGCGAGATCCTATTTGCTGAAGACGAATTGATTTTTGAAATTTTCTCGTAAGATCTTTTACCAAATTACGAAAGTCAACCCTTGATTCCGCAGTAAATGTAAATATAATCCTAGAACCATCAAAAGAAAAATATGCATCGACAAGCTTCATCTGCAATTCATGCTCATCTATAAATTTATGACACGCCTGCAAAACCTCCCGTCTCTTTGAATCGTATTTTTTAATTTTGTCCTCATCAACCTGTGTCATTTTTCTTAAAACAGAAGATGGCCGTTCCGAAACAGTTTCCTCATCAATTTCTTTTCCAACATAAACAACTGTTCCAAGCTCCACTCCCGCATTGGTCTTGACAACAACATGGTCCCCACGAGCCAGTTCAAGTTTTCCCAGATCAAAATCATACACCTGATCCCATGGATATAATTGTACGCCGACAACCTTCATATAATTATTTGAAAAGCCTAGACACCCAAAATGATCAAGCCACTTGAGCCGAACAGAAAGCATGCGTCACCAACACTCATACTGGCTCAAACATCACGAGCAACCATCAAATCTGGTATCTCACGAACTTCCCGATTTGAATATTCTCCTTAAGTCTGCTAACCGCGTCCGTGACCAGATCTTCTATCTTCTTCTTATCATCTTTTATAAAAGCCTGCGACATTAGACTCGTCTCTTGCTTAAATTTCTCCAATTTGCCTTTGATAATTTTATCGATAATATCCGCCGGCTTCTTCTCCTTTTTTAATTGCTCTCTGTAAATTTCTTCTTCTTTTTCTAAAACACTTTCATCAACATCGTCGGGATGAACGCATGTTGGATTCATCGCCGCTATTTGCATCGCTATGTTTTTCCCAAGTTCCTGAAAACTTTCATTGCGAGCGACAAAATCAGTCTCGCAATTCAGTTCGACGAGCACCGCTATTTTCTGATTAGAATGAACATAACACGCGATAATTCCCTCACTCGCAGTCCTTGAAGACTTCTCCGAAGCAATCTCGGCTCCAATCTTGCGCAACACGTCCTTTGCCTTATCAAAATCACCACTTGCCTCTGTCAGAGCTTTTTTAGCTTTCATCATCGGAGCTCCAGTTTCATCCCGAAGCTTTTTAACATCGCTAGCTTTTATAGACATTATTTTAAACTTACTAAGTTAATTAAGTCATTGATCCAGCTAATTCAGTCAATCAACAAAAAGGCTTGTGTCTATTTTCCCGCCGCTAACCCTGCCATGGCAGAGTCCGCAAGCGGTGAATCAACTTATTTTTTCCCTTCAATAATAGCATCAGCAACGGCATTTACAATTATTCCTATGGCTTTGACGGCATCGTCATTGGAAGGAATTGGATAGTTTACCAATCGAGGATTAGCGTTCGTGTCGCACAAACCAATAATATTGACGCCCTTTTTGCGAGCCTCTGCAACCGAGTTCTTATCCTCTCGCAGATCCACAACAAATATACTATTCGGAAGATTTTTGATGCTTTTTAATCCACCAAAAAATCTCTCAAGCCTTTCTATTTCCTTGTCAAAATCCACCTGTTCTTTTTTTGTATATTTTTTCAGCTCTCCAGCTTCTCTCTTTTTTTCCAAATCCTTAAGTTTGTTGATCTGTTTTTTAATTGAACTGAAATTGGTGAAAGTGCCGCCAAGCCAACGTTCGGTAACGTAAGGCATACCGCATCGCTTTGCGGCTTTCTCTATAATATCTTGAGCCTGTCTCTTCGTCCCTACAAAAACAACCGTCCCATTCTTTGACACTACACCTTTCACATAATCACAAGCTTCTTTCAGCCTGTCTTGTGTCTGCTGTAGATCAATGATGTGAACGTTGTTTCTTACCGTGAATATATACGGCTTCATGTTCGGATGCCATCTGGAAACCTGATGTCCAAAATGCACACCCGCTTCGAGCATTTCCTCGAGAGTAGGAATTTTCATTGTAGTTTCTCCTTGGGCTTCTATTTCCGTCATTCCATTTGTAAGTTCCGTCCAGCGGAACAGGAGCCAAATGATCGGGAAATATGAATAATTAAATTGATTCCCCGCCCGAAGGCATGGATCCTCCAAACGGTGAGCGGGAAAGTTTATCAAATAAGTTTAATCAACGCTAAATAAGCCACAATTAAACTATAAGTGAGTATAATATCTTTTTTTAAAAAAAGCAAGGTTCTCTTTTATTTGACACTTTTAAAAAAAAATAATATCATTGACGATTGAGACGTTGGAAATGCTCGAATTGCCTGACGTCCGGCAGATATTTCAAATAATTCAAACAATCAATCTCTATGAAAGCAAAGACTCATCCCAAATACCACGAAAAAGCAAAAGTCACATGTTCATGCGGCAATAGTTTTGAAGTTGGCTCTACAAAGCCGGAAATCCAAATCGAAGTGTGTTCGGCGTGTCATCCATATTACACCGGAAAATCAAAACTTGTAGACACCGCAGGAAGAGTCGACAAATTCAAAGAACGCATTTCAAAGAAATCGAAATTGCCGATTCGCAGTAAACGAAAAAAAAGAGAAAAAGTAAAAGCGGCAAAAATCGCAAAAAAAGTAGAAAAATAACTCCCTAAAAATTAGAATGCTCTTCGAAGATGTGGTAATATTAAATTATTGCAACATTCGGAGAGCATTTTGGGTAAGATTTAAGATACAAGAATGGAGAGTTACAAACAATTAAAATCAAGGTACGAAGATCTGACTCATCAGCTAAGCACGCCCGATCTTTCTTCGGATACGCAAAAATACCAAAAAATCGCGAAAGAACATGCGGGACTCAAAGAAACTGTAGAAAAAATCGACGAGCTTGAAAAAACAGAAAAAGACCTCGCGGGCGCAAAGGAGCTCTTGGAAGACCCTGAAATGAAAGAGCAGGCAAAGAAAGAAATAGCAAATTTGACAAAACAAAAGCAAGAGCTGAAGAAAGAATTGGAATACGCACTCCTTCCCAAAAACCCAAATGATTCAAAAGATGTTATAATGGAAATACGCGCCGGTGCGGGCGGAAACGAAGCAGGGCTTTTTGCCGCAGATCTTTTCCGAATGTACTCAAAATATGCGGAAGACAAAAGCTGGAAAATCAATCTAATAAATTCGAACAGAACCGGAATCGGCGGATTCAAAGAAGTAATCTTCGAAGTCAAGGGAGATGACGTTTTTAAAAAGATGAAATACGAGAGCGGCGTCCATAGAGTCCAGCGCGTGCCGAAAACCGAGAAGTCCGGCAGAGTACATACCTCAACGGCAACGGTCGCCGTCTTCCCCGAAGCGAAAGAAACAGATTTCAAAATTGATCCGCAGGACATTCGCATAGATGTTTTCCGATCAAGTGGTCCCGGCGGGCAAAGCGTGAACACCACAGATTCCGCAGTCAGAGTAACACATCTTCCGACAAACACAGTCGTCTCCTGCCAAGACGAAAAATCACAGATTAAAAACAGAGAGAGAGCCCTTAAAGTTTTACGTTCCCGTTTGCTTGCGGCGGAAGAAGAAAGAAAAGCAAAAGAAGAAGCAAGCGCGCGCAAAATGCAGATAGGCACAGGCAGTCGCAGCGAAAAAATCAGAACGTACAATTTTCCGCAAGACCGCATGACTGACCATCGAATAAAACTGACATTGAAAAACCTGCGGGAAATTCTGAACGGCAAGCTCGATCCAGCTATATCGAAACTTGAAGAGGAAGATAAAAAAGATTTAAAATCTCAAATTTAAGAAATGATTTTTTATCTCTTAAACTTTAAATCTTGCACAAATTTCAACATGCTATGTTAGATCTTCTCCGAGAATTAACTCTCTCTTTCCAAAGCGTCTCAACAACACCGGCACTCGATGCCGAGCTTTTGATCGCGCATATAATTGGAAAAAACCGCACCTTCGTCCTCGCGCATCCAGAGCACAAGCTTACAATAGGACAGCTCAAAGAGCTTGAACGCCTCAAGCGCCACAGGCTCAAGTATCAGCCCATTGCGTATATCACAAATAAAAAGGATTTCTACGGCCTTGAATTTTATGTTGATAAGTCCGTGTTCATCCCGCGCCCGGAAACGGAAATTCTCGTCGAGGAAACGATCAAAGAAGCTTTGGGCAACAAAAGGATGTCACACATCGTCGACATTGGCACTGGATCTGGCAATATCGCCGTTTCCATCGCCAAGCATCTGCCAGAACACCTCTATATCGCAACGGATATCTCGGGTCCCGCGCTTCGCATCGCCAAGTTAAATTCGATAAAGCATCTTGTTAACAATAGAATCAACTTCCAAAAGGGACATCTTCTTGATTCTATTTTCAAAAAAAACACAGTTGCTCCAAAAGAAAATCTTTTGATCGCGACAAATCTTCCCTACCTCAACGATCTTGATGAGGCTTTTGAAAACGAATATCCAAGACTTTTTTATTCTATTAAAAAAGAGCCAAGGCTTGCCCTTTATGGGGGACAAAACGGCACTGAAATTTACAAAGAATTTTTTGATCAGATAAAAGACTATAATATAAAAAATTCTCTCATATTGGCGGAAATAGGCCACGAGCAAAAAGATTTTCTCAAAAAATATATCACGGCGCTTTTCCCAAAATCAAAAATCCAAATAAAAAAAGACCTCGCTAACAAAAATCGAGTCTTAAAAATAACGCTGTAATTTACTCGCACGCCGAAATTAAAGCAGGACAAGAATGCGAGAGCGTTTCAGTTACCCCAGATATTTCATCAATATCGCTTAGAAATCAACAATTAGGACGACCTGCCATCCATCTGCTGATCACTCTTGGGAGGAACACTTAAAATTGTCTCCTGCCAAGACGAAGCTACGACTGGCAGATATTATTTTTTACAGTTCATCATAGCCCGTTGTCTCGCCAGTCTCCGAAGCTTCACCCGACGCGCCTTCTTCCGTTTTCCCGTTCCCATCTTCCCATGTAACCTCTTTATCCGTCGGCACAACTTCTATCCAAAAGTTTCCCGGAATAAATTCGACCTCTTCCGTAGTTCCTCTTTTATAAAATTTTGTGCGGGTATTTTTATCAGACTTTTTCCAAGTGGACTCAATAACCTTGCCATCATAGAAAACTAAAGCGTCTCCTTCGCCCTGATCATTTTGAATTTCAAGTCTTCCTTTATCATCTCCCGTAAGCCCGCCAACACCGCAATATTGCACAACAATATTTCTCGCGGTTAGCTGTTCTTTGTTGTTGCGATCGGTGTGAGCCTCCTCAAAATTGAAACGATCGAAACGATTTTTTTTACTATCATATTGCCAGCGAACGTTATAATTGCCGGATGAAAAAGGAACTATAATGTTGGAAATATTTCCACGTTCGGCAATCAACGCTTCATTTTTGAATTTCCACGCATCAATATTGACCGCGTCATCGGTCGGCCAATGATTATGTATCGCAAGCTTAGTCTCCGGCATTCTAGTCCACACATTATGCGGCGATCCCTGTCCATTCACGGCGCTGTCGCGCCAGAAATACTTGGCATCGAAGAATTGGTTCACATCACGCATGCCCCACTCGCGAGCGCGCTCGAGGGCATTTGGAGCGCCACCGACATGATACACCGGCGCAAGAAGCTCAAGCGAAATGGGAATAAAATACGATCTCAAGCTCCTCACAGGTCCTATTAAATCGGGCTCCGTAACATCATTGGTGCCAAACACAACGCCGAAACGCGTAATTCCACCCTCCGCCAAAAACTCATATATAATATCTGCCTTAGACATTCCAGACTGCGGGCGCACTGTCGAAAGATTCTCTATTATAACCATCATTGGCGTCTGCTTGGCATTCGCGGTTGGAACATCTATACCGGTCAACGGACTTTTCATCATGGGACCTTCCGAGCCTTTCTCCTCGATCTGTACTTCTGGTTTCGAAGGCTTTGGCTTCATATAATAAAACCGGTAAAGCAAAAAACCAACAACGGACGCCGCGGCAATTAAAACAACCAGAAAAACAGCCTTCTCTCCCTTGGTCCATTCTTTCCAAAATTTCTTTTGAAAAAATTTCTTGCTTCCACCATTTTGACCAAAATTGGAAGGCTTGTTACTACCTTCCAAAGCTTTCTTCAATTTTTCAGTCTCTTTTTTATCAAACTGAACTTTATTTGTACGTTTAGCTTTTGGAGCTATATCCATGCTTGGCATAATTTTAAAAATTCAAATACTAAAATTTATATTACCAAAAATCAGCAGAATTGTCCACTCCCACATTTTTATGATATAATTAACATGAGGTGTGGATAACTTAAACTCACATCTTTTGTTAAGATGTTGATAAATAATTCATATTATCCTTCTCCTCATTAGTATATAACGTTTGTCTTTGTAAAAAATTACAACAATTAAAAATAAACCAAAGAAGGGAAATGAAAACTATGGAACAAAACAATATAGGGGGAAACATGGGGGGAACCCCTCCGCCCCCGCCGCCTCATCCACAATCGCC
>CAYMJO010000039.1:0-8461 GCA_964391305.1 uncultured Candidatus Saccharibacteria bacterium | reverse complement strand
AAAAACTGCCAAAGAACCTGGGCGAACGAAGTTCGCAGAAATGTTGTCATTGATTGAAAAAGGAAAAGCCGAAGGTATTTTGAGCTGGCACCCAGATAGATTAGCCCGTAATAGCGTGGACGGTGGGAAGATTATTCACTTCGTAGATCGCGGCTTGATTAAATCCCTCAAATTTCCCACATTTTGGTTTGAGCCAACGCCGCAGGGATTATTCATGTTGAATATCGCCTTTGGCCAATCAAAATATTTTGTAGATAATTTGCGAGAGAATACAAAAAGAGGATTAAGACAAAAAATCAGAAATGGCGTTTGGCCCGGCTGGGCACCGGTTGGCTATCTCAACAATCTAAAAACTAAAATGATTGATGTTGATTCTGAAAAGGCGCTAAAAATCAGAAAACTTTTTGAACTTTATGCTACCGGAAAGCACACATTTAATTCTCTCGCAAATTGGTACAAAGAATACAACCTGAAAGGAAATCTCGGCAAAGATATTTCAACTAGCAATATCCCTATAATTTTACAAAATATTTTCTACATTGGTCTGATGAAATACAAAGGGGAAATTTTTGAAGGAACTCACGAGCCGTTAATTTCAAAGAAACTTTTTGACAAAGTTCAGGAAACATTGAAACAGCGAGGCAGGACCCAAGAGATTAAAAAACACGACTTCGTTTTTCTTGGCCTAATGAGATGCGCTTCTTGTGGCGCTTCTATAACCGCCGAAATACAAAAAGGCCATAATTATTACCGTTGCACAAAAAAGAAAGGGCCTTGCCAAGAAAAACATTATTTAAGAGAAGAAAATTTAGTTGAGCAAACTAAAAATTTTCTTCAAAAAGTTTCTTTGTCGAGCCAAGACACAAAGAAAGTTTTGGCCGAATTAGAGAAAGATGAATTTAAGGCAAAAGAACAAACGAAATTGATTGTTCAAAATCTCAAAGAAGAAGTTTTACAAATCGATAAGAAATTAGAAAAACTGATGGATGTTTATTTGAATGAAGTAATTTCTACCGAAGAATACACTGCCCGAAAACAAAAAATCCTAACTCGGAAGTTAGAATTACAAGAGAAAATAAGAGATTTTGAACAAAAAGGATTGTCTTGGCTCGAACCGGCTCGAGAGTTTGTTTTATCCTTAAATTACGCTGAAAAATTGAGGAAGTCCGAAAATTATCAAGAAATGACAACATTTCTTAAAAATATCGGCTCGAACCACATTTTACAAAACCGCCAATTGATTTTTTCGCCCAAAATTCCCTACAATTTGGTCGCCGAGCGAAGCGAGGCGACTAACAAATCGTTGACTTTTCCTTACTGGCTCCGGCGGCAGGATTCGAACCTACAACCAACGCGTTAACAGCGCGCTGCTCTACCATTGAGCTACGCCGGAATAATATTTAACATTTTAATATCTTTTTATCAATAATCTTTCAAGCGTTTTACCTCCACATGATCACGTATTTTTTCAAGCGCTTTCGCTTCAATTTGCCTGATTCGCTCGCGCGTCACTCCGAATTCCTGCCCAACTTCTTCAAGCGTATGGCTGATGCCATCGGTCAATCCAAAACGCATCTCAAGAATTTTCTGCTCCCGCGGCAATAAATATTTCAAAACATCCCCAACATGATCTCTGAGAAGCTGTCTGCCCGCGGACATCGACGGAGAAACAGTTTTAATATCCTCTATAAAATCGCCAAGGGTGCTGTCATCTTCATCATCCCCGACAGAAGCTTCGAGCGAAACCGTATCTTGGTTGATTTTAATAATATGTCTGACTTTGTCAATAGGCAAACCCATCTCTGCGGAAATTTCTTCGGGAAGAGGTTCTCTCCCAAGATCTTGAACGAGACGCCTTGAAATTTGCGTGAACTTGTTGATCGTCTCCACCATGTGAACCGGAATTCTGATCGTGCGGGACTGGTCAGCAAGCGCCCTCGTTATCGCCTGCCTGATCCACCAAGTCGCATATGTAGAAAATTTATATCCCCTGCGATAATCGAATTTCTCAACGGCACGAAAAAGCCCTATATTTCCTTCTTGTATCAAATCTAAAAGCGTCAATCCCCCACGTCCAACATATTTTTTTGCTATGGAAACCACGAGACGAAGATTTGCTTCAATCAGTTGCTGCTTTGCCTTAGGATCGTTTTTCTCTTTCAGTTTCGCCAATTGTACCTCCTCATCCGCGTTCAAAAGCGGCACGCGTCCAATCTCCCGAAGATACATCTGCACGGAATCACCGGCAAGACTGCTCAAATCCATCATTTCCTCCTCCGTACCCAAAACCGATGTTTTAATTTTCTGTTGTATATCCTGCTTTTCGGCAATATGAATAGAACGCTTGGTCTCCAAAACTTCAATTCCGCTTGCCTCAAACTTCGCAAGGACTTCCTCCAACTTAGCAATGTTCTCTTCGGCATCCGGAACGGCGGCAAGCACTTCATCTTCTGTGACAAAACCCTGCTCTTTGCCTTTCGTGACAAGATACTTTAAATTAAGCTTTGAAATAATCGCCGCTTTCTTTTTCTTTCTCTCTCTTTTCAAAATCAAAAATCTCCTGCGCTTTTTGCGAGATTTCATTCTGCGTCTTCTGTCGCTCGGCTTTTTTCTCCGAACGGATTTCCTCACCGCTCTTCTCTTCCTTCCACGACGCCCTTTCTTAACGGGTCTTGGCTTTCTCGAAGAAAATCTCCTGCGTCTGGACTTTTTCGCTTTTTTTCTCCAGACAGGACTCCTACTGATTTTCTTCCGCTTAGACTTGAACTTGGATTTTCGCTTCGCCCGACGTTTTTTAGCCTTTTTTTTTGACATATAATATAAATGTTCTAGTCATTCCATCTACATGCCCGCACACGCGGGTTCTAGTTAATTTTTTTAAAAGCAAAGATTGGAATGATTAGAACATTTTACCAAGTTCCATTGACAGACGAGTGAACTCTTCGGAAATTTCCTTCACCATTTTAACATCCTTCACACTTTCCGCTTGAGCAATTTCTTTGTTCAACTCCGCTAATCTCTTTTTTAAAAATCTTCTTTTGAGATGGCTTATGCAAATCTTTATCTCTTTTGAAATCATTTCAGTGTCCGAATAATTAAAATCTTTTTCAACAGCTAAAAGAAGAAATGGCACTAGCTCCACCCTTTCATTTGATGTTCTTTTTATTTCTTTTTCCAAATTCTCTGACGAAAATTCTCCGTGAGTATTATAAAAGTTTTTTATAAAAATGTAAAGCCTGCGTAATTCCTTTTCAAAGAGATAATCCATGTCAAAATTGTCAAGAACATACTCCATTTCGGAAGGCTGTTTGAGAATCAATCCGAGAAAGCGCATCTCGACGGAATCACCGCGGGATTCAGCGCTCTTTACAACCTCAACATTCGATCTTTTCTGATCTTTCGAACCACGTATTTTGTTTACAGCGTCGATAAGAATATTTTCAGGAACGGAAAGCTCCTCTGCGAGTTTCTGTATATAATGAGACTGCTCTATATCGTCCGAAATATTTCTGATAATAGGAAGGAGCTCTTTCGCAATTTGTTTCTTGTGCTCGGCATTCGACAAGTTTTTCTTCAAAAAAGCTTTTTCAAAAAAATACTTCATTATCGGCTGGGCATTTTTGATGCATTTTTCCCATATCCCAACATCTTCAGCGACAACATCCGCGGGATCTTTTCCATCGGGAAGCTTTACAACAGAAACGGAGAATCCATGCGAAAGGGCAAGATCAATACCGCGTCTGGTCGCCATATCTCCCGCAACATCCATATCAAAAGCCAACGCAAGCCTGTCCGTGTATCTCTTCAAAAGTTCAAGATGTCCTTTGGTGAGCGCCGTGCCAGAAGACGCAACAACATTGGAAACGCCCGCCATGTGAGACGAAATGACATCTGTGTATCCCTCAACAATCACGGCAATCTCCTTTTTGCGGATCTCGCCGCGCGCGTCGTGCAGGCCGTAAAGCGTCCAGCTTTTGTTATAAATTTCGGTCTCCGCCGTGTTGACGTACTTCGCCTTTTGTTCATCTCGTTTCAAAGTCCGCGCTCCAAATCCTATGACATCGCCGTGCAAATTTTTGATCGGAAACATGAGACGGCCGCGAAAGCGATCGTAATATCCGCCTAAATCTTTTTTCACGGTAAGCCCCGCTTTGAAAATTTCCAGTTCGGTGTATCCTTTCTTTTTTAAAAATCCGCTCGTGATATCCCACGAATCAGGAGAATATCCGATAAGAAATTTTTTGATCGCATCTTCACTAAAATCCCTTTTGGAAAGATATTTTCTCGCGATCTCGCCGGATCTGCTTTCAAGCAACGCCTTGTGAAAATATTTCGCGGCGAGGTTGTTTATTTCATAAAGCTTATTGCGCACGCTTGCGAGCTTTGGGTTGCGCGGTTTAAGACTGACTCCAGCTTTTTTCGCAAGGACGCGCAGGGCTTCGGGGAATTCCATGCCATCTCTTTCCATCAAAAATGTAAAAATATCTCCGCCCTTGCCGCAACCGAAGCAATGCCATATCTGCTTTGATTCGCTAACCATGAAAGACGGCGTCTTTTCCTGATGGAATGGACACACGGCTTTAAAATTCGCGCCGGCTTTTTTGAGCGGAACGTATTCTTGAACGAGCTCAACTATGTTGATCTTCGATTTTATTTCGTCTTTTTCATCCATGAGATTGTAATTGGACAGCAAGCGCAAACCCGCTTGCAATTTGCCTTCTCGAATAGATGGATAAATCTGCCAAGGGAAACAAACAGGTTTTCGCCCGTTCTTTCCAACCTCTTTTATCTAATCTAAGTAGTATAACCCTATAATTTACAATCTTCAACTAATTTTAGCTTCTGTCCGGTCAACCAAAGCAAACAACATCATGATTTTTTTAAAGACGCAGAGACAGAGTTTTATATTCCCAGCTTTGATATAAACAAAAAACTTTCATCATCCAAAAGCATAATTGGCAATTCTCTTTTTAATAATAGACATCGCGTATAGCCGCCATTAAATGACAGATGGCGCGGGGTTCAAAAATATTAACTAAAAAGTTGCTGATCTACAGCACCATAACCCCTCATTATTCTGTATGCTTCATAAAGATCTTCTTCAAATTGTTTCAAGTTTCTAAAATAGTTCTCATCGGATTTTATATTACCAATCCCTACTTTAAGCTTATCTGCTAAATCAAAATGTTCTTTTTCAAATTTTAGATAATGTTCATTCTTTCTGAAACTTTCCGCAATATTTCCCGTTGAAAAATACAACACAAAATTGCCATACTTGGGCATTCGGTCTTCTGGATTATCTGGAAACATGCGGGAAGTAAATTTTTCAAAACTAAGAAGAACTTTAAACTCTTGTTCTGGTTGAGACGGCTTTTCCATCATATTGTTGTTATTTAAGATTGGTATAAACTTTTTAGCTTCTGACGCAGTCGGAGCGGTGGGATTTGAACCCACGACCTCTGCCTCCCGAAGGCAGCGCCCTAAGCCGCTAGGCCACGCTCCGATGTAAATCCAAATCGGGATTGTAAAAACATTTCGAACCCACGGCCTTCCCGCCGAGGCGGGACGCCCTAAGCCGCTAGGCCACGCTCTGGCATAAAAATCACACCAGGCATATTCCAAATACTAGCAGAGATTCATAAGGTATTAGTAAAACAGAGAAAGTATCCATCGCAGAGCTTAACTATCTATCTAGCAAGTTTGCTTTCTCTCATATAACATTTACCTCCTTGCTTTAATAAATCCCCCGCCTTTTCTCTCCATTCTTTTATTTGGTTTGTTGAAAAATTCTTATGCGTCAACGCAAACGTAGTACTGCGATTTTTCCCAACAAGAACATAATCTGTAAAATCTGAATCAGTAATTTCATAACCAAATTTTTCAGGATGTAAAGCAAGCGGTGTGCCCGGAAATGGGATCAACGGATAAATTTCAAATTCATCAAACGGGAGTTGAGCTGCTTGTTGGAAATAGTATGATATATTATCATCTGTATCATAAGGCAGACCAACCATAAATGATGCCCTTACAGTAAGTCCGTAGTTTTTGATCATCTGTATATTATCATACTTTCCGACTAGTTTAGCTTTACCTATTACTCTTAAATTATCGGGGTTTAATGATTCCAAACCTACAGATATATGTACACATCCTGCATCGCGCAACAAACCGCATAGCTCCTCATCTAAATCATCCAGCCTTCCAAAAACTCTGAAGGTAACTCCAACTCTACTTATTGCCTTTAATAATTCCTTAATAGATGGATTGGCTGTAAAATTATCATCTATGAACCTAATGTGAGTATAGGGCTTTATTTGTTTAATTTCAGCTAACAAATTATCAATCGATCTATACCTTGCTCCTTTACTGCCTCCACCCATCACAACTGAATTACAATGAACACAATGATTAGGGCAACCTCTAGATGATAGCATAGGCACACTAGGACTGTCATTCAGTTTTTTAGTATAAGTGGACATGTCAACTAGGTCTCTAGCTGGAAAAGGATACGTATCAATGTCTAACCTCCCAACGCCGTTGACGATTTTAAAAACTCCAGATCCAGAGAATTTTTGCAGGATGAGATCGTAGAATACATCTTCTCCTTCTCCCACAACAACAGAATCCAGATCAAGATCACTCAATGTTCTTTCGGGAACAGCAGATGGATTTGGACCTCCTGCAACAATAAAGGCATCCGGTCTCAACCTCCTTGCTTGTTTGGTAATTCTTGCAGCATATTTATGCGTGGAGCAAACTACTGATATTCCATAAGCATCTGCTTCTGGAATTTTTTCAATCGCTGCATCAATCTCTGTTTCTGTTCTGTGGCCGCTCATATCATGTAGTTCCACATCTAATCTAGTATCCTTTTTTAATACAGCTGCTATATAAAGAAGACCTAAAGGCGGTTCCAATCTATCATCTTCTACACAATTGCTAGGTGGCTGAATTAAAACCACTTTTATTTGTCTAGTGTTTGATAACAATACCATTCACTTGTACCCCTAATTTGTTTTGCCAACTGTTCCAATACACTGTTGCTAACGTTAATTTTTGTAAGATCTACATTTTGTATTGGACATGAACCTGTGCATTGATGCCCTTTCAAATACTTACAAACTTGGCATACTTCTGATCTTATACTTAAGTCTCTAAATAATTGCCACGCAATATCATCTCTCCATATATCCAGAAATTTAGAAATATTTCCTACGTGAAAAGTACCTGCTAAAAAAGGGGATCTTATAACGGGCAAGGCTTCTAGATCAGCCGCTGGTGAATAAGAACATGCATAAAGTTGAAATTCCTCTACTGCTGCATTATAATCGAGGTTTGTCGCCTCCCTTCCAGCGGCACAAGAAGATCTTTTTCTCACAATTGGGTCTTTGAAAATTTTGTCTTTGTAGTTAGTCTCCATTGTTGTTGTGAATTCGATCCCATAGTCTTCAGTTGCTCTGATTAGATCTTCAATAACACGCTTGAATTCACACCCCTTAACCATTTGATGAACCATATTTGGATCCCTAACTTGGGGCCTCAACGGTATTACTGTTATACTTTCTGCATCAACTGCTTGGCACACAGCTCCAAGATCATAAATATGATTCATATTTTCCCTAGTAAGAACTGTGGTCAGCCTTATTCTCACTGAAGGATTTCTATTTTTCAATGTCTTCAAATTTTCCATTATCTTATTAAAAGTCCCCGGGCGATATCTCTCATGAATTTCCTTAGGACCGTCTATGGAACAGATAATCCAAAGATGCTCCTCCTTAGACAACTCATCTCTCATCTTCCTCCCCCAAAGTCCATTGGTAGCAACAGAAACATAGATTCCTTCTTGTTTAAACTTGTGCACTATATCAAAAAAATCTGGGTGTATCGTCGGCTCTCCACCAGTTAATCTAACTTCCAATAAACCATATTGCCCCATGAACTCCGCTATTTCAAAGATACTTTTAGTTGGAACATCAGGCGCACCCTTTTTCGCTTTAATGAAACAATAGCTACATTCAAGATTACAATTTCTGGTTATCTGAAAATAAATCCTTCTTGGAAATTTTGTGTGTGTTCCAGAAGTTTCTCCCATGAAAATCGTTGCATCCTCGGTTTCTATCTTTTGTATTGGTTCCTCTGAAGCCATTTCTGTAGAAAAATCCTCTGGCAAAAACGCCTTAAATTCTTCTCCCGTTATAGAAACAAGCTTGCCTGTTTTTGTATCAAATTTAGTAAATTCGTCAAATTCTGGATGTTCTTTATATAATTTAAGCATTTTAATCCCTCAATTGTTCTATTTGATATTCACTAGTCTGTCTATTATTGGATAATGGTTGATAGGAATGACAATTCTTGCATGGCAAAGCTTGATCAAAAGAAAGATTCGAATAATCACCACTTAATTCTTGTTTTAGGTACACACATTTTGCACTCTGATTAAAGCCTCATTTGGGGTGAGGCC
>CAYMJO010000038.1:0-8532 GCA_964391305.1 uncultured Candidatus Saccharibacteria bacterium | reverse complement strand
GCAAACGCCTTTCTCCTGAAATCAATTCATAAGATCCGTCACCGTCTTTTGACGCGATCAAAGGCTCAATGATTCCGTGCACGCGGATTGAATCAGCTAGTTCTTCTAATTTTTCCGGATCAAATGTTTCGCGCGGCTGATATGGATTGCGCCTGATTTTATCAATGGAAATAAACAGCGCGCCGTTTCCCGGTACCTCCGGATAAGCCTGTTTGATCGGCTGTCCTGAATTTGTTTTTACGCCCAAAAGAGATCCCAATCCCCTTCCAAGCGATTTTTGCGCTGTTGGCATAAGAATGATTTATTTTTTACGCTTTTATTGTACCATAATTGAAAAAGCGGGGCAACACGACCCAAGGCGAGCGCGAATATATCATTTCACTCGCAGTGTTGGTTTTAAAAAACAAAGGATATTTTGACCGCTTTGATTTCCCTTTGATAATTCCGAGCGGAAAAGGTACCTGATCCATTTCCCATTTCGCCCCCAAAACTTTTTTGCAGAGAGACGGAATTGGATGCTATGCCAATTTCACTGGCGCGCCACCTTGGGCGACTTAAAGAATACCACTGCAACAATCAAATCTATAATAGACCAAAGGAAGTGTCCGAAATAAAGAGGATTAATCGGATTAAAAATTATTCCAATTACTATCATTATTATCATCCACCGCGTATTTTTTTCTTTATGGTAGAGATAGACAGAAAAAGCGGCTGCACCAAATACGACGAGCTTGAGAAATTGGTATAAAAAATATGGCCAGATTGGAATTACGGCAACCAAAAGCGCAATGGCCGCAATCTTTGAAAACAGAATCCTATAGTTTAATTGTTCTGTGGTGACCATCTTTCGTGATTAGTTACGATCGTTCCAAATTTGTAAACTTGTCATAGTAGGCAAGCTCTTCTTTTGATATGGATGGCTGGAATTTATTCGTAGCCTCTAAGAGCATCTGTTCATCGATAAAACTCTTATCTTTAGCAACGGCTAGACGAGCGGCTTGCGTGACGATAAGCTCAATGTCCGAACCAACGTAGAATTCAGTCTTTTTTGCCAACTCGTCAAAGTTAATGTCTTTATCGTACGGCCGTCCAGAGAGAAAAATCCTAAACATATCTTTTCTTGCCTCAAAATCTGGAGGCCCCACAAAGATTCGCTTATCCATTCTGCCGGATCTCATAATGGCAGTATCAATCATGTGAGGCCTATTTGTTGCTCCAACAACTAGAATTTTATTTGCTCCGGCGTTGTTAAGTTGAAGTAAAAATTCATTTATCTCTTCCTTTTTAATATCAGCCGAGGAGGTCAGCTCTTCCCTCTTTGGTATAAGCCCTTCAATCTCATCGATAAAAATAATTGCTGGGGCTTGCATCTTCGCCATCTCAAATACTTTCGCAATATTACCTACAGCACCGTGAACCCAAGGTGTAGCCACCGACGAAGGATTGAGCTCAAAGAAATTGTATCCTAATTCTTCAGCTAACTTCTTAACAATAAAGGTTTTTCCGCATCCCGGAGGGCCGTAAAGTAATATGCCATTTGGGATAGAGAGTTTGAATTTCAAAAATTTCTCTGGATTCTTCAATGGTTCTATGACCTCACTAATCAAAAGAGCTTTCAATCCCTGCATACCGGCCACACAATCAAAACCTCGTAATGTGGTAAGACTATCAATAATGTCGGTTATTTTTTCATGTGAGTGTACATTGATGATCACGCCAAGGTATTTTTTACTCTCATGGTCAATCGTCACTAAATCGTATTTATTTCCTCGGTCAATAACTTCCTCTGGTCGTATATTGGTGAAGAGGTATAAATATTTTCCATCAGAAAGTTCATAAACTTCTGTAAAAAATATGCGCTCAATGCGACCCTTAATCGTGAGATCATCTCTCACTTTGAATCCGTTGTGTAGAATTGGTTTAGTTGGTGTTGACATATATTATTGTGGCGTGCAATTTGTATCTAAAAAGTTGTTATATGTATCGATCTGCCTATTATATGCATCATTTCTTGAATTCCAGCTAGTTATATCGGACTTAAGTCTATTATTTTTTAAATTAAAGCTATCGACTGCCGCATTATATACATCTAAAGAATCTTGGTCGTATTCATCAACGTACATATTATCGACTCGTGATTGTTCTGACTTTATTGCACTAGCTCGCGCATCTAATGCTGTAGACTCTGAATTCAATTGTGCTACAGTGCCCGAATTTGGTTGCAATGCAATTGCTCTGTCGTAGTTATAATTTGAACAGCTGAAAGTTTGCCCACTCCCAGTAAGGAGATTATTACTGTTGGTCGTAGGCGAATGGGTTGAATTTGAAGTTGAGCTCCCGCTATCCGAGAATATGACCCAGCCAAAAAACAATATAATCCCGCCAATTATCAAAATTTTCTTCCAGTTATACTTTGTGGTGCCACCTTCCTCATCGGACATGTTGGGTTTGCGCACTGAAGCTCCCTTTTTCGGAAGGGTATTTTTGTCTAAAAAATCTGTTTGAAAATCTAAATGTTCGGACATATTTTTAGAGGGAACTTAAAATCCAAATCGCGATTACGCCGAAAAAGCCATACCGCCAGTATCTTTGCCACTGTTTCAATTCCAGTTTGCCAAGAAAGTTATAGCTGTTATCACCATTATCAATTAAAGAATATCTTGAAATTGGGCAAACTGGAATAAACAACACAACAAAATATAGGGTATCACCATAAATTTTGGTGCCAACCCCGTTGATTGAAAAGAGGGACGGTGCTTTGCTAATCGGCTTACCGTGTTGAGCCATACGCTCTTCGAGTGTACTCTTCAATTCACGCAATATTTTATTTAACTCTTCGTCGGTGTCCTTGTTGTAGATGTATTCGTTAATCTTAGTTATTGCTTTTTCGGCTTTACCCGACTTCATATCTGCAATAATTGGCTCAATAATCTTATTGAATTTATCTTCCTTTGCTTTATATTCAAGATTTCCTTGCAATGTCGCAACATCGGCTTGGACTTTATTCTTGGAACTTTCCGTGCCGGAAATTTCCCCTGCGATTTTAGCCAGTCCTAGTGCTATCTCGGTTTCGTTTAAATCATTATGCAAATCTATGCTAAGACTTCTTATTGCAGTTGCCGCCCTATCTCGCATTACCTTTGTTTTGCTATCGTTATACAATCCAAGATCAATCAATTTATTTAATTCTGATTGGATTGATCCGATCAGCTCTTTTATGGTTTTCTTCTCTTCCTTATCAAGAGTTCCGTCTGCACTAACTTTCATCTTTTCCAATTTTTCAACCGCACCACCAATAGCTTGATAAGCCGGTCCCAAAACACTCTTTTCTATCTTTTCTCCTTTTGCGGAAAAAACCTTTTGAAATTCATTAAGATAATCACTGTGTTTGTGGAGATGATGCAATTCCGTATATATGTCAGATAGGTACTCCACTACATGCTTTTTGAAGTCAGAAATAATATCCTCACTGGCTGTTTGCTCATCGTGTAGCTTGTAGACCTTAGAAAAAGACGCCCAGAATTTATCCGAGTCGACGAGTTCTTTCCACGCCTCTAAAGAGTTTTGTAGGTATTCTTTGTTGTCGCTAGTTGAGAGGGCGAGACAATAAAGAATAGCGAGATTCTTTTTGTAAAAGAAAGATTTCGTGCTTTGACCCTCAGACACATTTTGCCAAGTTCGAATAGCATTGAGATAGTCTTTGAGTTTAAGGAGTCCTAGTACTTGCTCATCGACCCCGTCTGCGATCTGAAACCAAAAGAAGTATTCTTTGATTCGTTTCTTGGGCGCCTGGAGTCTTTGCAAAGCATCTTTTACAGCGTCCTCTGTCCGGAAACCTTCAAACACTCCGATGTCTAGATCGTAGTCAGGAGTATCATCAACCCTTAGTCGATTAACGATTTCCTTCGATCGTTTAAGAATACCCCTCTCGCTGGCCGAAGTGTCCAGTCCGAGGATATGATAAGCATTATTTTTTAGTGTGGTTGACATATATTTATCGTGTAATGCCTGAAAGATTATTTCTCATTGTTTCCTGCTCATCGGACGGGAGCAGTAATAATAAATTATGTACACAACGCTTTAACTCATCGACATCGCCAAGCTCTATCGCACGCTTTCCTTTTTCGGTGTAGTAATCAGCTTCCTTTTCATTAATAAATTTTTTATTGCCGTCGGTGATCTGGCGGAACTGGTATACCCATGTTGCTGGATTGGAAAATAATGCCTTCGCACCAAGCTCTTTGATTTGCTCGTTGACTCGGATTAAGAGAGTTTTGTCATTTTCTGCTATGGCCTTTTCTCCCTCCTCCTTCATTTTTGCAAGATGTTCCTCGTGTTTGACCTTATCTTTATCATCACCTAGTTCGGTGATGATATTTTGGGTTCCTTCTGTAGCCTCCTTAAACTCTTTAAGTAGTTGGGGCATTTCCTTTTCTTTTTCGAGCTGATCAAGCGCCATCTTCAAATCTTTCAGCTGTTTGTTAGCTTTACGTTTTTCGTCCTCATCGACATGAGCACTTCTCAAACTGCTGGCTACAGCATTGATGGTGTTGTTAAGTTTATTTTTTTCTTCAGTAGAGGAAGTCTCGGAAACCGACTGAGCTCTCTCTGTCTGAATCTTTAGATCATATTCTATGGTTTTTACTTCAAGATTTTCATCCTGTGCTGTGGATCGAGCCTTGAGAGTAAGGTCGATCAAGGGAATATAAGCGGTTACATGAACTTCGCGCGACTCGTTCATTTCGACGCTCAATTCCAAAGGAGTGCCTTCTGGTAGATCGTGCGGCAAATCTTTGCCGTTAATGCCAAGCTCGCAAAGATAAGTATTGCGATCAGGAATCTCCGATTTACCCTCAACTAAAGTAATGTCTAATTTGTTTTCTTCACCCTTTTTTAATTTTCTTGAAGTCTTGTAATCGGTAAGAACTTCTTTGATTGGCAGTATGGATCCTTTATCAAAAATCCTTTCACAAACATTTGCCGCGATATTCCGTATGTGATCCTTTTTAGCCACAATTACTCCGACTGAGTGCGGCAAGGGAGCACCAGACACTGATAATCCATGTGTGATGGTGAATGAATCGGGATCAATAGGAACGGAATTACCATCTTTGTCGAAAAGATAAAGCCAGTAAGCGTTTTGTTTGTTAGGTTCGAGTGCAACCGTATCAAAGAATTTACCGCCTTTTAACTTGATCTTTGAGCCGTTATAAAATCCACTGTCCGACTGGATTTGGATATAAAATTCATCCTCTACATCTTTCAGATCATCAATGACACCGCTAACAGTTTCTTCCGTGTCGGAAGTCATAGATTCATAGTGGAGGGCAATTGATAGTGTGCCTTTCTTGAGCTTCTGCCAGTCATTTTCTATAAGTTCCTTTGGAATCTTTTGGCCGATTCCGAACACGCATGCACCTCTAGCAACTACAGTGAGCGGATCAACAGTAGCATCTGCAGTGATTTTGAGATCGCTTTCTATTCTTTCTCGAATATAAGGAATCTGGGTCGGTCCGCCGACAAGGATCACCTTTGCAACGGAACTGCTTTTAATCCCAGCATCCTTCAAGGTTTCTTTTGAAAGCTCTATCGTACGATCAACCATCGGCTTGATCAGCTTTTCAAATTCTTTTCTTGTAAATTCAATCGTGACGAAAATCTCTTTGTTTTCGTCGTCCTTACCGACATTTTCTACTACGATTGAAATCTTTGCGTATTCGGAAAGTTCTATCTTGGCTGTCTCGGCAAAGAATTTTAATTGAGAGAAAACACTCCGATATTTTTCATTGCCTCTATTGAAATTATTAATCGAAAACTTCTCTAAAATCTTTGGAACGATCACCTTGTCGACAATTTCCAAGTCAAAGTTTTTACCACCAAGGAAATTATCACCATTGTGACCGAGTACCGAAAGTGCTCTATCTTTTGAAGCAATCAATGCGACATCAAATGTGCCGCCACCAAAATCGTAAATGAGCCAGTTTTCATTCTTGGTGTTTGTGAAGCCATAAGCGATAGCGGCGGCGATAGGTTCTTGCAGTAATACCACGTGTTTAAATCCAGCAAGATTACCAGCTCGTTTGGTCGCCTCCGATTGCAGTACTGAAAAGGCGGCCGGAACCGTGATCACGGCGGCTACGGTGTTAAAATCAGGATATTTTCTTAGAATGTCCTCTTTCAGGCTCTTAAGGATTTCGGCTGAGATTTCTTCCGGCCCCATTTCTATATTAGCCCTCTCGAAACGAAATTTCTCTGACGTACCCATCAATCTCTTAACTTCGGGCTTGTAGTTTTTGATCTCTTCTTTCGATGCATCTTTGTAGAAACTTTCATAAGCCTTCTGGCCAACCACCTTGTTCTTGGCCTTGTCGAAACCAAAGACGGACGGCGTATACTCTACGCCTCCCGGCTTCTTAACGATTTCAATGTTGCCATTGAGATTTATGGCAACGGACGAATTCGTTGTGCCAAGATCGATCCCTATTTGAATGTTTTGTTGGTTGGCCATAGTAATAAATTAATGATTGCTAAGTAGGATTATCTTTGCCTTGCGAACGACCTGACCTTTGAGCATTATCGTAGGCTCGACAGTTTCCTTTATCATCGGCTCTGGGAGTGTTGGGTCTTTTTCCACGGACAGGATATCGAGATTAAGTCCCTCGTTATATTTCTGATTCTTATAGTCCACGATCTCAATATCGTATTTTTCAAGGTAGCGCTTTAATTTTTGTATAGAGTTCTCCAGTCCTTTAAGCTGATTCTCTGGCAAACTTGAAGCAGATTTTGCTACACGCTGTTCCATACGCCAGACCTCCACTGCCAAATCAACAAGATCATTTACACCAAGGGATAGCTCCACGAATTTTGGCGTTACGGAGTACTTAATATCTTCGCTAATTTTTTTGTATAATTCCTCGAATTTGTCTGGCCTGGTGAATTGACGGCTGCTCCTGTGCAAAAATAAGTATAGAAGGGCAAGTATCAAAAACACTCCTGCGGCGAGGATTGATATAAGCATTGGATTTGAAAATAAATTGTTCATATTTCTACTTTATTAAATCATCAAGCGAAACGCCAAGAGCGTCCGCGATTTTTTTGACAATATCAACATTTTATTCATCATGTTTAACCGCTTACTATGCTTATATCCGTCATTTTCATCTACATATTTATCATTATATTTCCATTCGTCAGCTTTGCCTGTAAATTCTATACTCCGCTCAATTGGCCGTTTAATGCACGCTCAACTTGTGCTTTTGGATCAGGAACTTTGCCGACAAGAATTTGTCGGGCGGAGTCTAGCTTTCGTTTTGTAGTTTGATCAAGCATAATATTTTTTATTCTTAGCGGTGCTACCTGAAATAGCAAAGTGTAATTTATTCTGCACAATGGCAAAAAAATTCTGAGCTTCAACACTATTTTTATCATAATCCACACTGCACTGCGCATAGATATCGGTGATTTTTTGGTAAAACCTGCGCTCACTGCTACGAATATCCGCGATACGAGCCAATTGCTCTTCAAAGTAATCTTGGCCAAAAGTGTAGTTGGGGGTTTTCAGCCGCTCGTCATCCATTGTAAAGCCTTTAATAATATACTCTTTTAATCTTTCCGTCGCCCAAATGCGGAATTGTGTCGCTTGCGCGCTATTTACACGATAACCAACGGAAATAATAGCGTCAAGATTGTAAAATTTTGTTTTGTAACTCTTACCATCTTCGGCAGTTATTTCCAAAATGGAAATAACTGATTTTTCATCCAACTCCCCGCTTTCAAAAATATTGGTCAAGTGTTTATTGACAGCTGGAATGCCAATGTTAAAAAGCTCAGCTATTCTTTTCTGAGTAAGCCAGATATTTTCATTGCGCAAAAAAATCTCCACTTTTACCTTGCCATTAGGCGTAGTATAAAGCAAAAATTCGGTGAAACTATTATTGGGAACGAGTTTGTTGTTTTTTTTCATATTTTTAAATTATTTCATATATTGATTAACGGGGACATAATCTTTTACATATTCCGGCACAGTTTCGCGAAATCCGTTTAATTCTCTGCACTCCGCCATGGTAACCGCCAATGCCGAGCGCTGGCGCGGTTTATTGTCTAAATATAGCAAGAAATAGCCCGTTCGACAAGCCCGGGGCGAGCCCAATTGCAATTGGGAATTGGCGCATACTTTGCTTTTTAGGGCTGATTTAGTATAATTATATCAATATGAAAAAGGAAACAATAAGAATAACCACCATCGCTTTTCTCTCTTTTATTGTACCATTTTTAGGCTTTGCATTTCTGCGCCAGACTTGGCTTGGCAGTTTGTCTTTTCACAGCCATAGCGTTCATACCGCAGTACTGACTCTTATCGCCATACTTGCGTTTTACGCCTGCCTGACCGCGTATCGCGCTTATGAAAAGCGCAAGGACGCGAGAATTTTTTTCATTGCCCTGGCTTTTTATGTTTTTGGGTTCACATTTCTCTTGCATGGCATTTCCGTGCCTGATTTTTACCTGTTTAATGAAGAAATATTCGACATCACC
>CAYMJO010000037.1:0-9269 GCA_964391305.1 uncultured Candidatus Saccharibacteria bacterium | reverse complement strand
GCCGCGGCAAATACCGGTGGCTACAATTATATCGATCCCGTATGGTCTGGTTGTCCCAACGCTTTCTTCGATGGATTTTCAATAAATTTTTGCGACGGACTTGTTCATACAGATATTGTCGCTCATGAGTACGGTCATGCGGTAGTCGAATATGGCATTTCCGGCGGCCTTACTTATTCATACGAGTCTGGGGCGTTGAATGAAGGGTACGCGGATATTACGGGCGAAGCAGTCGAGTTTTACAGGAATAGTACCAATGATTGGCTTATGGGAGCATCTATAAGTGTTGCTGGGCTGGATAGTCCTCTAAGGAGTATTAAAGACCCCGATAGCATTACTAATGGTGTAACGGGCGAAGGTTATCCCGACAGCTTCTACAGTCCTGGGTTTTATTGCGGGACTTCCGATGGCGGAGGAGTTCATATCAACAGTACCGTTCCGTCCCACGCGGCGTATCTCATGGCGGTGGGTGGAACACACAACGGATGTACGGTTGATGCCATAGGGCGTGACAAGGAGGAAAGAATATATTATAGAGCAGTCACGAGCTATTTCACTTCTAGTACAGATTTCAACGGCGCTTACACGGCAATCAATTCCGCGTGCAGCGATCTGTACGGATCTGGCAGCAGCGATTGCGGGGAAGTGAGAGACGCTCTGCAGTCCGTGGAGATGGATCAGGGCGGAGCATGCAGCAGTGATGCTGAAGTTACGCCGGAATGCGCTGATAGTAATTTGCCTTCTTTTTCAGATCAAAACCCAAGCAACCATTCTTCCAATATATCAAAAAAAACAGATATCAATTTCAAGGTAAAGGATAACGGTTCTGGTATAAACAAGGGAAGCATCAAAGTTACTGTAAACGGCAAAGATGCTATTTCTCGGGGATCTTTCAAATCGGGGTACAGCGGCTCTATATCTGCCATCGACAATGGTTATAGTATTAATATTGATCCTGATAATAGTTTTGCTTACGGAAAAAAAGTTGAAATTTCGGCAAGCGCCTCTGACCTGCATGGCAATTCCGGTTCGGCTTCATGGTCGTTCACTATAGTAAAAGCCGATCCTAAAATTATTGCCGTTACTGGATCTGGAGAAGACACCAAACTGCAAATCTATGACAGGAAGGGAAACGCTAGAGGACCATTAATGAGAGGTTTGTTTCCATCGAGTTATCGTGGAGGCGCTGGTGTTGTAGCTATTGATGGGGAAAGCAAAGGCATCAAAAACCAAGTGGCAATCTATGCTCGTGCCGGTGGAGGTCCAATGATTAGGATTTTCAAGATTGACGAAAGAGGCAATAGGGTTTTAAAGGGTCAGATGTTTGTTTTTGATAAGAAAAACAACAGCGGAATCAGCGTGACGGTAGGCGATTTCGATAATGATGATTTCGATGATGATATTGCAACCTGTCTTACTGGCGGCAATGCGCCGGTCGTGCGCGTGTATAAAAATGCGAGGGGTATAAACAATTGGAAAATGATCGGTCAGTTCAAAGCACCATACGGAAATGTAGGCTGTAATCTTGGAACTTTCCAATATGATAGCGGCGCCGATGAGATTTTGGTTAGTCCTTATCAAGGTCCATCTTCTCCTTATGTATATATCTACACCGTTGGCGGAACTCCAAAGAAGATCATTGCCGCTTATGGCGGAGGTGTCAGGGATGGGCTTATGGCTTCCGGCATAGGGGAACGTATATATACGACGGCCAACGGGGGAAGCGCGCAGGTCAATGTTTTTGACAAGCATGGCCGGCGCAAAAATTTCTGGTGGGCTTACAATAGGAGCGTTCATGGAAATTTCGTAAACACGGCGGGTGATATTGATGGCGATGGTGTTGATGAGATTTTAACTGCCCCAGTTGGTAAAAACGGGTCGCAGGTCGTGTCTTTTGAACCATCCGGCAGAATACGTCCATGGCCGCGTTTCTTCGCCTTCAGCTCAAGAAAGAGAAACGGCGTTGGCATTACCGTGGTTGATAAATTATAAGTTTACCATGAGATGGAGGTCGAATATAAAATATGCCAGTTTGGATTTTTAAAAATTTATTCATAAAAAAATGAAACAATACAAAGGAAAATTTTTGGTTCTCATGTCTCTTCTTGTTGCCGGCGTTTTACTTCTCGCGGCTGGCGCTGGATGCGATACGTGGATAGGCAAAAAGTCGGAGGTGACTCCGACACCGGCGGAGACTGTGACTTCTGTTCTAACTCCGACGGCAACGGTTACTCCGACGCCGATAGAAACGGCAACACCGGTTCCGACGGCAACGGCGACCGAAGATGGGAGATTGACGGCGTTTGAAGAAGCGGTGAATGCGAAAAATTACAAAAAGGCGGAGAACATGCTTGCCGATACGGTGAATTACATTGTCGAAGCTAGCGAGTGTTGCGGGGATATTCCCAAAGCACAGGCGATGGAAAATTTCAAAGGCTATACCTACGATGTTGATACGTTCAATTTCTCTCAAGACCAGCAAGCGGTCAAGAAGCTCAAGGTCAACATAGGGAAAGGTTTCGAGGATGATATCATAGGCATCGCGTCAAACGGGCGTGTCATGGCTTATCAAGTTAATGCCGATGGCAAAGTAGGCTATCTCTACGTGGCTGCGGATTTGAGTTTGTTTGATTTGGAGTAAAGGGGATCAGCCGGGAAGTTTAAGCAATTGTAAGCCAGCTTTTTAAAAGAAGCTGGCTTTTTGTAGTGGACTAAGTTGATTTCATAAATTTGCGGCTGAATTTATTTATTATTTAGGAGTAATTAATAAAAGAATTGTTATAAATTTTTAAATTTTGAAGTTGAATTATTTTTATGATATAATTGGAACAAATACTTTTTTAAAAACTAAAATTACAAAGAATGAGAAAGAACAAAAAAACATTTTTGGTTATGCTTTCGCTTTTGGTTGTTGGTATTCTGCTTCTCGCAACGGGCGCCGGATGTGGGAAGAAGATCGTGAATGAGAACGGTACGGCAACCACACCGACGCCGACTCAAACTCCGACTTCGACGCCTACGCCTACGCCTACGCCGACTCTGACTCCGTCTCCGTCTCCGTCAAACTCGCCATCCGAGGTTGTCACGCTCTACATGAACGCGACGCTTGGCACGATTCCAGGCGCAAGGATCGATTACGACAAGGCGAAGACTTACCTCACGCCCGAGCTCGCGGCAGAGTTCACCGATGCATCGTTTGTGCCGATGAGCTATTGCATTCAAGACGGCCCGAGCGCAGTTGCCATTGCTTCGGAAAAATCTTTCGGCGATGAGACTTACCGTGTTCGCGTGCAGGCGGACTTCGGCCAGCCGCAGGGTATGGATAACATGTGGGACTTCGATCTTATTCTCGAAAAAGGCGAATGGAAGATTTCCAAGATCAATTGTATTGTGGAGGTTTTAGATTGAAGCTTGTGAATTTTCGCAGGATTTTGTAGTATAGGTTTATTGTAATAATTCGTTCCAATCCGCGTTATACATATAAGACATGAAAGTATTATTCATATATCCGGACTTTCCCGAAGGCAAGAAGAAGGCCGGCGATGAGGAGTGGGGATTTTATTCCGAAGGGCTTGCGTCTGTCTCCAGCGTTCTGAAAGAAGCGGGACATGATGTCGAGCTTTATCATCTTAGGGAGAAGGTTTCTCGGGACGAGTTTTTGAGCACTGTAAAAAAGCATAAGCCGGACCTCGTGAGTTTTTCACTTCGCACGAATAATCTGCCAGATGTCGTGCAGTACATTCCTTTTTTAAAAAAAGAAATGGACGTTCCTATAATTTGCGGAAGCTATCACGCGACGCTTTTTCCTGAAGAAATTCTCAAAATTTCCGGCGTTGACATGGTCTGCATCGGCGAAGCGGAATATCCGATGAGAGATCTTTGCGACGCGATGGAAGCGGGAAAACCTTACGACAACATCAAGAGCATTTGGGTGAAGACTAAAGACGGAATCAGGAAAAATCCGATAATGCCTCTCGTTGAAAATCTTGACGATCTTCCTTTGCCGGACTTCGATTTATTTGATTTTAAGAATTTGACTTCGTCAAAAATTTATACTGCGGGCGTCATGCTTTCCCGTGGATGTTTTTTCAACTGCACTTATTGTTGCAACCATACCGTCAAAAATTTATATCCAAACAAAAACAAATATCACAGAGTCAGATCTCCCGAAAATTCTATTAAATATTTAAAAAAATTATTAAAAAATCACAGGTATATAAAGTACATAACGTTTTGGGACAACAATTTGTCTTTGCCAAGAGACTGGTGCGTAAATTTTTTAAAACTTTATAAAAAAGAAATCAAATTGCCTTTCGGATGCAATTTGCATCCAGAAACTGTTGACGAAGAATTAGTAAAGTTGCTGAAAGGAGCCGGATGCTATCGTGTGCATTTCGGCGTTGAGAGCGGAAACGAGGAATTTAGGCGGCGCGTACTTCGGCGAAACATGAAAAACAGCCAGATTAAGAAAGCGTTTGCGCTTTGCAGAAAATATGGTATTAGCACGCTCGCGTACAACATGATCAACTGTCCGATGGAAACGCCGAGGGAGACTTTGGATACTGTTAAACTCAATGCAAAAATAAAGGCGACACGTTCTTTGGCTCCCGTTTTTTATCCATTTCCCGGTACCGAAGCTTACAAGATGTCTTTGAAAAATAAATTATTCAAGCCATCCGTGAATTATACGGAGGACATTTTGCTGAAAAATCCAAATTATCCAGAATCTCAAGTCGAGTTTTTCTCTCTGTACTTTCGTCCGCTTGTAAAAACCTACAAAACGATTTACAAGCTTCCCAAAGGTATTGGAAAAATTTGTGAAAAAAGTTTGGATAGAGCTTTGTCTTCAAAATATTTGCCATTCAAGATGTTAAACATCGCGATGAAGCAGGAGCGAAAACTTCTCAACGCGTCCAAAAACACATTGAAAAATAAAATGCCAAAGCTGTATGTGAAAATGAGGAATCTTAGGTTGGGGAAGAAGTAGGTTTTTTAGAATTTTTTTAAAATGCTATAATTTTATAAAAGAATTGAACAAAAAGATAATGAAAAAACATTTAAGCAAAATACTGCTTTCGCTGGCGATGGTATTTGTTTTTATTCTTGTTGCCGGCGCCAGTTGCAAGATCGGGACAACACCTAAAGAAGAGCCGAAGGAGGAAACGGTCAAAATTGAGGAGGAAGTGCAGGGTAATTGGACTTCTGCGACCGATAAGGGAAGTATTCCCGACATCCCGATTGCCGGAAGAATAAATAGAAAAGACGTAACGATTGCCGCGGTGCAAGTGACCAAGTGGGAAGACGAATACAGCTGGACTTTTTCGAACATTGCCCCCGATGAACCGTGCGGAGTTTTGGTTGACAACAGCGCGGTCAATTTCAGCTCTAAGGTTTTTAAGGAAGGAACTTTTGAGAAGAAGCTTGACGAAGAGGTTGAGTTTGAAGAATATCATTCATATTATCATTATGAACAGGAAGATGGCACTCCCATGAGCGTCAACGTGGAGTGGTCGTCTAAGATTGTGATCAGTAAGATCGATGAGACGAATAAGAAAATTTCGGGCTGGGCTAAATTTGACTTTGGCGATGGTCAGACTTCCATCGCGGGGTCTTTCACCGCAGATCTTTGTGAGTAAAAGTTGACATGATATTTTTTAGGGAATGCCTTTCTAGCGAGTATTCCCTGTGTTTTAGCAGAAGTTTCATTGTGATATACTAAAGGAAGAATTATTTTTTTTAAAAATATGAAAATAAAAAGAGAAATCCCATCACTATATCAGCCAAAAGTGAAGAAGCCGCACGGCTGTCTAGGAGGACTGCTCGCATTTTTATTTGCGATCTTTCTTATTTTGTCTGTTACACTTGTGAATTTAAATTTGACTATTCTGAACTCTAAATTTTGGAAAGGCTGGCTTGTTGAAAATAATGCGTACGTGAAGATGAAGGATTATGTTCTTCCAGAGATTTTCTCGGGGCTTTCCTTTCAAATGATGCCTGGAGGAGGCGAAGTTCCAGAGGCTGATGATCCGAGAGGCAATATGGTCCCAAGGGTGAATGTCAGGGATATTGACGGGGACGATGTTGAGGATTTTGAAAAAGATTTTCAAGAAGGATCTTTTTCAGGGGAGAGTTCACCTATTAGTGCCGAGTACGCGAATAAAATTTCGGAAGCACTGCAGGACGCGGTGACCGTAGAATGGCTTCAGAGGCAGGCAGAGGGGGCGATAGATTCTGGATTTGCATGGTTGAATGGAAAAGAACCTCTGTCAATAGAGCTTGATCTCTCTCCGTTCATAGGCAAATTTGAAAAAGTTTTTGAGGAAGCCGCCGCCGTGCAATTTGAAGAACTTCCCACCTGCGAGAAAGGGACAAGTGATGACTATATGAAGCTGATTGTAGAGACACAATGCAAACCGGCCGGTTTTTCTTTCGCGGAGATGCAGAAACAGTTTGAAAAAGAAAACCCGTCAGGCATAGGCTTTGGACAGATACCAAACAAATATGTCATAGATGAAGAACAGTTCCAAAAATGGGTTGCTCCGAAGCAGGCTTCGGATATGAAAGGATCGAAAACGCCTTTCTACTTGAGATTGCTGCAGGATCCGCCGAGAGTTGTTAAACTGATTAGAATCGCAATGTATGTTTCCATTGCGGCCTGTGTTGCTTTGATGATCTTGCTTTTGGTGATTTACAGAAAGAAATTGAGTTGGCAACTTTCGATCGCGTGGAAGTCTATACTAAGTCCGGCAGTCACCATATTTGTGTTTTCCGCTATCACGTATTTCTCCATTGGTCTTTTGCCTCGGGCTGTTCTCCCGGGAATGAAAATACAAGGAGTCAATATCGCATGGCTTCAGGGTATTATGAGTGAATTCGCAATTCCTCTTATTGCTTCCCTTATAAAAAAATTGACATTCAATGATTTGCTCGCGTGGGGAATATTCGTTGCCATTGGAATAATTTTACTTATACTTGCGAAGGTTGTGAAAAGGCGTGAGGATAGAACAACTGTGTGATATTTTTTCCGAAAGATATTATATTGGGAAGACTGAATGATGAAAAATCAAAGGTTTAAGATATATATCTTAAATCTTTCTTGAGGCTTGAGTATCAGGCATTAATTTTTTTGTATTTTTATGCGAAAACTAGTTTCAATTTTTTTGCTGGCCGTGTTTATTTTCGCGGCAATCATTTCTTTGCCGGGGAATTCTTTTGCTGAAGATGTTGTGAAGCCGGTTTATAAGACCGATCTTGGTATGAACGTTCATTGGTCGCTTGATGCCTTCGATGCCAACGGCAAGACGGAAAGTTTTCTGAAAAACAGCAATACAAAATGGGTGCGTGAACATTTTTATACGGAGGTTTTGGATACAGAGGACAACACCGCGTGGATGAAGCGCTACGATTATGTCATGCGCAAGTATCATGATATGGACATCAAAGTTGTGGGCATGATAGCCTATGGACCGGCGAATGGGGATTTTGATGTTCCCGATATGGACCGATTTCTCCGGTTTGTTGAATTTGTTGTGAGCCGTTACAAGCCATATGTGAACTATTGGCAGATCTGGAACGAACCTGATTCGGCGAGCTTTCTTACGCCGAATAATTATGATGCGTACAAAAAAATTCTCGAACCGGCTTATGATAGGATCAAGCGCGAAGATCCCGACGCGACCGTTCTGACCGCGGGCATATCGTATCCAAACAAGGACTTCATAGAGCGCATGTACAAGGGTAGCGGAGATAAGTTTGATATACTCGCGGTGCATGCTTATTACTGTCGAGCCTACAACGCGAATAAAGATAACATGCTGCTCGAGGACGGCTTCACCGGTCTTTACAACGATGTCATAAAAAAATACAAGCCGAATGACAAAATATGGATCACCGAAATGGGATGTTCGACTTCAGGGGGAATTGGTAGGGGTTTGCAGAAAGAATATTTGCAGAAGAAAGTGCCGTGGTTATTGAGTCAGGATTATGTTGAAAAGATATTTTTGTATACTTACAGAGATCGAGTGACTGCGAGCGACTATGAAAATAAATTTGGTTTTCTGACAAGAGCTTTGGAGCCAAAGCCGGTTTTTTGGTGGTATTCCGGAATTTACAAGGGACCTTACAATCAGGATTTTGTGAAACAGGACGTTGCTTCTGAAAAAGCGGTCAAGCTTCGAAAGGGCTTGGAGAATTATTTTGGAAAGGGAAAAATTCCCGTGTCTGCGCAAAATTGGTATACGATCACGAACTCATATACCTATGGCGGTTATCCGATTCCGGCAATCGCTCGGGCGATCAAGTTCGGCGGCAAGACGGTTCATCCGACTATTCCATGGAAAGTCTGGAAAAAGACTAATATGTATAAGGAGTGGATTGTGAAGAACCCCTTTTAAAAAATTTGTAATTTTTTGAATAATGGAATCTACTATAGAACTGTCAGTTGCCTTCATAGCTGGCTTAGTATCCTTCATCACCCCATGTGTCGTAGTTCTCATCCCCGCATTTCTGTCTCACATCGCCGGCGTTGGTTTGCTAGAGATAGAGAAGACAAGAGAGGCTAGACGATCCGTTTTGCTGAACACCGTTGCATTTATTGCTGGCTTTACTGTCGTATTCGTTCTGGCTGGAACCGCTCTCGGATATTTTTCGGAGATCTTGATTTATTATCAAATTTGGATTGAAAGAGTCGGTGGCGCATTGATAATACTTTTCGGACTTGTTGTGTTGGGCATAATAAAAATTCCTTTTTTGCAAAAAGGAATTGGTATCAAAGTTTCTGACAATAGGGAAGGCAGAGGAAAATTTTTCAAAATTTTAAGTGCGGTAGTAATCGGCGCTGTGTTTGCTATTGGCTGGACGCCATGTGTCGGGCCTGTGCTTGCCGCGATTTTCGTCCTTGCGGCGGCTAGCGGTTCTGCTGCTTCAGGAGCGTTGCTTCTTCTGTTTTATTCGTCCGGCATAATGCTCCCATTTTTGTTGGTCGGGCTTTTTACTACGTGGATGTCGAAATTCATCATGAAGAGCAGGAGAGTTTTCAGCGCTATCAATATAATTGCGGGAGTAGTTTTGATCGCGCTTGGCATCGTTGTACTTACTGGAAATTTCGCGAAAGTGGTCGGGTATTTTTATTTTCTACAGTAATTTGTAAAAAGACAGAAACTCGCCGACTTTTATTTAGTAATGACTTTTCCTAAGTGGTGCAGTATTCTTGAATTGGGACTGTCGCCGAGGACGATCGAAAAGTTTTTTGGTAAAGAATTAACAGCAAT
>CAYMJO010000036.1:0-9762 GCA_964391305.1 uncultured Candidatus Saccharibacteria bacterium | reverse complement strand
CTAGTAGGACATTTCTATTTCCCTATACTAGGACATTATCATTTCCGTGTAACATGCTTTTTCTATACCTCATATAATACAATGCTCTTTGGGATAAAATATTACACTTCAAAAAAATAAGGCTTAATCAAACCCTATCAAAACAAAACCAAATATTTTTTAACACTATTTGGATACCGAGACTAAAGGATCGTATCCGGCGTCTATTTCCTCTTTATCCCCATATCCATCTCCGTCCGTGTCTTTTTTATTTGGGTCCGTCCCGTATTCGTCGACTTCTTTTTTATCAGTTATGCCGTCTTTATCAGTATCAAGTTTATTCATAAACTCATCTTTGTCAGATTGCCCGCCGTTGCCGAGAAAATAGCGATCCACGACAAAATAGGCACTCGCACCAACCGACACGAGTCCCAGCACCACGCATATCAAACCTATAACAATAAGATGTTTCATGTTAATTTTTAGTATACGCTGTACTGCTTTCTATTTATTTCAACTTCTAATTTTAAAAAACTAAACACTGGATATCGCTTACTGCTTAATCGGCATGATGACATAAATATATTTAGAGCCGCTTTCCGCTTTCATCGCTGCCGGACCGGAAGATCCATTTACCATAAGTCTAACTTTTTCAGAATCTATGTTGTTCAGCCCGTCTAGAAGATAACGGTAATTAAAAATCACCTCGGTTGTTTCTCCCTTAATTTTCGACTTTAATTTTGAAAAATTTTTCCCAACTTGAGATGATGACGCATATAAAATGGTTTCTCCTCCTGGAACATTGAACTCTAATTTCACGTCGTTCGATCCATGCTTCGCGAAAAGACCGGTAGTTTTTATGCCCTTTAACAACTCATCTCTTTTAAAAATTCCCTCGGTATTGAACTTGTCCGGAATAATCTGTTTGTAGTCTGGATATTGCCCCTCGACAAGTCTGGAAACTACGCTGATGTCGCTATTTTGGAACATAATCTGATTTTCCGAAACGGAAATCACAAGATCTCCATCGACGTTTTCTCCAAAAATATGCAACAGTTCCGATACCGTTTTTGCCGGAATAATGGAGCTTTTTGGCTTCCCCATAGTTTTCACATTATCAACTATTCCCTCCGCCAACCTATAGCTGTCGGTAGCCGCCATCGCAATACTTGAGTTCGTAAAAGACATCAGAACTCCGGAAAGCTCGGGACGAGACTCATCTACCGCCGCCGCAAAAACGACCTTCTCGGCAACTTTCTTAAAATCGTCGACATTAACCCTGCAAACTTCTTTTTTTTCTATTTTAGGAATTAACGGGAATTCCTCGGAATCTATCCCGTTTATGCTGGCTGAAAAATTTTCACAGCCAAGTTTCAGCTTACCGTCCTTCACCTCTAGAACAACCTGACTGCTTGGAAGAGAATTCACGTATTCTCCAAGAAGTTTCGCGGGCACTGTTAAAGATCCTTCTTTCACAACTTTTCCGCCTATGAACATATTCACGCCTGTTTCCAAATCCGTGCCGGAAAGTTTAAGTCTTCCGCCTTCGGTTTTCAAAAGCACGTTTGACAGTACAGGCAAAGTCGTGTCCGTTCCAACTGCCTGATTTACGGTTGAAAGTCCTTTGTTAAGATTCTCCTGCGTACAAGTTATTTTCATATAGTTAGTTTTAGTTATAGTATTATTTTTAAAAGTATTACTACTCTTATTAGTCCTGTGGATTCTGTTGAAAAGTTCTTTTCTTGTCTTGGGAAAGCTTAGGTACGTGTTGATAAAATATGTGCAGGAAATCTTGATAATGTTGATAAGCTTGAAGAAGATTTTATAAACTGTGGATTCTGTTGAAAACTCAGATGTTTATCCACCGGATTTTCTACAACCTTTAGGATTTCAATGCACAGCTTAATAACTATTCTTCGGTATAAAGATGTTGTTTTATGAGATCAACTTCTTGCCTTAGGTTTTCATTTTTTTCTATTTCATCAGAGATTTTTTCACAGGCATGCATTGCGGTCGTGTGGTCTCTGCCACCAAGCTCATCTCCTATTGACGGAAAGCTCGCGCTGACTTCCTCGCGCATTAGGTACATTGCTATTTGTCTTGGGTTTACGACTTCTTTTTTTCTGCTGGTTCCTCTAATATCGGACAAATCTATGTCATAGAAGTTTGTTACTGTCTCCACTATTTTTTTTAGAGAAATGGCTTTCTTTTTTGAGCTTGATATTACGTTTAAAAGCACGCTCTTTGTCATCTCCAAGTCAGGATCTTTGTCGTTGAGCTGTGCGTGGGCAATTACCCTATTTAGCGCGCCTTCCAACTCTCTGATGTTGTGTTGTATGTTGTTCGCGATGTAATCCAGCACTTCTTCTTTTATCTTGTAACCCTTGTTTTTGCTTTTTTCTCCAAGAATGGCTTTCCTTGTCTCGAATTCGGGCATTCCAATATCTGCGACCATTCCCCCTTCAAACCTTGAACGCAGACGATCTTCGATTGTGGGAATAGCCTTTGGATGTCTGTCGCTTGTGAAAATTGTCTGTTTGTTTTGAGTTGATAAAGCGTTGAAAATATGAAAAAGTTCTTCTTGAGTCTTTTCTTTCCCTGACAAAAATTGGACGTCGTCTATGATAAGGACATCGTATTCCATGTATTTGTCCTTAAGTTTGCCAACAGTGTTGTTTTTTATCGCATTAACGAGTCCGTTTATGAATCTTTCGCTTGCTATGTATATGAGGTTTTTTTCGGGATATTTTTGGATTATTTTGTTTCCTATCGCGTGTAGTAGATGTGTTTTTCCAAGCCCAACTCCGCCATAGATAAAGAGCGGGTTGTAGTCTTTTCCTGGGTTTCTGGCGACGGCGTGACATGCCGCATGCACCAAATCATTGCTTGGACCAACTATGAAATTCTCGAAAGTGTATCTCGGATTAAGATTGGTCTTATGGTCGATATCTCTTTCAATGTTCACGGACCCCTTTTTTACGCAAAGTTTTTTATTAAGGACTGGCGCAAAAGCTATAGTTTGCACCTTTCCTATTTCGTATCTGATTCTTCTAACCTTGTTGCCTGTCACATTCTGCAAAGCCCTAAAAATTTGCTTATTGAGCTTGTTTTCCAGCCATTCTTTTGTAAAAGCGTGAGGAACGCCTATTACGTATTCCCCTTCTTCTTTTGAAATTATACCGGTTCCTCTGAACCAGGTGTTAAATTTAGCTTTGCTTACAACAAGCTCTAGTTCTCCTAGAACCGCTTGCCAAATTTGTGGGTTATCCATGTTAGGTTTGTTTTTTAACAAAAACACAAGTGTATGTAAAACATTATTGGCTTGTGTTTTTATTTTTTAAAAATGTTTTTGTTTTTCAAAGTCAATTATAGCATAGGTGCAAATTTTAATCCCGTCAAGTATTGTTTAAAACCTGTTGAAGAGTTGTGTAAAAATTTTCATTGACATTTTTTTAAAAATAAAAAGAGTTGTTAAAGACAAATCGTTGACGGAGAGATTTAATATTGTTATACTCCATTTTAATTGAAACTGTTTGTTTGGTTAAATGCGGCTGGTGCAGAATCATCAACAAGCAGAGAGGAATAAAAGATGGGTCAATCTACGAAAAGAACATATCAGCCCAAAAAGAGAAAACGCAGAATGACTTGCGGTTTTAGAGCACGCATGCGTACAAAGACGGGAAGAAGGGTTTTGAAAAGAAGACGTTTAAAGAAAAGATACGGACTTACCGTTCAAGACGGGTTATGATTTAAAAAACCAGAGAGTCCTTTTTTTAAAGGTCTCTGTATTTTAAGTTTTTTATATGTTGCCTCAAAGGTACAGACTTCAAAAAAGCTGGCTCATAAAAAAGGTCAACAGACGCGGTAGAAAATTCAGGGAATATTGTGTCGGGCTCTCCGTTTTAAAACAGAAGAAACCCGTGGAGTCCAAGTTCGCATTTGTGGTTCCTCTATCTGTGTCCAAGAGAGCGGTGGACAGGAATCTTTTAAAAAGACGTGCATCCGAGGTTTTTTTACAGAGGATCAATGACGTTTCCAGTGGATTTGATATAGTTGTGCGTTTTGGCAGAGGTGCGGCTGATATGAGCCATGACAAACTGAAAAAGGTTATTATTAAGCTTTTAAAAAAGGCGGGAATGCTTTAAAATTGGGCAACGGCTGGATTTAGGCATCTATTTTTATGGTGAAAAAAATCATTTTAGGACTTATAAAACTGTATCAAAAAACCATTTCGCCTGATCACGGTTTTTTATTTTCGCATTTCTATCCGTATGGATGTTGCAGATTCTATCCGACATGCTCTAGGTATGGATACACGGCGATAGACAGGTTTGGCGTTTGCGTTGGCAGCTGGATGGCTTTTAAAAGAATTTTAAGGTGTAATCCCCTGTCCAGTGGTGGAGTAGACGAGGTTCCAAAAAAACGGTAAAAACTTTTTATAAATATGTTTTTAATGACGATTTATAACGATGTTCTATATAAGCCGCTTTTCAACGCGATGGTTTTTTTGTACGATATTATTCCCGACAAAACTATTGCGGTAGGCCTTGCTATTATATTTATGACTTTGATCATAAAATTCGCGCTTTTTTCAATGTCGAACAAGTCGATTCTTGCACAGAGGGACATGCAGAAGCTACAGCCGAAGATGAATGCGATAAAGGCGAAGTACAAGAATGACAAGGAGCGGCAGAGCCGCGAGTTGATGAAATTTTATAAGGAGAATAAAATAAATCCTTTTTCTTCATGTCTTCCTCTTTTGATTCAGCTTCCGATACTTATAGCATTGTATGGAGTTTTTAGAGATGGATTATCGAATGCCGCAGAGCTTGGCAATCTTTATTCTTTCGTTCCAAATCCCGGACGCATAGAAGCGAATTTTTTGGGGTTTTTGGATTTGTCAGTTCCAAATATTTGGCTTGCCATACTTGCGGGCGCTCTTCAATTCATCCAATCCTGGATGCTTCTAAAAGTAAAGACAAAACAAGAGCTCAAAAATGAGGAGGAACGCAAAAAGCAGATGAAAAAGAAAAAACAGCAGGATCCGATGGATGCCGCCTCGAATATGACGAAACAGATGACGTATTTTATGCCCATTATCACCGTTTTTATAGCGGTGAGCCTTCCTTCCGGACTCGCATTTTATTGGGTTGTGACCACATTATTTGCCATTGCGCAACAGTGGTATATAATGAAGAAAAAAGAGAGGCTGGAGTTTAAGGATATTCAAAGCGGGTCTAAAAAAAAGCGTAATTAAAAAATTATGGATAAAGGTCTTCAGCAATCCATTAGAAAAATAATTAAGAAAATTTTTTCGTTTTTGTCCGAAGATCCCAAAATAAGTTTTGAAAAGAGCGATGACCCCAAAGACAACATTCTTAGTTTGAACCTTGAAGTTAAAGACCCGGGAATCCTTATCGGGTATGATGGAATGAATTTGATCGCTCTGCAGCATATAACTCGGATTATCTTCAAAAGGAGCATGAACGAGGATGATGGAGTTCATTTACTCGTGGATATAAATGATTATAAAAAAGAAAGAACGGCGCGTCTAAAAGAGATCGCCCGAGGAGCTGCAAAACAGGTTGTTGCCAACAATAGGCTTGTCGTGCTTAGTCCGATGAATTCATTTGAGCGGCGTCTTGTTCATCTTGAACTTGCGGAAAATGAAGAGGTGACAACGGAGAGCTTCGGAGAGGGTGAAGACAGGCGTATTGTGGTAAGGCCTCAAAGATAAAATAGTGCGGGATCAGTCAGAGATAATGTTAAATATCGCGAAGTTTCCCAGTTATTTTTTATTATCCCCTACTATCTTTTGTTTTTATCCATGTTAAAAATATGCCGATTTTTAAGGCAAAAAAAATCATTGGACTTGAAATAAAAATAAAAAGCCAAAAAACTTTTCAGGACAAGCTTGTAGATATTATTGTTCACCCGGATTTTGGCGCTGTTTTAGCTTTTGCCGGTAAAAAGGCTATTTTTACGCCGGATCATTTTAGATCTCTTTCTCGTGGACAGCTTTTGTTTGATGCGTTTAGTGAAGATTCCGCAAAGAAGAAAGAAGTAAACGAAGTGTTGAAGTCTAGAAGTTTTATTTTGAAAAATAAGGTTGAGACGGAAAGTGGACATATCCTTGGCAGAGTTTCTGATTTTGAGTTTGATGATATTTCTTGGAAAATTCAGAGGATATTCGTGTCGAATGCGGCGATTTTGAAAATATTTGTGAATAAGTTGATGATTCCCAAGGATGATATTTTATATATAGGAAAGGACAAAATAATCGTTAGGGACGGAATAGTTAAAAAAGAAGTTAAGTCTGGGGCGAAAGTTGAATCTGAATATGTAGGCGTTGGGACCGGAGCGTCGCTTTGAAAATTCTAGAATTAATTGATAGTTTTGCTTGTTCGTAGACAGATGCCTTGGGAAATTCAAGCATTTGAATTAATCTAACAAAAAATTCCAAGCTTTTTTAAAATTTAATTTTTGCCGGGAATTTTTTTATTTTTGAACCATTTCACTTCTTACCACGATTCTTTTATGGTTTGTTCCAACGGGATAACATGAAATTATATCCAAATTAGGCCTATTTGTTTTTCTGAAAATTTTCGGATCGGCTGGATCGTAATCGTTTTTTACAGAGGTTACTCTATATTCGAACTTAGTGTTTCCGCCCTCAAGAGTGAAAACATCGCCTCGCTCAAGCTCGTCAACTTTTGCGCAAAGCGTGTCGTATTCTCCCTTTGAACCGAATCTGCCAGAACTATGACAGAAAATTACGGTTGTGCCCGTTTCTGGAGGGATGGCCGTGTTCGCGTAATGCGCATAGCCGTGTTTTAGAGCTTCGTATATCTCGCTTTCGTCTTTAGTTTCTGTGAAAATAATTGGGGCATCTGTATTAATTTTTGGAATTTTTAAGCGGTATTCATAAAGATCTGGATTTATTCTTGCCACTTTGTCGGATTTTGGATCAGTACCGCTTGTGACCTCCTCGCCGTCTTTTACGCCGTCCGAGTCCGTGTCTGCGTTATTTGGATCCGTTCCAATTTTGTCAATTTCAAGAGAGTCTGGGAGCATATCGTCATCAAGATCAATTTTTGATTTAAAATGGCTCTTTGGGTCATAGCCGGCTTTAACTTCCTCCCCGTCTTTAAAACCGTCTTTATCCGTGTCTGTGTCCAATGGATCCGTCATGTAAAGACCAGTTTCTAAATAATCGACGAGGCCGTCTTGATCTCGATCAAGCGTTTGGATAACCGAACCCCCATCTTTTTTTTGCGTGTTTTCTTCTAAAATTCCTTCATCCTGTGCTTCACTTGTATCCATGCTGCTTTGATCCGAAAACCAAAATCCAACTTCAGCTTTTATACTATCGAACATTATAAACATCGGGCTTATCGCTAAGACCATAAAAAAGATAAAGACTATCCAGAATATTTTATTTTTTCTACTGATGAATTTTGGGATCACATTATTAAGTGTTACGGATATTTGTTAACTTGTTAACCAAGCAGCTTTTTTCTGTACTTTACAAGTCCGAGCCCGGCGACCACTATGGTGGCGTATATTGCCAGTATTATATAGAGTGACTCTCCTCCCGTCTCAACTTCGGATGCTTCCTCTTTGTTGGTTGTCTCATCTTCGGTTTCTTCAGGGGCCGTCGTAGTTGATGTCGGTGTAGGCGTTGGTATTGGTATTGCTGTTGAAGTCGGTGTTGGGGTCGGAGTCGTTGTTGCCGTCGGTGCGGGAGTTGCGGTTGGTATCGGCATTGCGGTTGTCGTGGGCTTTGGAGTTGTATCAATTAGAGTAAGTGTAACTTTGTTGCCGAATGTGTTCGTAGCCTCCTTATCCGTATCTTTCCATTTGGAACCGTCTAGAATAGTCGCATCGAATGTGATTTCCGCTTCTTCGCTAGGCCCTAGGGTTATTTCACTTTCGATTTTTGTCTGATTATATGAAACATCGAAAGAAGTTCCCGTGGAATCTGTGGCGATGGGATTTGTGACTGACGCAAAGTCTTCTACTTCAGAAAGATCGTCGATGACGGTTTCAGTGATATCTTTATCAGAATTATTTTTTACTGTGAGTGTGTATGCGATTTCATCTTTGGGGGATGCTTCTACGTCTGTTCCACTTTTACCCGTGGTTTTATTTTCGATAACCTTGCTTTTTTCAAGCTCTACCAACCCTGCGGCGGGGGTTTCAGCACCGATTACATTAAGCGTTGACGGCGTATTGTTGTTGCTTATTTTCTTGCTTCCGTTTTGCGCTAGTGTTGCCTTGTTGGATATGATGGTTTCTTTCGATACGTCTGCCTTTACCGTTGTCTGGAATTTTATTGCTTGAGATTCTCCAGTAGCTAAGTTTATTCCGGAAATATCGACTGATTTTTCGGAAGAGTTATCCGCGGCTCCGGTTGGCGTACTTAGTATAGTGAGGTTTTCAGTTCCATCTGGCAGAGGGTTTGTTATAGATAAATTCGCAAGGTCTGTCCCTCCCATGTTTTTTAGCGTCAGTGTGTAGATTATCACGTCCTGTGGTTCCACTTTTGATCCCGAAACGGGGTCCGTGCTTTCGGTAAATGTCACATTTTCGAGCGTTGCCACTTTTGTCGGAGTTGGAGTTATGGTTGGAACTGGCGTCGGCGCTGGTTTTGGTGTTTCTTTTCCTGTGAATATTGCGATAGTTCTATCGTAAAGTTTCACCGTTTGTTTTCTAAATCCGAAATAAGCCACAAGACCAGTCGCGGCTATTACCGCGATGATAACGATTGCAACAAGTGCACCCATGGGAAAAGTCCTTGCCCTGAAGCTTTTTGGAGGCACTATGACCTTTGGTTTCCGTATCTGTTTAAGAGGGCCGGTTTCGCTGGTTTTTGGCTTTTGTGGGAGTTTTCCTTGTCCAGTTTTCGTTTTTAATGACTCTGATCTTTGAAATGCCGATGCTCTACCAACGCCAGATTGCACCATTTTTTTATCTTTGGGTTTGTATTTTTGCCTGAAACCAAAGGTTTTCTGGTTCTGTTGTGCAATGGGTTTGTCTCCCCTATCGAATTTCCTCTGCGCGAACTGGTTGTTTGATTTTTTTAAGATTTGTTTTGGTTTTCCACTATAACTAACTCTTTTTTCAAAGTTTTTTGGGATTTTATAAGAAGGTATTTCACTTGGTTTCTCGGACGCAGATGTTTGAGGCATTTTTTGCCCGCCGGCTCCACCAAATTTTTGAAAGCCTTGTTTTTGTGATGCTTCAGACGGTTTTGGAGGCTCTGGTCTGATTGGCGATTGCGGTGGCACTGGTCTTGGCGGCTCCGGAGGTTTTGGCAGTTCTGGCCTTTCTTGAAAATCCGGTTTTTCGTCATATTTTGAGCCCTTATCGTCTCCGAGGGGCAGGTTTTTTGGAGGTTTGTTATTCATGTTTTTTTTAAAAAAGTTTCAAATCCGTATGATTCAGATCACACGGAGGGAAACATGTTATTTAAGCATTTTTATAAAAATATATCAATAAACTTTTCAAAAAATATTCAAACGAAAAAACGAAAGGAATCTCTAAAAATAAGGCTTTTATTTAAATTCAGGATCAATAAGATTTTTGGTTTTGCCTTTTTTGCCTATTATTAGCGATTTTTGTGCAGAAGGAATAAAAAAAGGCGAACCCAGAGTTCACCCTTATTTTAACTTGTCTGGCTTTAATTATAGCAAAAAAAAAACAATAAGTCAAATTTTTTTAATAAGATGTCAACGGGAAATAGAAATGTCCTACTTCCAAGGATTTAGAAATGTCCTACTT
>CAYMJO010000035.1:0-9889 GCA_964391305.1 uncultured Candidatus Saccharibacteria bacterium | reverse complement strand
CATCTATTTTGAGAGGAGCCAGCGGCGTATTCCGATTCAGTACGCCAAGCGGGTGGTCGGGAGGAAGATGTATGGCGGTGTTTCTGCGCATCTTCCGCTTCGCGTGAACCAAGCTGGTGTTATGCCAATCATTTTTGCCATATCGATAATGCTTTTTCCGGGCGTTGTCGCGCAGTTTTTGACAAATGTCAAAATAGCTTGGATTGCAAACGGTGCTCAACAGCTTGCCAATCTTTTTCAAAACAGGTGGTTCTACGGCGGATTGTATTTCGTTCTTGTGATTGCGTTTACTTATTTTTACACTTCAATTACTTTTGATTCAAAGTATATTTCCGAAAATATTCAGAAAAATGGAGGTTTTATTCCCGGCATCCGCCCCGGCAAAAACACCATGGAGTACCTCAAGCGCATCACCAATCGCATCACTCTTAGTGGCGCTATCTTTCTTGGTGTTATTGCCATACTGCCATTTATTGTTCAGTCCATTACTGGCATGCAGGCGCTCACTCTTGGCGGCACCGCATTGCTGATCATCGTAAGCGTAATTATAGAGACGATGAAGCAATTGGAATCACAGCTTGTGATGAGAGACTATGAGGGCTTTTAGTTTTTAAAAATTTGGAACTGCTTGTTTAATACCTATTTTAATAGGTATTTTTTGTAATAAAAAAAACTTATCCCCTTTTTTTTATTTACTTGAAATGCTGGAAATGTTATAGTTTAGATGAAAAAGGACAATTTGGACGGAGAAAGATTCTTCGGTAATTTTGGTTTATAAAAGTGATATATCTAAAATCACAAGAAGAAATAGCAAAGATGAGAGAGGGCGGAAAGATTTTGTCTGAAGTTTTGGGATTTTTGAAAGAGAAAATACAAGTAGGCACGAGTTCTAAAGAATTGGAGAAATTTGCTGAAGTTCTTTTGAAAAAGAGAGAGGCGGAACCTTCTTTCAAAGATTTTAAAGGATATCCAGCGGCGGTCTGTATCTCTTTTAACGAAGAAATAGTGCATGGGATTCCAAGCGATAGAAAGATTAAACGAGGCGATGTCGTGAGCGTTGATCTTGGGGTTCGATACAAAGATTTTTACACGGACGCGGCGTTCACGGTTGCGGTTCAAAATAATGATCCAAGAGTAAAAAAACTTGTTGGAATTACGGAGAAAGCCCTCGCTTTTGCTATAGATGAAATAGCGTTGGGAAAAACCTTGGGCGATGTGGGGTTTGTAGTAGAAAAAATTGCAAAAGACAATAAGTTTTCTGTGGTAAGGGATTTGGTCGGTCATGGAGTTGGGTGCAAAGTGCACGAAGATCCACAAGTGCCGAATTTCGGAGAAAGGGGAAAAGGCAGAAAACTTGAAAAGGGAATGACTTTGGCGCTTGAACCGATGATTACGCTCGGCGGGAGCGATATTAAATGCATGGATGACGGCTGGACTTTTGTTACCGCGGACGAAAGTATTGCCGCGCATTTTGAGCACACGGTTGTGGTTAATAAAGATGGATGTGAAGTCCTGACTAGGTGAATCCAAAATTCTGAAAGTGCGTCAACCTATTCTATATTTTGGTATTAGTTCTAAATTATGCCTAGAATTTTAGCCGTCGATTATGGCGAAAAGCGAATAGGATTAGCTTTGAGCGATGAAAGTCAGACCATTGCGGGAGCGATAGACCCATTGGGAAACAAGGGTCGTGACGATCTTATTAAAAAAATAGGTAATATTGTAAAGCGAGATGATGTGGAGAAAATTATCGTTGGGCTTCCGGTGAATCTTGCGGGAGAAGAGGCGTTTGAGGCAAGGTTTGTTAAGGAATTTTCGTTTTTTCTTGAAGAAAAACTTCAGAAAAAAGTCATTTTTGAAGATGAAAGGTTTAGTTCTCATCAAGCAGAGGACGTTATACGGCAAAAAGGGCAAAAAGGTAAAGCTTCCGTTGATTCTCAAGCTGCGCAGTTTATTCTGCAGGCGTTCTTGGATAGAAATGCTAAGAAGTAATTTTTTAATTTTAAAAATTATATGGAATCTTTTAAAAATACTGTGTTACGGCAGATCCCGTATGTTTGAATCAGCTGATTTTAATATTGAATTTTAAGTTTAAATAAGGAAATTATGTCAAATCTTAATTTTTCAGACAAAATGCATTATGGCTACAAAGGAAGCGATCCGAACAATATCAAGCTTTCTGTGATAATTCCCGCGAGGAACGAAGCGAAGCGGATAAGACCTACTTTGAAATTTACCGACAAATATCTGGAGAAACAGCCGTATATGTATGAGATTATTGTTGTTGACAACGAATCGACGGACAATACCGTGGACGTCGTGAAGAGCTACAAAAATGAAGTGGAACATTCTGCGGTTTACAATATCACGGCATGTCCCGGCAAGGGTTGCGCTGTACAGCGGGGCATTCTTCACTCGCGTGGAGATTATGTCGTTTTTTTGGATGCCGATAATTCGACGAGAATAGATGAAATGGATAAAGCATGGAAGAAATTTGACGAGGGATATGATGTTGTTATTGGCTCCAGAAGGATTTCCGGCGCGAAAATTGCCACGAAACAGCCATGGATCCGCGAGCTTGCTGGCAGAGTTGCCAACCTGATGATTCGCGTACTTGTTGTTCGTGGAATCACCGACACGCAGTGTGGCTTTAAAGTATTTACCAAAAAAGCAGCGAGAGATATTTTTTCTGCTGTAACGATCGGACGCTGGGGCTTTGACATTGAGGTTTTAGCGCTTGCTAGAAAATGGAAATACAAAATTGCGGAAATTCCTGTAACTTGGCACCACTATGAAACTGAATTGATCAAGGGAAGCTCTTATATCAACACCCTTTCGGATTTGTTGAAAATAAAGTGGAATTTGATTACGGGGAAATATGATAAGCTTAGGGGAGACAAGACGGCCAAAGATAGGTTTGCGAGCAAAAAATAATGAGATTTTCGGTCTATATTTTTTAAAAATATTTCTTTCTTATATCTTAATCTATGCCTGAATTAAGACTTGATCCAATTACGAGAGAGTGGGTAATTCTTGCGCCCGAACGCGCGAAGCGTCCGGAGGGTTTGACGTTGTCAAAGAAGAAGGAGGTCGAAGCTTCAGAGCACAAAGATTGTTTTTTCTGTGAAGGAAATGAAAAGGAAACCCCTTCCGAAGTTTTAGCGTACTCTGAAAATGAAAGCAGAAAAAAAGATGGTTCTGGCTGGAAGGTTAGAGTTTTTCCAAATAAGTTTCCAGTCTTAGTTTCTGGTGGAAAGTTCGAAGTGAGACAAAGCGGTATTTATGAATCCGCGGATGCGGTGGGCTTTCATGAAATCATTGCGACTGTTGACCACTGCAAACCGCCAGCTCTTTTTTCATCTGAAGAAATGGAGATGATGCTCCGCGCTTATGAGGATCGCTTCAATGCGCATTGCGTGAAGGACGTAGTGAAATATGTTCTTATAATTTACAATCATGGCAGAAAAGCAGGCGCGTCTCTCGCTCATCCTCATTCCCAGCTTTTCGCGGTGCCTGTCATATCCATTTTTTTGAAACGGGAGCTTGACGGCGCTCGAAATTATTTTGAAAAAAATAAAAAGTGCGTTTTTTGCGATATGATGGAAAAAGAGGTTTATGCGGAAAAAGGGAAGAGGGTCGTCTTTGAAAACGATGGGTTTATCGCGTTTGAGCCATATGCTTCGAAAAATCCTTTCGAAACTTGGATTCTTCCCAAAAAACACAAACCGTATTTCCAGATAGTAGATTACAAAGAAAGGGTCATGCTGGGGGATTGTCTTCGTACCGTTTTGAAAAAACTTTATAAAGGATTGAACGATCCGTCTTTTAATTACTATATCAAGTCCGCTCCGTGCGATGAGAATAATTATCAAGATTATTATCATTGGCATCTTGAGATTTTGCCGAGGCTTGCGACGCGCGCCGGCTTTGAATACGGCACGGGCATTATTGTAAATACGATGGATCCTGACGAAGCGGCTGTGTTCTTGCGTGAGGTCAAGATTTAATTTTTTCACAATGAATGTTTGATTTTTCTTTCCTTCAAAATATTCCCCATGAACTTTCGACATTGCTTATTGCGATGATTCCCATAGGCGAGCTTCGCGTTGCTATTCCCATTGCCATACTTTCTTATAAGATGTCTTGGTGGTCCGCGTACATTTGGGCGGTGATCGGTAATATGATTCCAGTTATTTTTATTCTTTGGCTGATTGAACCTATATACAAATTTTTGATCGCGCGCTCAAAAATTTGCAGAAAGATGTTTGATTGGATTTTCGCAAGAACACGTCAAAAGTTGCAGACAAAAGTTGATAAGTATGGAGCGTTGGCTCTTTTGATATTTGTGATGATTCCGCTTCCCGCTACTGGGGCTTGGAGCGGCGCGCTTGCCGCGTTTATATTTGGAATGAAATACAAAAGGGCGGCGTTCGCAATTTTTGGCGGTGTGCTTCTTGCCGGAGTCATTGTAACTCTCGCGGTGCTTGGCGCGTTTGGCGCCGCCGGCAGATTTTTTAGATAAAATATATTGATCAATCAATGATAGCAATTGCAAACTGGAAAATGAACAAAACTGTGCGGGAAGCACGAGACTTTGTTGATTTTTTTAAAAAAGAAACGAAAGGTTTTTTATCAAAAGTTGATGTTGTGATTTGTCCTCCATTTACCGCGATTTCCAGCCTGAAAGATCTTACTTCAAATTTTTCGCTCGGAGCGCAGGATCTTCACTGGGAAAATTCGGGAGCTTGGACGGGAGAAGTTTCCGGCGAAATGCTTGCCGATGTTGGTTGCGAATATGTTTTGATAGGACATTCCGAGCGTCGTTGGAAGATTAACGAAAATGATGCTATGATAAATAAGAAGCTTTCGGCTTCATTAAAATCGGATTTGATTCCAGTTCTTTGTGTTGGGGAGAAAAAAGAGGATAGAGAAAAAGGAAGAGCAGAAGAGGTTATACAAAAACAATTGGGAGAAGCTTTTCGAGAGATTGGAGATAATGATTTGAATGAGTTGATCGTTGCGTATGAGCCAGCCTGGGCGATCGGAACGGGCGAAGTCAAAAGCAAAGAAGCGGCAACGCCCGAAATTATTTCGGAAGCGTTTGAGTGTATTGAAGAAATTTTGCGAAGAGGAAATTTTTTGGAAAAGTCGAAAATAATTTATGGCGGAAGCGTTGATTCAGAAAATCTAAGCCAATTTTTAAAAATAGAAAAAAATTCAGGCTTTCTAATTGGTGGAGCGAGTTTGATCGCTAGTGAATTTGTCAACATGATTAAAAAATTGGCGATTCTCTGATTTTAAAATTCCTGAATTATCGGTTTCTATATGATCGCTCACGCGAAAGATTTGATAAAAGACGCGTTCAAACGGGGTTATGCCTTGGGGTCTTTTAATACGTTTAATCTTGAATCTACGCAGGGAATTGTGAACGCCGCGAATATGAAAAGTGCGCCGATTATAATTCAGATCTCGGAGACAACGGTGGATTATGCTGGTATTAAGCCGATAACTCATATTGTTAGCACGATAGCTAAAAATGAGGCAGTGCTGATTCCAATCGCGTTACACCTTGACCATGGCAAGAAATTTCATTCCATTATTGAAACAATCAATGCAGGCTTTACGTCTGTACAGATAGATGGCTCTGATCTTGTTCTTGATGAAAATATAATGCTCACAAAGCAGATTGTGGAATACGCCCATAGACGAAATGTTATTGTTCAGGGAGAGGTTGGACGCATTCCAGGAACTCATGAGTCGGCTGATAAGCTCTTTGTAGAAAAAGGTATGTTAACGGATCCGGATGAGGCGGAGAAATTTGTCAGGGAAACAGGTGTCGATACTTTGGCTGTTTCTATTGGAAATTGTCATGGGATAAAGCCTACAAAGCTTGATTTTGATCTTCTAAAGAAAATTCGCGATAAAGTGGATGTGCCTCTTATTCTTCACGGGGGATCAAGGGTTACAACGGAAGATGTGAAATTTCTTGTCAAAACCGGCATAACTGAAATTAATATAGATACAGAAATCAGGGAATCTTTTACTTTGGCATTGAGGAATACGCTCGCGTCTTATCCGGATGAGATTGATCCAAGAAAAATTCTTGCTCCTTCAAAGATGGCTGTTGCGAAGGCGGTCGAGGAAAAGCTGGATACTTTCGGATGTGTTGGAAAAGCGGTTTGATTGATTGTGATAATAATTAACTGCGGGGCTTCTATCTCCGCATAATAGGATTTTTAAATAATATGTTAAAGCTGGCAATAAACGGCTTTGGCCGCATTGGCCGATCTGTCTTCAAAGCGGCGCTTGAGCGTTCTCATGAAGTTGACGTTGTTGCCGTCAACGATTTGACCGATGCAAAGACGCTTGCCAATCTTTTACAGTATGATTCTGTTTATGGAAAATATAAAAAGAAAGTGAGCGCTGAAAATGATTTGATTGTAGTCGATGGAAAAAAGATTAAAATTTTTAAAGAAAAAGATCCGGCGAATCTCCCATGGAAAGATTTGGCGGTTGATGTCGTGGTTGAGAGCACTGGTTTTTTCGTGAGCGGCGATGATGCCAAGAAACACGTTGATGCCGGCGCGAAAAAGGTTGTCATTTCCGCGCCTTCGGAAAAAAAAGTCGTCCCGACTTATCTCATGGGCGTGAATCATGAAGAATATAAGGGCGAGGCTGTCATTGACATGGCATCGTGCACGACGAATTGTATTTCTCCAATTGCGGAAATCATGCACCGCCGATTCGGTGTTGAGAAAGCGATGATGTCTACTGCCCATTCCTATACTTCAACGCAAAACCTTGTTGATGGGCCAAACGATGATTTGCGAAGGGCGAGAGCGGCGGCGGTGAATCTTGTCCCAACGACAACGGGCGCGGCTATTGCCACGACAAAAGCGGTTCCCGCGCTCAAGGGTCTTTTCGATGGCATTGCTTTCAGGACTCCAACGATATGTGGATGCATGGCCGATTTTGTTTTTGTTTTAAAAAAAGATGTTACGATTGAGGAAGTAAATAATGTTTTCAAAGAGGAAAAAGAATCGGAGAGATACAAAGGCGTTCTTGACGCAACGGAAGAGCCGCTTGTGTCTACTGATATAATTGGAAGAAGACAATCTTCGATAGTGGATCTTGGATTGACAAATGTCGTCGCGGGCAATCTTGTGAAAATTGTCGGATGGTATGACAATGAATGGGCTTATTCTTTGAGAGTGATCGATTTGGCGGTATATATCAACGCGAAGTAGGATGAATTTTATCGAATTATACGAATTTCATGAAAACTTTAAAAGACGTTGATATAAAAAGCAAGCGTGTTTTAGTCCGTGTTGACTTCAATGAGCCTCTTGACGAGAATGGCAGTGTCAAAGATGATTTTCGCATCAAGGCGACTTTACCGACACTCCAATATCTGATCGAGAAGAAGTGTAAATTGATTTTGATGACTCACGTTGGAAGGCCAAACGGTAAAATTATTGAAAAATTTCGAACGGACGGTGCCGCGAGAAAGCTTGAAAAATTGATTTTTGAAAAAGTCGAGAAGCTTGACGATTGTGTTGGAGATAAAGTTAAATCTCGGATTGAAAATTCAAGTTCAAAAATAATTCTTTTAGAAAATCTGCGGTTTTACAAAGGGGAAGAAAGTAATGATGAGGATTTTGCGAAAAAACTTTCAGAACTTGGCGAATTTTATGTAAATGACGCTTTTGCGAACTGTCACAGATCGCACGCGAGCATGGTCAAAGTTCCGAAATTTTTGCCATCCGCCGCGGGTTTGCTTGTTGAAAAAGAAGTTGTGAGGCTTTCAGAAGTTCGAGACAATCCCAAACGTCCATTTACATTCATTCTCGGCGGAGCCAAGCTTGAGACGAAAATGCCTCTTCTTAAATCTTTTGTTCAAAAAGCGGATAACGTTCTTGTCGGAGGAAAGATCGCAAACACGCTTTTGAAAGCAAGCGGTGTTAATGTCGGCGCATCCAAGGTTGAGGGGAAATTTTTATCAGAAGTCGCGACTTTAGTTCCAAAAATTGCTGACGCAAACCTGAAAATTCCTGTCGATGTCGCAGTTTCAAAACAAAAAGAACTTGAAGATACGAAATTGGGAGAGAAACCTTTGGACGCGAGAATTTGTGACGTTAAAGACATTAAAGATAATGAAATAATTTATGATGTCGGTCCCCGCACTTTAAGAATTTTTGGAACAATCATATCAAATTCCAAGATGATTTTATGGAACGGGCCGATGGGATATTTTGAAAAAATGGGATTTGGCGAGGGAACAAAAGGCCTTGTTGACGCGCTGGCAAAATGCGATGCCGAAACAATCGTTGGAGGAGGCGAGACTGTCGATTTTCTTGGAGACGTTGGAGCGAGAGATAAGATGAATTTTATCTCAACCGGCGGAGGAGCAATGCTTAATTTTCTGAAAGATGGAAAGCTTGTCGCTTTAGAATTGTTGTAATGTTCCAACTGTTTTAGTTGTTCTAACTGGTGCTTTTTTAAAAAAATTATGAAAATAAAAAATATAAAGGCGAGAGAAATTTTGGACTCTCGTGGAACTCCGACCGTTGAAACAACCGTTGAATTGGACGATGGATCGTGCGGCACTTTTGGCGTGCCTTCGGGAGCGTCAACGGGCAAGTACGAAGCTTGGGAGCTTCGGGACGGGGACGAGAAAAGATATTTCGGCAAAGGAGTATTGAAGGCCTGCGAAAATGTGAACGTGAAAATTTTGGAGGCGTTGAAAGGCAAAGATGCTGAAGACCAAAAAGCGATTGACCAAACGATGAACGATCTTGACGGAGATGCGAATAAGAAAAATTTAGGGGCGAACGCAATCCTTTCCGTTTCCATTGCGAATGCAAAAGCGGTTTCCTCTTCGAAAAAATTGCCTTTATACAAATATCTGCGCGGCCTTTTTGACAATTATTACAAACTGGATGATTTCAAGATGCCGACGCCGATGTTCAATGTTATAAACGGAGGAGCGCACGCGGATAACAATCTTGATGTGCAGGAATTCATGGCAATTCCAATTGGAGCTTCGAATATAATTGAAGCCGTTCGGATGGGCGCGGAGGTTTTTCATAAGCTTGGAAGTATTATGAAAAAGAAGAAACTTGCCACTAATGTTGGAGATGAAGGCGGATTTGCGCCATCAATTGATTCAGGATATGCGCCGAATCTCGATTCGGATGAGGAAGCTTTGGCGCTGCTTAGGGAAGCGATAGAAAAGTCCGGCTATAAATTTGCTGAAGATGTTGCCATTGGCTCGGACATTGCGGCAGCTGAATTTTTCAAAAGTGGAAAGTACGAAATGACTTTTTCTAACGAACTGAAAAAGCTTTCCACAGACGAGATGGTGAACTTTTTGAAAAAATGGATAGACGATTACAAATTAATTTTGGTTGAAGATGGTTTTGCCGATGATGATCTTGAAGGTTGGAAGAGATTCACAGAACTTGTTGGAGACAAAGTTCAAGTTGTCGGCGATGACTTCTTGGTTACGAACAAAGAGAGGCTTCAGATGGCGATTGACAACAAAGCCTGCAACACCGTTCTTATAAAAGTCAATCAAATTGGAACCTTGACGGAGACTTTCGAGACCGTCGCATTGGCTTATGAAAATGATATGAAGGCGATAGTATCCCATCGATCTGGAGAGACCGCTGATGCTTTCATAGCGGATCTTTCTGTCGCGATTAATGCCGATAAAATGAAAAGCGGCGCGCCATCTCGAGGAGAACGTGTTTGCAAATATAATAGACTGATGGCTATTAAAGTCCCGCAACGGCGGGAAGATTTATTAAATTAGAGGCGGAGCCGGATTGAGTGTTTTTAAAATTTTAATCAAGTTAATAACTTATATTAAATTAGTGAAATTTAGACC
>CAYMJO010000034.1:0-10340 GCA_964391305.1 uncultured Candidatus Saccharibacteria bacterium | reverse complement strand
CTCTCAACATGCAAACCCCCTTTAAAGTGATGCAAAGCTATTGACTAGAAAACAGTCAATCTTGTAGAAGGCAAGAGTTAAATTTATCAGGAGTGCACACAGCTTGCCCTGCCTCGGCGGGGTCAGTGTGTCGTTTGTAGTGTAAAAATTATCTAGCTCCAACTCCATTATGAAGTATCCCAATTTCTCACAAGAAAAAGAACTTGCGAAACTAGGCTACAAAACAATAGCCGGTATTGACGAGGCTGGACGAGGCGCATGGGCTGGACCCGTGGTTGCCGCGGCAGTTGTGATATCGGAGAAATTTGATGTTAAAGGGGTGAAGGATTCCAAGCTTGTCCTTGCGAAAAAGAGGGAAGAACTTTTCGAGGCAATTACGAAGAGCGCGGATTTTGGAGTCGGCATTATGGAGAATGAAATTATTGACGAACTTGGTATATTGAATGCAACTCGCGTCGCAATGCGCGAAGCCCTGGAAGATCTGAAATGTTCGCCGGACTTCGCATTGATCGATGCCGTGCGGATTGGAAATTTGTCCTGCAGACAGCGTTACATTATAAGAGGCGATCGCAAAGTGATGTCTATTGCCGCCGCGTCTATCGTTGCAAAAGTCACACGCGATAGAATTTTATTAAAATTGCATAAAAATTTCCCCCAATATTGCTTTGACAAACACAAAGGATACGGCACGAGATTGCATCAAGAAATGATTATGAAGCATGGGCCTTGCGGTCTGCACCGCAAGTCTTACGCTCCGATTGCGAGAATTTTGAATAAGCAGTTAAAAGTTTAATTTTTGTTTAACAAGCTTGTTATGTTGTGCTATACTTTTATTGAAGTATTCAATATCCGGTACCCAGTTTTTTATGGCGGCGTTCTAAGTTTGCAAAAAACAGCATTGAATACTAGGCACTAAGTAACTATGCAAAAACTCAAGCCATCTCCAAAAGGTTTCGTCATGGATCCAGCCAAAGCGCAGGGGAAGTTTTTGGATCCCAAAAAAGTTTTGAGAGAAATCGGGATCGCACAAAATATGAGTTTTGCCGATTTTGGTTGCGGCGCCGGGTATTTCACGATTCCTGCGGCAAGGATGGTTGGAGAGCACGGCGTAGTTTACGCGGTAGATATTCTCAAAAGTGTTCTTCAGGATGTCCGTGGTAAATCGAAGATAGGCGGACTCCACAATATCAGAACCATCTGGGCGGATTTGGAAGTGCCGGGAAGCACAAAATTGAAAGATGGTTCTATCGATATTGTTTTTATAACACATGTGTTTTTCCAGATTGAAAAGAAAGCACCAATTTTGGAAGAGGCGAAGAGAGTCGTTAAGCCCGATGGAAAAATTGTGACCATCGACTGGGCGAAGGTGAAAATTCCATTTGGTCCTCCGCTTGAGAAAAGAGTTTCGAAAGAAGAAGTGATCGAAGTAGCAAGCGCGATCGGCTTGAACGCTGTATCTGAATTTGATGCGGGGAGTTATCATTATGGATTGATTTTTTCTAAATGATTTTCAGTCTTGATATATGTCCAATCACAGAAAAATCAGCAAACGTTTTAGCAAAGAAAAACCAGGCTCGTTGCAAAAATACGGCATGAGCATCGCGACGGTCTTTGCGGTCGGCGCCACGATTTGGGCGCTTTTTAGAGTTGGATTTAAGCTGAAGGATGAGGCGCAGAGGATTAACGGCAATAACAAAAAATGACAAAGTCCAAATTTCCCGCCGCAGCGGGATCCCGTAACGGCGGGACTTTTGAACTTGTCAAAAAGGGGGGTTATGCAAAAGCAAAAAATGGGCAAAATGGGCGAGGACATCGCTCTCAAGTATTTGCGGAAACATGGTTATAAGTTTATCGCTCAAAATTTCAGGAAGCGTTGCGGGGAGATCGATCTTATCGTGAGAAAAAAGAAAACAATCGTTTTTATAGAGGTGAAGACGAGAAAGGATTATGGGTTTGGTGGTGCTTTCGATTCGGTTGACGAATATAAATTAAAAAAGCTTATGGATACAGCCGAGCTTTTTTTACTTGGAAAAGATAGATACGATGATTTTGCTTGGCGTCTTGACGTGATCGAGGTCGTTCCAGATTTTTATAAAAAAAAGGCAAGATTGAAGCATTGGAAAGATATTTTTATTGACTAATTTTACTTAGTTTGCTATATTCTAAATAACGTAAGGTTGTTTTTGTCGTGCTAGAGTCCCAAGTGGTTCTGGCACATTTTTCTAAAGAAGAGATTTTTTTAAAGTTTCTATAAAAAATATGACCAAAAATTTCATACAGGCGATCAATCAAATTGCGGAAGAAAAAAATATTGATAAAAAAGTCATAATCGAGACTATTGAGGCGGCTTTGGCGGCGGCTTATCGGAAAGATTACGGGACGCCCGAGCAAAACATCAAGGTCAATTTTGACGAGAAGACAGGCAAGATAAAGGTTTTTGATGAAAAAACGGTTGTAAAAGAAATAGATGAAGAGATGGAGAAGCGCGCTCGTGAATTCATGCTTCTTAAAGATGCCAAAAAAAAGAAAAAGGGAATCAAGGAAGGAGATGTTGTCAGGGAGGAGATCACTCCCAAAGACGGCGGCAAGTACGGACGCATTGCGGCACAGACTGCCAAGCAGGTCATCATTCAGCGTATCAGGGAAGCGGAGCGTGAAGCCATTTTCGAAGAATATAAAGATAAAGAAGGAGATGCGCTCAATGTCAATGTACAGCGGCTTGAGGGCAATACCGTTCTTATGAACTTGGGGAATGCCATAGGTATAATGTATCCGCAGGATCAAATCAGGAGTGAAAATTACTCAATAGGCCAGCGTTACAAAGTTTATGTTTCCGAAGTCAAATCCGGACCTAAGGGCCCAGAGATTTTAGTTTCAAGGACTGCTCCCGGCCTTGTTGAAAAATTGTTCGAGCTTGAAGTTCCAGAAATATATTCGAAAACAGTTACGATAAAGGGGATTGCCCGTGAGGCGGGATCTCGATCAAAGATGGCTGTGACAGCGGAACAGGAAGGGATCGATCCCGTTGGCTCCTGTGTCGGTCAGCGCGGCACTAGAGTGCAGACGGTCAAAGCGGAGCTTGGTGGTGAGAACGTCGATATAATAGAATGGAGTGATGATTCCGCAAAATTTATTTCCAATTCACTTTCTCCCGCGAAAATTCTTAATGTCAAATTGGACAAAGAAAAAAAAGAATCGAGTGTTGAAGTTGATGAGGATCAGCTCTCTTTGGCGATTGGAAAAGAAGGGCAGAATGTTCGTCTTGCCGCAAAGTTGACCGGTTGGAAAATTGATATCGTGAAAAGCGGCGGAGAAAAAGAGACAGCTCCTGATTCTAAAAAAGAAAAAAAGGAAAATGGCGAAAAGGATGAAAAGCCGAAAAAAGATAAGGAAAAAAAGAGCGATTCTGAATCTAAGGATAAAGAGAAGCTTTCCGATAAGAAAGCCGAGAAATCTACGGAAGACAAGAAGAAAAATAAAGAATCCGAAGGCAAAAAAGGCGAGAAAGCAGAAGATAAGCGAGTGGAGAAGAAGGATAAAAAATCTGAGGAAGATTCTCGAAATGGAGAAAAAGATAATAAGCCAAAGAAGCAGAAAAAGAAGTCAGTGAAGAAGAAAAATAGAGGAAACTTTTTAAAATGAGTTCATTGATTTGTCTGGTTTGTAATTCATAATTTGAATAATTTTTTTAAATTTGCAATTATATGAGCATCGAAGTCTGGGCAATTACTGCTGGAATCATCGCTTTGATTTACGCTTTTATTTTGTCTGCGCGCATCAGGGGCATGGCGAAAGGCTCTGATAAAATGCGGGAAATTTCGCAAGCTGTTCGCACCGGATCGATGGCGTACCTAAAAAGACAATATAAAGTCATCGCGATCTTTGCGGTGATAATTTTTGTCGTGCTTGGCTTTGTCATCAACTGGCCAACTGCGATTACTTTCCTCGCGGGCGCTTTCCTTTCCGCGCTTGCGGGCTACATCGGCATGAACATCGCGACACAGGCAAACGTGCGTACTGCAGAAGCGGCGAAAGCCGGACTACGCAAAGCGCTTTCCGTCGCTTTTTCAGGCGGCGTTGTGTCAGGCATGAGCGTTGTTGCCTTGAGTATTCTCGGAGTCGCGATTAGCTATTATTTTTTTAGAGATCCGATGATTCTCATTGGATTTGGTTTTGGGGCGTCACTTGTGTCGCTCTTCGCGCGCGTTGGAGGCGGAATTTATACCAAGGCCGCGGATGTCGGAGCCGATCTCGTCGGCAAAGTCGAGGCTGGAATTCCAGAAGATGATCCGAGAAACCCCGCGGTTATCGCGGATAATGTCGGCGACAACGTCGGAGACTGCGCGGGCATGGGAGCGGATCTTTTTGAAACTTATGCTGTCACTTTGATTGCCGCGATGCTTCTCGGAGTTGGATTTGGCGGAGGAGTTACATATCCTCTGATGCTCGGCGCTGTCGCGATCATCGCGTCGATCATCGGTACTTTTTTTGTGCGTCTTGGAAAGAGAGAAAACATCATGGGAGCTTTGTACAAAGGGACATTGGTTACGGCGGCAGTCTCCGCGGTCGCGTTTTATTTTGTAACAAGATATTTAGGACAGGATATGTTGATCTTCGGCGCCGCTCTGGTTGGATTAGCCGTTACGATTCTTCTCACTTTTATCACGGATTATTATACTTCGAAAAAATTCAAGCCAGTTCAAGACATCGCGGAATCAAGCAGGACGGGACCGGGAACGAACATTATTACGGGGCTTGCCGTTGGGCTTAAGAGCACTTTTTGGCCGGTTTTAGTTATAGTTACCGGCATTCTTTTCGCTTATTACTTTGGCGGAATTTATGGAATCGCGATTGCCGCCGTCGCGATGCTTGCCACGACAGGTATGGTCATCGCGATAGATTCGTATGGACCAATCACGGACAACGCCGGCGGCATTGCCGAGATGGCGAAGCTTCCGGAAGAAACCCGCAAAATTACAGACGCTCTAGACGCGGTCGGCAATACTACCAAGGCGACGACGAAGGGGTACGCGATCGGATCTGCCGCTTTGGCCGCTCTTGCTTTGTTTGCCGCTTACCGTGAAGAGATCATAAAAGCGGTTGAAGAATTTGATTTGCAAAATGTTCTTAATCTTTCAATAGACAATCCTCTTGTTCTCGTTGGACTTCTTCTTGGCGGCGTTCTTCCTTTTGTCTTCGGTGCGTACACGATGCGCGCTGTTGGCAAAGCCGCTTTCAAAGTTGTTGAGAACGTCCGTAATCAGTTCGCGGAAAAGCAGATTATGAACGGCAAAGATAAGCCGGATTACGCGCAGTGCGTTGGCATTGTCACTAAAGCCGCGCAGAAAGAGATGATTTTTCCGGCGATTCTCGCCGTTGGAGCGCCGCTTGCTGTTGGATTCATTCTTGGTCCCCTTGCGCTTGGCGGACTCTTGGCTGGCGTTATAGTCACGGGGCTTCTTTTGGCGATACAGATGACTACAGGCGGAGCGTCATGGGACAACGCCAAAAAATATATTGAAGACGGCGAATACGGCGGCAAAGGTTCGGATGCTCACAAGGCCGCAGTCGTCGGAGACACCGTTGGCGATCCTTTCAAGGACACCGCGGGTCCAGCTTTGAACTCTCTCATAAAAGTCATGAATACGATCGCGCTCATCTTCGCGTTTTTGATAGCGCAGTATGTTTTAATCAATCCTGATATTTTTGGAAAAAAAGATGAGGCGGTGAATGCTTCAAGCGGAGCTTCGGTTGTTGACGAAGTTAAATAGCTTTTTGAAAATGAAAGAGAGGCAAGATGTGATGGAAGTATTGATTAATCTCGCCTCTGCTATAATTCCATAAATAGATTTATTTTTTGTGGCTGATGTAATACCAGCCCTGTACTTTTACGATGATGAAGTAAGTGGATATATTTTTAATTTCTTTCTCTGTCCATCTTTCATCTGATCTAACTATGCTATTGTATGAATTTATTTTTTTGATGGCTTCTTTCATCAATCTTCCCTCCCCTTTTTGAGGTTTGTAAAACGGTTTTTATAAATGTTAAGGATTTTTACTCGATATTCCCAGTCTAATTTTTTCATTTTTTTTAAAAACTGTATACTATAAATTATATACTGTTTACTAAAATTTTTTATGAAAATTGAACAAAAACAGCTTCCGAAATCGGAATTGGAAATCACCGTTACGCTTGAACAAAGCGAGCTTGAGCCGTACTTGGACAAAGCGGCGGCGAAGCTTTCCAAAGATATTAAAATTGAGGGATTTCGTCCGGGCAACGCGCCGAGAAAAGTTGTTGAACAGCGTGTAGGGACAGCAAAGCTTTTCGAAGAGAGTATTCAAATAGCGATTCCGGATTCTTTTGTGAAAGCGATACAGCGGGAAAAGTTAGAAGCAATCGGAAGACCAGAGATTACTCCGCAAAAAGTTGCCGCGGGCAACGAGTTTGTTTATAAAGCAAAATTTGCAGTCATGCCTAGATTTGAATTGCCGGATTACAGCAAAATCAAGGCTAAAAGAAAGAAGGTCGAGGTTTCCGACAAGGAGGTTGATGGAGCTATTTTGGGGCTTCGTGAGAAGCAGTCAAAAGCCTTGACGGTGAAGCGCGCGGCAAAAAAAGGTGATCGGGTCGAGGTTGATTTTGACGCCAAGCTTAACAAAGTTACGATTGATGGTGGAAAGAGCGTTGGTCATCCCGTTGTTATCGGCGAGGGCAAGTTTGTTCCCGGATTTGAGGACAAACTTATCGGAATGAAGGCGGATGAAGAAAAAGATTTTTCGATAACTTTTCCGAAGGATTATTATAAAAAAGATATTGCGAACAGAGATATAGATTTTCGCGTGAAGATGAAAGTCGTGCAGGAAATCCAAATGCCGGAACTGAACGACGAGTTTGCGAAATCTCTTGGGAAATTTAAAAATGTTGATGATTTGAAAAAGCAGATTAAGGATAATTTACATCATGAAAAGGAGCATAAGGAAGAGAACCGTGTTGAAATGGAAATAATCCACAAAATTTCTGAAAAGCTTTCTGTCGAATTGCCAGACGTCTTGATAGAGGCGGAATTGGATAAAATCGTTGAAGAGATCAAAAACGATCTTGGCATGCGCGGTATGTCTTTTGAAAAGTATCTTGAGTCTATAAAAAAATCCAAGGAAGATTTTCGCGAAGATCAGAGAGCTTCGGCGGTGAAGAGAGTCAATGCGGGCTTGATCCTTCGAAAAATTGCGAAGGAAGAAAAAATAGAAGTTCCTGACAAAGAGCTTTCAGACGAAATCAAAAAAATCAAAGACGCGTACAAAAATCTGTACAAAGATCAGCCGAAGATGACAGAACATTTTGACACGGATGAGTATAAAAATTATTTGCGTTCGTTGATGTTAAATAGAAAAGTGCTAAAGTATCTGAAAGAAGCCTGTGCTAAGTAGAATACTTGGATTGCCTGCGTCGTTTTTTGATCTTCGAATTGTGAGATAAGACAAATTTGGTAGTTCAAACTTTTAGAATATATGAAGCTGGACGAAATTGCCAAACGAATATTGATCTGTACAAAGTGTCCACTGCATCAAAACAGGACGAACACCGTTCCCGGAGAGGGAGATTCTGATGCCGATTTGATGTTTATCGGCGAGGGTCCGGGCGAAAATGAGGACAAGCAAGGGCGTCCATTCGTTGGCGCCGCTGGGAAATATCTTGAGGAGCTCCTTGGTAAGATTAGTCTTACGAGAGAGCAGGTTTTTATCGGCAATGTTGTGAAGTGCAGACCGCCGGGAAATAGAGATCCCATGACGGAGGAAGTAGCGGCATGCTGGCCTTATATGGAACAACAGATCGCGGCGCTTGAGCCTAAGCTGATCGTTACGCTTGGCAGACACGCGATGGAGCGGTTTATTCCCGGGAAACAGATTTCAAAAGTGCATGGCAGGCCCTTTCGTGTGAGGGAACAGGTTTACTATCCGATATATCATCCCGCGGCGGCGCTTTACAGAGGCGCCGTGAAACCTATTCTTGAGACGGATTTTATGAAAATTCCGAAAGTTCTTGCGAAAGTTGATGAGCTTAATGAAAATCCCAACAGAGGTGCAGAGGTTTTTGAGCAAGACAAGCCGAAACAGGGAAAACTTCTGTAGACGGAGGACAGGTCTACCAGAGGTAGGCAGGCGCAAGCCTGTTTGAGAAAACAGACTTGCGTCTGTTCTCCGGTTGCCGTTTTGTAGTCGGAGAACAGGCGCGAGCCTGCTATCCTATTGCAGGGTTAGTTTTTAGGAGGGAATATGATCAATTTTAAAAATAGACCGCCACATCTTTTTGCGGATCATGGTTGTTATTTTATTACGACAAAGACTCTAAAGGGGAGAAAGTTTTTGAATACAGATTTGAAAAAGAGAATTTGGATGCGTGTTTTCAACGATATGTTGAGGGAATTTGATTATAAATGTTATGCATGGGTTCTTCTTGACAATCACAGCCATTTTTTGTTGGGAATTGATGACGCTGATCGTGTGAGCAGATTTTTTGTTAGATTACATGCGATTTCATCGAAGAAAATTAATGATATGGACGATACTAGAGGTAGAAAAACCTGGTTTAACTATTGGGATAAATACGTCAGAGATGAAGAAAATTTTTGGAAATTTTTAAATTATATTCACGTCAATCCCTTGAAGCATGGATACGTTCCTGGAATTTCGGAATTGAGCGCGTATAAATATTCCAGTTCGCAGAATTATATTGGACGTTTTGGTTGGAATTGGTTTATGGAGTTGTTTTATGAATATCCTATCGAGACAGTGATTGATAGGTTCTTCGAGTAAAGGATGTTTTGGGTTTTTCGGAACAGACTTGCGTCTGTCCTCCGAGTATCGCGGCGACGTAGCCAAGCAGCCTAAGGCAACGGTTTGCAAAACCGTCATTCGTGGGTGCGAATCCCACCGTCGCCTCCATTTTTAGCCCTTGTGGCGGAACTGGCATACGCGAGAGACTTACCCGGAACCACGTGGGGTTCCGGGTATCCAGAACCCGAGCGTTAGCGAGTGGTTCTGGATAAAATCTAAAGGGGGGGACAATGTTTTATGTATATGTTTTAAAGAGTAAATTGAATGGCAGGTTATATACTGGATGGTCATCTGACTTGAGGAGACGTTTAAAAGAACATTTGAGCGGTAAGGTTTGGACAACGAAAAGAATGTTACCAATTGAATTGATTTTTTATGAAGCGTATTGTAGCGAGTCAGATAGCAAGAGGCGAGAGAGATATTTTAAGACAAGTAAAGGGAGAAAGAGTCTAAGGCAGATAATTAGAGATTCTTTAAATTGTTAAGACTGCTTTTTAGCCCTCGTGGCGGAACTGGCATACGCGAGAGACTTAAAATCTCTTCCCCGCTTTACGGGGTTGTGGGTTCAAATCCCACCGAGGGCACTTCAACATTTCTTTACAAAAAAATCCCTCCGTTTTAAGAGGGATTTTTGAGTTATTCAACTATTTCATATTTTAGAGTCCTTCTGCCGAATGCGATCGCGTCAGAATAGCTTGCGAACCAGACATCAAACCTGTTCCCGTGGATTGCGCCTCCTCGGTCATGAACGACAAAGATTTTGTCTCCAAAGCCTTCAATACGCATTTTGGTGCCGAATGGAATATTGCGCGGTGCGGCAACAACGCCCCAATGAGTGCGTGTGCCATCCGCGGTGATATTGGGATTTCCATCGCATTGTCCGGGCAGAGAGTTGTAAGCGGTGAAGGAGCCTGTTTGTAAATTATTTTCCGCGTCTTCAAATGAATTGTCTCGAGGATTGTATCTCGTGTACGGAGCGTTGAGCCTTGCGAGTTTTCTTTGCTCCTCGAGTTTTTTGACTTGCTCCGATTCTATTGCCCTTGCCTTTGCTTTTTGTTTAAGCTTGGCGAGGTAAACCGCCTGTTTTAACGCTGATTTGTTTTGATAAGCATTGTAATCAAAGCCGAACTCCATCGGTCCTGCGGAAAGTCCCGCGGCATTTGCCGTGTTAAAAGCAAAGTGCGGAAACTGAAACAGGACTGTGAAGAAAATGACACCGACTGCTAAAGCTATTTTTCTAATATGGTTGAAATTTGGCAAGATCGCAGGTATATTCCTCTTTATGTCTCCACAGGCACAATGCCCGAGTTATTTAAGAGGATAATGCGATTTTGCCATTTTAGTCTTAAGATTTAATCTAAAAACCCGCTATGTTAACGGGTTTTTTATTAAAACTTACCTTTTTGATAACATGGCAATATAGCATATTTTTATAGTTTTGTCAAGGATTTTGTAATGGTTCAATAGCTTTGCATCACCATGGTGTATACTATGGTTATGCC
>CAYMJO010000033.1:0-10448 GCA_964391305.1 uncultured Candidatus Saccharibacteria bacterium | reverse complement strand
CCACACGCGACTTTTGAAAAAATGGAAACCTTGCAGTATGCTGACTTTGTCATCACGGGAGAGGGTGAGCATTCGATGCTTGAGTTGATCGAGGCGCTCGAGGGCAGACGCGAGCTGTCTTCCGTGAGAGGGTTGTGTTATAGGGATAAATTGAGCAATAAAATCGTTGAAATTCCCACTAGGCCGTTTTGCTCGGACATAAATTTTGTCCCGGATTTTTCTCTTATTCGCGGGTTCAAGAGTTTTTATGACAAGCCTATTCGCTTCAGCATGGCCCCGCTTCAAGTACTCACGTCAAGAGGATGTCCTTATGGCTGCAGATTTTGCTCTGTGATAAAAATGTCGGGAAGAAAATTTCGGTTTCGGGATGTTGAAAGCGTTGTTGGTGAAATAGAGCAAGTTTTATCAAAGTATAAAAGGAAGAATATATTCTTTGTCGATGATAATTTCACGGCGAACAGGAAGAGAGCAATAGAGCTTCTAAATCTTATTATCAAAAGGAAAATTAACGCAACATTTTCCGCACAAGTCCGAGCCGATACAGGTAAGGATGAAGAATTACTAAAGCTTATGAAAAAATCCGGCATGCATCTTGTTCAGATCGGGCTTGAGTCCGTGAATCCGGATACGCTGAAATTTTATAAAAAGAGTCAAGGACTGCAAGATATGAAAGATGGTCTTCGAGGTTTTCGTAAATATGGCATAAAGGTTCATGGTATGTTTGTTCTTGGTTCTGATTTTGACACGCTCGATACAATTGATGCTACAGTACAATTTGCCATCGAGCAAAAACTGGTCGCGATACAGCTTTTGGCGCTCGGTCCTTTGCCCGGCACAGATTTGACCAATGATATGATGAAGCAGAATCGTGTTATTTCCCGAGATTGGTCGAAGTACGATGGCAATCATACTTTAATCTTTCCTAAAAAAATGAAGCCGAGCGAACTTCAAGAGAGAATGTTTCGCGCGTACCGCAAGTTTTATTCCTTGAAACGCACTTGGAGATATATTGCGAAAAGATCCGGCGTTTTTGCCGGTGTAAATCTTTATGGCTATTTGTCAACTAGGTATTTCGAATTTCTGATGAAGCCTTACTTGAAATTTTTGAAAATTGTTGAACTGGGCAAGTATGAAAACGGCAAATTGCTTGAGAATATTCATCATGAAGCGGAAGAAGCGCCGCTTGAGATTCCCAACAAGCTTGTTTACAGGCTTTTTGGAAATACTATGAGGGTGTTTTCAAATTCGGCATTCATCAGATTGTTCAAAGGAAATTACAGTTTGAAGCCAGTAGCTTTAAAATTGCCTTCCTCTTCTAGTTTTAAAAAAATAACAAGATTTCCAGCCATGCTTTCGAAGGTTTTGCGCAAGACCAAGAGACCAGTAATAATTGACTGCTCCGAGCTAAGAAGTAAGGATAAGAAATTTTGGCAGAAGCTCGTTCGCGCCGTTGCGCCTTTTGGAGAAAGGGTGAAAATTTTAGTTGGAAAGGGAACGTATAAGTCTTTTACGAAATTTCGGAGTGAATTTTGGAAGAAGTCAGTGTTTTATAGATAAAAGTCAAAATGCAGAGGTATCAAATCTTTGTCAAAGTTACGGTGGCAGGCAAAAATTTGAAATTAAAATCCACATACGTAGATTGCTTTTGACTTTTAACTTTTGAATTTTTATGAAGCTTGGTATTCCAAAAGCTTTCGTGCTTTACAAACATCCCGGACTATGGGAGAGTTTTTTTAATAAGCTTGGGGTCGAAGTTATAAGCTCTGGATTGACGGATAAGGAAATCATGCGGGAAGGCGTTAAGATCACAGAAAGCGAGTCATGTCTTCCCGTGAAAATTTTTTATGGGCATTGTAAGAAATTGATTAGTCAGAACGTAGATGCAATTTTTACTCCGCATTATATCAGTTTGAGGGAAAAAAGGCTCGGCTGTCCAAAATTTTTCGCGATAGGGGATCTGATTCCGGCGATATTTGACAATGCTCCCGAGGTGATCTCCCCTCTAATCGATGTTCAGAGGAAAAACATCTTGAACACAATGATTGTTCTTGGTAAAAGATTTGTGAACAAAAAAAGTGTTCTTGTCTATGCGGCAAAAAAATCCATAGAACAATATAAATGCTCAATAGGAAAAAAGAGAGAAGAGCTTATTGAGAAACTTAGAAGTTCGAGACCCAAGATTGTTCTCATGAGTCATCCTTACAATTTGTATGATAGCTATGTTAATTCGGACATAGCAAAAATTTTGAAAGGTTTGGGAGTTGAGTCTATTATGATTGATGCGATAAGGGTTACGAAACCTTATCCGCAGGAATATTTTTTTCATTGGGACTTCGGAATAGAGATGTTGAATCAGGTTGACGAAGTTTTGAAAAAGAACATCGATGGAGGAATTCAACTATCAACTTTCAATTGCGGCTGTGATTCCGTGTTGAAAGAATTTATTGAAAAAAAATTTCGGATGGCGGATATTCCCTATATGTCTTTAATAATCGATGAGCATACTGCTGAAGCCGGGATGTTGACGAGGCTTGAGGCATTCGTTGATACACTTACAATTTTTTGAGAAACTAGGGAGAATTTTAATGAATTACAAATTAACAAATCTACGGATTCATAGTCTAATAGAGTTTAATTTAATTTGTTAGAAATTTGTAAAGTTTATGCGCAGGGTTACTTTTCCGCACATGGGCAACTATTTTCATGCGTTCGAAGGACTTGTCAGAGATCTCGGTTGCGAGCCTGTTTTGCCCGAGGCTACAAATAAAAAGACCGTTGAGCTTGGAGTGCAACATTCCCCTGAATTTATTTGTTTTCCCTGTAAGATTAATATCGGTAATTTGCTTGATGGTGTTGAACGGGGAGCGGATTCAGTTCTGATGTTTGCAAGTCGCGGAGAATGCAGAATGCGCTACTACGCGGCGCTCCAGCGGAAAATTTTGGACGAGCTTGGCAAAGATATTGATTTTTTCATTTTTGATGCAAAAAATTTTCTAAAACAATTTAAAAAATTATCGAACAAAAATTTTGTGCAGATTTTGCTTGCGGCAATTCCGTTTTGGAGAAGAACGAAGCTCGTAGAGTATATAGAAGATTTGGGTTATAAATACAGACCTCGTGCGGTGATCGGAGGCGAAGTTACGAAAATTCAAAAAGAATGTTTTACTTTTGTCAAATATGTGCATACGGCACGGAGTTTTAAATTTGCGAAGCAAAAAGTGAATCAGAGGTTTTCTATGATAGCACAAAAGCCCATTGGAAATTCGGTTACACGAGTTGGAATTGTCGGAGAAATATATAGCTTGTTGGAGCCTTTTGTGAATCAGGAAATAGAAAAAATTTTGGGAAATTTAGGCATTGAAGTCCATAAGAAATTGCGGCTTTCAAGCTTTATAACTCACGGTTTACCATGGAACAAGCGCAGGGAAATCAAAACGGCATGGCCGTATCTTAAGTTCAGGGTTGGCGGACATGGCAGAGCTTCTGTCGCGGATGCTTTGGGATATCATAAAAAAGGCTTCGATGGCGTTGTTCATATTGCCGTGTTTGGGTGCATGCCGGAGGTGACTGTTCGTCCGATTCTTGCAAAAATTTCCCAAGAGAAAAATTTTCCAATAATGAGCCTGTCTGTTGATGAACATTCTGGAAAAGCCGGAATACAGACGAGGGTCGAAGCTTTTGTGGATCTTGTGAAAGGGAAGAGAATTTTGGAAATCAATGGAAAAATTTCGAATTTAAATGTTGGAAAAATGGCTAATTTTAAGTTTTAAGTAAGGTTGTGGATTTTTGGATTTTGCAAAAAAACAAAAAAATTGTTATAATATAGCGAGATCGAACTTAGAATTTTGATGGTTAAAAATCGCTACAAAAAAGAAATAGACAGTATTTCCAGGGCAATTTCTTCGAACAGTGCGAGAAAGATTTTTTTGGTTTTTGTAAAAAAATTAAGAAAAAAATATCTAGTGCAGGTGTTTGTTTCCGTTATTCTTTGTATTGCCTTGATAACAATGTTTGTCGGAGATACTTCTATTTTTGCGGAAAGCGCTACAAATACATGGAATTTCAACAGTTCGAGTGGTTATACATACGATGCTGGAATAGAGTTTTCAGGCGGAGCGGCACAACTTTCGCTTGAGAGTCAGACATTTGTTGACAATACTGAAGGGGAATTTAACGGCACTCACAGCAATACGGAATGGAGCACTGATCATATACAATTGTCCTCCGGACAGACTTCCGGCAATTATACTTCTTCTACCAAGGACGGAGGGACATTCAATGGATGGACTCAATTAGGCTGGAATTCCGGAGCAACTACCTCTTGGTGCAGCACGGCTGGGACATGCGATTCGGATTGGACAAGGCGACAGCTTGTAAAGATTGACAATAGCAGCGGCGATGCACAGACTAATTACCAAGTCAAGGTGGAAGTTAGTTACGATGGAGATATGCAGGCGGATTTTGATGATCTTCGGTTTACCGACAGCAATGGAACAACAGTTTTGGATCACTGGACGGATCCAGATTTAACCGTGGCATCCACGAGTACTGTTGTTTGGGTGGAAGTGCCGAGTATTTCAGCTGCTTCGACTCAAAATATGTGGATGTACTTTGGAAATGCCAGCGCCTCAAGTACAAGCAATGCCCAAAACACGTTTATTGTCGGGGATGATTTTGATGATAATAGTTTAGATACGACTACGCGGTGGTCCGCCTTGAGCGGAAACGGAAGCATCACGGAGTCAAGTCAAAAATTGAATCTTGTCTATACCGGTTCGGAGACTAACGATTGGTGGGATGTGGCAAGGTATGAAACAGTACTGCGGACCAAGAGTCCTCTGTCTGGTTCATGGGAGGCTGTTGTGAGAGTGGATAGTTACACAGTTAATGATTTTTCGCAAACAGGCTTAGCTGTGTATCAAAGTGACGGCACCGCTTATCTTTGGGGAAGATATAATAATGGTTTCGATAATTTTTTGATGGAAGAAATAGGTCAAGGTAATTTGGCGAGCTATAGCAGCACCACACTGCCGGCTTACGTTAAAATTAGAAATGTCAGCGGTACATGTACTTTTTGGGTTTCTTTTGATAAAAGCACCTGGTCGCAGGCCGGAAGTGATTTTACGCAAGTTTCACCGGATTACGTTGTGCTTTTTGGAAAAGAGTGGGGTGTGGACAATGATCTTAGTTTCCAAATGGATAATTTTTATATCAGGAAATACACTGCCACGGAACCTGCTACGCATACGCTTAGGCTTCAAGCAAGGACTGGTGCCTCAAGCCCTCCAACTGGAAGTTTTGTAGGTCCCAATGGTTCCACTTCAAAATATTTTACCAATCCTGATGGAGAATCATATTCTTCTTCGAGCAGGTATTTGCAGTATAAAGCATATTTTAATACCTCGGATTCCAGCTATTCTCCAGATTTGAGCGATGTCACGGGCACTTATCAGCGTTATTATACCAGCAGTCCGACTGTTCGTCCCACGTCTGCGTTGAGCGTTTCAAATTTATATTCTTGGGATTCTTTCACAGAGACAGCCACAAAAAACGGAGGTTCGATCAATTATCAATTATCGGATGACGGGGGCAGTACTTGGAAATATTGGAGTGGATCCACATGGGCTAGCGCGGGAGCTTCAGATTATAATTCCGCGTCCGTCGTAAATACGAATATTGGTTCTTTTCCGACTTCCGCGAAACAGATAATGTTCAAGGCATTCTTGACAGGCGATGGTTCACAGTTGGTTCAGCTTGACAATATTGATATTGGTTATTCCACGGACACCGATGCGCCTACCAATCCCACGACGATCAATGGTTATTCCAACAGCGGACAGGGAACCAGTTTAACCTCCAGCTCTTGGTATAATTACACGACGCCGTATTTCAGCTGGTCCGGCGCAACCGATCCAGGCAGTACTCCATCTGGAGTTGATGGTTATTATGTGTATTTCGGTACGGATGAGACTGCTATTCCATCGACTTCTGGCAATTATCAGACTGCGGCAAATTATACAGCAAGCCTAAGCGGCACCACGAGCGGCTCTAGTTATTATCTTCGTATTCAGACTAAGGATGACGGCGGCAATGTTTATACAAATGCTAACACGGCTGTTTATACAGTATTTACTTACAAAATTGACACGGTTGCTCCGGAGACCAGCAGTCAGACGTTGGTTGCTTCTCCCGCGGGTTATGTAAATACAACGAGCTATACTTTTTTGTGGACCGCTGCAACCGATGCTTCTTCCGGCATGGCTGGATACAAATACAAAACTGGAGCAACTGGAGCGACAGATTCTTCTCTCATAACGGCAACATCTATCTCAACGGCGGAAGATTCTTCCCTTGTTCCGTATCAAGAGGGCGCTAATAAATTTTACTTAAAGGCGAGGGATAGTGCAGGCAATGAGTCCAGCTATATATACGTGAATTATCATTATGCGGGAGTTGCTCCTTCTGAACCCCAGAATCTCGCGGCTACGCCTTCGTCTTCGGATGAAAATTCTTTTGCTTTTTCATGGAGTGAGCCCGCTTCCTACACAGGCGCGATAGAAGGTTATTATTATAGTATCAATGCAGAGCCTACGGAGGATAATGCCACGTGGACCACAGATACTTCTTTGGACGCTTTTGCGGCGGCATCCCAGCAGGGTGAAAACACTTTCTATGTCGTGGCAAAGGATGATGGCGGAAATATTAATTGGGATCTGTACGCTTCTGTAAATTTTGATTGTAGCACAAGGGCTCCAAAAGCTCCCCGCAATGTTTTGCTGACTGACTCATCAGACAGATCGGCTAAAAAATATTCGTTCACTATCACATGGATGCAGCCTGAAAATTTAGACGAGGATACTTTTGATTATTATAAAGTGGAGAGGTCTACCAATGGCGATGATTTTTCACAAATAAGCACCACCACTTCAATAGCTTATATTGATACGGGTCTTTCGAAAAACAAAAAATATTATTATAGGGTGAAGGCTGTTGATAATGCTGGTTCTGAATCAGGGGCTTCCAGTGTTGTATCTGGAACCCCAGAGGGACGGTACACGACTGCGCCGGAATTGACTCAAGCGCCGCAGGTTACGGCTGGTCCATATACGGCTGTTGTTAAGTGGGAGACTTCGGAAAGATTAACCAATTCTTTTGTGCAGTATGGTAAAGCAAGTTACTCTGAAAAAGAAGTTGGGATATCTGAATATGTCAATAAACATGAAGTGACTCTCTCGGGCTTGGAGCCAGAAACGGTTTATAAATACAGAATAAAAAGCGTTGATATTGATGATAATGTTGTTTATTCCAGCGAAAGTGTTTTTAAGACAAGTGAGGCCCCGAGGATAAGCAATGTGCAAATTTCAGATATAGGCTTGGATTCCGCGATTGCCACTTGGGATACGAATATTATCACCACAACCAAGATGAGTTTTGGCAAGACATCAGATTTGGGGACTGCAATAGAGGATACCTCTAAATCTACAGTGACCAAACATACTATAAGACTTGAGAATTTGTCTCATTCAACAAAATATTATTATAAAACGTCAGGGACAGATGTGGAGGGAAATTATGTCGAGGGAGAAGTTCATATTTTTGAAACGCTTCCTTATCCGGTCGTTTCGAATGTACGTTTTCAGAATCAGACGCAGGGGAGAACAGAGGTTCTCTGGAAAACAAATACTCCGACGACTTCTTCTGTAATTTATAGAAAGAGTGATGAAAAGGAGGTTGAGCGCGTAAATTCTGAACTTACCACAGATCATAATATACTTTTGCTGGGATTGGAGGATGATACTGAATACAAAGCGAGAATAGAGGGATTGGATCAGTTCGGCAATAAAGCAGCATCTGACGATCATAAATTTACAACGATGACGGATACGGTGCCGCCTTTAATTTACGATGTGAAAACCGATTCACAGACGGTGGGCTCTGGTGAAGACGGCAGATCTCAAATATTTGTTTCGTGGAAGACGGATGAGATTTCAACTTCTCAAGTTGAATTTGGGGAAGGTCTTAGCGGTTCATATACCCAGAAAACAGCGGAAGACGCGGCTTTGGTGAACGATCATGGAGTGGTTATTACAGATGTGCGTTCGGCGCAAGGATATCATGTCAGGGTTATTTCTAAAGATAAATCTGGCAATATTACAGAGTCTGACAATTATGTAGTACTCACTACGAGGAAAAGAGCCTCTATTATTCAAGAGATGTTTTCCAATCTCGAAAGCATCTTTTTCTGGATTACGAAGGTCGGCGATATGTTTTAATTCAAAGTTTTTTTCGATAGAAGTTTGTTTTTTAAAATCTCAAAAAGATGAGAGAGGATTTTGTCATTATCACTAAATCTGTCGCCAAATTTTTTTATATTGGTGAAAATGTTACCAAGGCGGTTGGAGGAGTTAGTCTCAATATAAAAAAAGGCGAATTCGTGATCATAGTTGGGCCATCGGGATGCGGCAAGTCTACTTTGCTGCATCTCATACTGGGCATAATTCAACCTACGAAGGGTGTTGTTTTGATTGATGGAAAAAAAATAGATCAATTTGGCGATGAAAAAAAAGCTCGTTATAGGTGCGATACTTTTGGAACGCTTTTCCAGCATACCGAATGGGTTCGTTCTCTTGATGTAGGATTGAATGTCGGTTTACCTCTCGCGATCAAGGGTTTTTCACTTGGAGTTCAAAGAGCGAAGGCGAGAATTTTATTAAGAAAATTCGGCATATCCCATCTGGAATATCATAATCCACATCAGCTTTCTTACGGCCAGCAGCAAATGGCCGGACTTTGCAGGGCATTGATTTTGGATCCTCCTATTATAATAGCTGATGAGCCGACTGGAAATGTTGATCCAGATCATGTTGTAATTGTAATGGATTGCCTCAAAACTTTGGAGAGAGAACAGGGGAAAACAGTACTGATGGTAACTCACAATATGAATCTTCTAAGGTATGCCAATAGGGTAATTCATCTTGTCAACGGCAAGGTCGTGATGGATAGAAAAAATATATTATGATGCGATTATATTACATCGCTTTTTTAGCCGTATCCAATTTAAAGTCTCGCAGACTTCGGACTTTTTTGACTGTTGGAGGGTTTACTTTGGGTGTGGGTATAATTGTATTTCTACTTTCGTTTGGGTATGGGCTGGAAAAGCTTCTTGTGGAAAGGATTATAAAATTCGAGAATCTTACGGTTGTTGAAGTCGCGTCCGCGTCATCAAACTTGATAAAAATCAGCGAAGATTCTCTGGAAAAGCTTAAAAATATAAAGCATGTCATGTATGTAAGTCCGTCTGTCCGTGTTCCCGCGCAAGTCAAAATAGAAGGCTCGATGATAGATGTTGCTGTTTATGGCATTCAAATCGATAAATTCAGAATTGAAAACATAGAGCCGTTATCTCCCGAAAAAAGAATTGGTTTTACCAGCTCAGACGCCGAAGAGATTATTATAAGCAGTGGGCTTGCTGATACTTTTTCTGATAAAAATTTTGAGAAGGGTGATCAGAAAATAGGCTTGCATCTTTTATTACAGAGACAGGTCTCGGATGAGGAGAAACAAAAATCGATGGCCGATACGGCGTTGCAGATAGATGAGTTGAAAAAACAGGTTATAGAAGAATCTGTCAAAAAAACGGGCGAAGTTGATAACGATTATATTTCCCAAAAACTTGATGAGCTGGAGGCGGATTTGCTTGGCAGAGATGAGAACGAGGCGGAGGTTATTGAAAAAGATGTCGAAGTTACAGTGAAAGGCGTTGCGAAAGGAAGTGATATAGAAGCCTTTGTTCCCATTTCTTTTTTGAAATCGCTTGCCGAAGTAAAGAATTATGATTCTGCGAGATTGAGGGTCAAGACTAGGCAAGATGTTCAGCCGGTGAAGCGAACGGTTGAGGAGCTTGGTTTTTTGGCGTTTTCTTTGGCTGATACTGAAGAAAAAATCAACCAGATTTTTACGATAGTGAAAGTGTTAATTGGTTTGTTTGGAGGTTTAATTATATTTATTGCCGCGCTTGGTGTTTTTAATACAATGACAATTTCTCTGCTGGAAAGAACGAAAGAAATAGGTGTGATGAGGGCGATCGGAATAGAGAGTAAACATATTTATAAGGTATTTTTATTCGAGTCAATGTTTATAGGAATTATTGGAGGTATTTTGGGAATAGTTTTGGGAATTGTTTCCGCGAGAATTGTTAATTTGATTATGAACTTGATAGCTGTCAAATTTGGTGGGGAACAAACGTCTTTATTTTACTTTCCGGCGGTATTGGTTATGGCAATATTATTGGCGGTGATTTTGATAAGTGTGCTAATAGGGCTTTATCCTGCGCGTAGAGCGGTAAAACTGGATATATTGGATGCGTTGAAATATGAGTAATTTTCATAGTTATCCACAAGTTGCGGCTTGACGTTCGTTTTTTGTTCGGTTATTATAAAAATAACCGA
>CAYMJO010000032.1:0-10771 GCA_964391305.1 uncultured Candidatus Saccharibacteria bacterium | reverse complement strand
CCAGCCGGGATATCCGCGGCTCCACGGCGAATCCCATTGCATGAGATGTTCTTTTGGAGCTTTGAGCCAAAGTGCGAAGTCCGCTGGATTTTTTTTATCCGGATGCGGCTCGAGCCTTATGCCTGTTTTGATTTTATCGAGAGTATTGCCGGAAAGTTTTCCATATTCTTTGAATTTTTTCACTTCAAAAAAAACGTTTCCGTTTGACTCATACGCCAAGCCTTTTTTGATCAAAATTTCAATTATTTCAATCATCTCTTGAATATGTGCAGTCGCTCTCAGATACTTGTGGGCGGGTTTTATGTTGAGTTTTTTTCCATTTTTTAAAAAATCATCCGTGTAAAATTGCGCGATCTCTTCTGGTTTTTTTTTGTCTCTTTTGGCCGCTTTTATCATTTTATCCTCTCCGTCAGTGTCTGCGTCGCCGACGAGATGCCCGACATCTGTAATATTCATAATGTGTTTGACTTCATATCCGTTGTATTCCAAAACTCGGCGCAGAACATCCGCCATTATGTACGCGCTGAAGTTTCCAATGTGCGCAAAAAAGTACACAGTCGGTCCGCAAGTGTACATTTTTACTTTGCCCTTTTCTATAGGTTTGAAAACTTCTTTATGTTTTCCGAGCGTGTTGTAGATATTCACGATGCTATGAATTAATTATAGATTTATTTGGCATGCGCCATACGTCAATTGGTCATTGACATAACATTTAAAAATATAGGGGTCAGGAAAGACAGATGTTGATTTTTAAAAAACAATTTTTGGCTGCTTTTGCTTTTCCATCACAGCCATTTTTTCGCCTTGAAAATTATGAAAAGTATTGTGGCAACGATTGCCATTCCCAAAATGATAAACCAGAAACTTAATGGATTCATGTGCATCTGGAAGGGAAAATATTGGAGATTCATGCTGTAAATGGATGTGATAAGCGTCATCGGCAAAAAAATAGCGGAGAACATTGTCAGTGTCAAGATTATTTTCTGGGTTGTGTTATTCATGAGCGACTTGTTCGTGTCATGTAGAACTTCGACTGTGTCTCGATGATTTTTCAGTTCTTCAATTAGCCTTGTGCTCTCTTCGGTCAAATCGTCGAAATATGTGTTTTGGAATCTTTTTGGTATTGAAGAAATCTCTTTGTCTCTCAATTCCATCAGCGCGAGGTGTTGGGGCTTTACCATTCTGTAAAAGTCGATTATGTTTCGTCTTATTATTGAAATTTCTTCGACCATTTTCTTGTGTCTTTTTTTGAAGATGTGTTTTTCAAGACTGTCAACGTTCTCGGCAATATGATCAAGCATGGGATGAGTGTACCTAAAAATTTTCTTAAGAAGCGTGTATAGAAGTTCGTGAGGTTTTTCTGCGTCGAGCTTGCCATTTTTGAACAAGTCAAAGATTTCATTTATCGTTTTTAGCTGGTTTCTATGCACAGTAATGAAATAGTTTTCTTTTATGAAAATATCGATTTCGGATGGGATTATTGTTCTTTCTTTTCTGTTGTAGACTGGAAAGCGAAGTATAATAAAAATATAGTCTTCCCTTAGATCCACTTTTGCCATTTCGGTATGAACTAAAATGTCTTTCAGGTCAAGCTCGAGGATTTGAAAGTTCTTTCTCAAATAAGCCACATCTTCTTTGTTTGGTTTTTCAATATCCGTCCATATTATATGTTGTTTCTCTATTTTTTTTACAGACATCTTTTTAAAAATTAAGGCATAGAATTCTCATTAAATATAGCATTTTTAAAAAAGTGAGTCAAAATCTGTAGCAGAATACAAAAAATTAACAATTAATTGAAGAAGTGCTATAATAAATAAGTATCAGCTTTCAAGCAAGGCTGTCTTTTGGCTAGCTTGCAGGATGGGAATCTAATTTTGCCAGAGATGAATCTGGCTACGATGGCAAACCTCTGGTTGGCATTTTTAACTTTAATAAAACACATGACTAAAAAAAATGATAAAACGCAGTCAATTGAAGATTTATTGGGGGCTAGAAAGAAGGAGCAGGCTCGACGAGAGGGTATTTCTATGGAAGATATTAAAAAGCAGGAAACTTCTTTAAGTAATGTTTCAAAAGATGTTGAAGGCGTTCGTGGTGAGGGAAAGGTTGTTTCCGAAGAAGGCATGGTGGAAGATATATTTGAAGATAAAGGAGCTCCTTCACCGCTTGATAGAGGTAAATTGGATATTTCCAAGGAAGATATAACAGGGAAGAGAGAGAAAGCTGGGATTCCCAAAAAGCCTGAAGTGACCAAGGTATCGGAAACAATGCCCCAAGTGCCGGAAACCATTGAAGAATCACTTGGAACTTCTTTGGATTCCCGAACTAAGAAAAAAGAAAAGGTCTCCGAGCGGACCAAAGGCGAGGAGAAAATTGCGCCGAGCGGAGTTTCTCGGCAAACGGCAAAAGCCACGGCTGGACCAGTGCAGGTTTCTGACGATGATTTGCAAAACATTCTGAATTTGCCGCAGGATAAGCAGATTAAAATGCTGGTTGAGATCGTCATGAAGGATGGACTTGAGAAGGCGATTGAAACTATCAGAAAGATGAACGAACCATACCTTTATGATTTATTGCATGACACGCTTGTGGATGAACTTTATATGAAACTCAAGGGGCCTAGGACGTGAGTAAAAGCTAATTACAAAATTGTCTGTTTGATATTTTTTTACAGTTTGAAGTTTGCAAAATTTTTGGATTCAAGATTCTGAAAGCAGAATTTAGATATTGATACTTCAAGTTTGATTTTTATGGGAATTATTTTTGTAGAAAAAATTTCGGAGAATCCCGCGTGGATTGCGGGGCTCGCTTTGGTCGGGATCGTTTTGATTGCGGCTGGTCTTGTTTTGCTTTTTATATATCGAAAAAAAGTCACCGTTCATGAGCTCTTGGATACAGTTTTACTGCTGGTGACAGTTCCTAAGGAGGTTTCTGAAAAAGAAGAAGAAGCCAAAAAACAGGAGAAGGAGTTGATATCAGTTGCCGAGCAGATGTATTCAGGATTGGGGTCGCTTCTTTCCCAGAAAATGCCGTTTCTCACTCCAAAAATCCATTTTACTCTAGAGCTTGCTTCGTACAAGAAAGAAATATTTTTTTATGTAAATACTCCGAGAAAATTTAAGGATTACATAGAAAAGCTGGTGCATGCGCAGCATCCCAAGGCTGTTATTGAAATAGTGAAGGATTACAATATTTTTTTTCCAAGAGGCGTTGCATCTGCCGCTCAACTGAAACTTAGGAGTGATTCGATGATGCCGATCAGGACTTACCAAAAACTTGAGTCAGATCCTCTCAATTCTATGACCACTATTTTAAGCAAGCTGGGCGATGATGAGGGCGCGGTCATACAGGTTGTTTTTAGAATGGCTCCAAAAACATGGCGTATGAAGGGTCTTAAGTTTGCCCATAAAATGGTGGAGGGCAAACGTCCTCTTGGTGCAGCTTTTAGCGATACGCTTTCTGGAGCGGGACAGGCTTTTGGGAGAGAGCTGGGAAGCGTATCAAAAACTGGCGAGCAGATTCGGGAATCTATGGAAAGAGAAAGAATGGAGGAAGAGAAGCTTGGGCGGCTAAGCCCGCTTGAGGAAGAAAAGGTCAAATCAATTGAGGAGAAGGCAAACAAGACAAGCTTTGAAACAAAAATTAGGATAGTCACTTCTTCCGTTGATAAAGAATCCTCGAAACATCACCTCGACAATATTTTAAACGCCTTTTCCCAGTTTGATGTTCCTGAATTAAATGGTTTTATACCAACTAGAATTTTTAGCGAGCGGAAGATTATAAATGATTATGTGTTTAGAAAATTTGGTGGGAAAGCCAAGATGATTCTAAACACTGAAGAATTAACTAGCATATATCATCTGCCGATCAGGACCACAGAGACTCCGAGCATCAAGAGGCTTGAAGCGAAGCAGGCACCGGCGCCCGCAAGCACGCCGCGAGAGGGAGTTTCTTTGGGGCTTAACGTTTATCGCGGTCAGAAGAAGGATGTGAAGATTAAGGACGAGGACAGAATGCGTCACATGTACATCATCGGACGAACCGGCACGGGCAAGTCTGTTCTTTTGGTGAATCTTGCTCTTTATAATATAAAAAGGGGAGACGGAGTTTGTATTGTTGATCCGCACGGCGAACTTGTGGAGGATCTTCTCCAGCACATTCCCAAAGAGCGCGTGGAGGATATCATAATTTTCGATCCGAGCGATGTTGAAAGACCGCTCGGGCTCAATATGTTAGATTACGATCAAGAGCATCCTGAACAGAAAGATTTTGTTGTTGCTGAGATGATACGTATTTTTGAAAAGCTCTTTCCGCCAGAGATGATCGGGCCGATGTTTGAACATTACATGAGGAACGTTATGCTGACTTTGCTTGAAGACAAAGAAAATCAAGGGACGATTACGGACATTCCCAGAATGTTTACGGATGAAGCTTTCCAAAAATATAAATTAAAATTTGTAAAAGATCCGATTGTTCGATCTTTTTGGGAAAAAGAAATGGCGAAGACGTCGGATTTTCACAAGTCTGAAATGCTTGGTTACCTTGTGAGCAAGGTTGGGCGTTTTGTCGAAAACAGCATGATGCGCAACATCATCGGTCAGCCTCAATCAGCTTTTGATATTAGGAATGTTATGGATTCGGGCAAGATATTAATGATAAATCTTTCGAAGGGAAAAGTCGGCGAGATCAACAGTTCTCTTCTTGGGCTTATAATTGTTTCCAAGATCCAGATGGCGGCATTGAGCCGCGCGGACATGCCGGCGGATCAGCGTCGAGACTTTTATCTTTATATTGATGAATTTCAGAATTTTGTTACTGATAGCGTTGCCACGATTCTTGCCGAAGCCAGGAAGTATAGGCTGTCGCTTACAATGGCGCATCAGTACATTGCACAGCTCGCCGAGAGAAGCGAAGCCGTGCGCGATTCTGTTTTCGGGAATGTTGGCACCGTGATGTCTCTTCGTATTGGAGCCGCCGATGCCGAGTTTATGGAAAAGGAATTTTCGCCTGTTTTTGATCAGCATGATTTGATAAACATAGATAAGTATAATGCTTATGTTAAAATGATAATTGATAATAAGCCGACAAAGCCTTTTAATGTAAAGTTGTATTCTCCGCCAAAGGGTGGAGACATGAAAGTCGCAGAAGCTGTAAAAGAGCTTTCGCGTCTCAAATATGGCAAGGAAAAACATAAAGTCGAAGAAGACATAAACCGTCGATCCAAGCTTGGTGAGGCCGAAAGTAATCTCACTCCAACCCTTGGAAGCCTGAAATGACCGAAATAATAGCCGGTTCCATGTACGGCATTGTGTTTGTTGTTTGGGCTTTGACGTTCATTATTTCCATACTTATCCATAGTCTTTCCACTTTTTTGTTTTGCCAAATTTTTTAAAGATGTTATAATTTTTATATAAAATAGAAATTAAAAATCAAATTTAAGACAAACATAAATGGGATCGGTGTAGAATAAAAATTGGATAAGGAGTCTTCTCAAGCTTGGTTTTTGCGATTGCTTTGAGGGAATGCTGAAGTATGCACTGATTCATGTCAAACAAAAATGGATAAATTAAAACTTTCACTTATAAAACAGAGGATAGAGAGTGCCGAAAAAAGCATCATCTCTGCCAAGAAGCTTTTGGAAGATGTAACTTCTGGAATTTCTTCGGAGAAAGGTGTTTCTCTAAAAGATAGAGCAAAGGGTCTTGTGATGACTGAAAAAGGCAGGATTGTGGAGGGGGTTTTTAACGGTGAGAATATGATAGGTCCTGACGATCGGGAGTATCCCGTTCCTGCGAACTATGCGAGCAAGTCCAAATTGGTTGAGGGAGATATTTTGAAGCTGACAATATCTGATGATGGTTCTTTTGTTTATAAACAAATTGGTCCCATTGATCGCAAAAAAATCATTGGTCAACTTGGCAAGGATGAGAACGGAAGTTTTGCAGCCGTTGTCAAAAATAAAAGGTATAGAGTTTTGCTTGCAAGTGTAACGTATTTTCAGGCCGAGGAAGGCGATGAGGTTACTATTGTGGTTCCCAGGGACCAAGACAGCGAGTGGGCGGCGATTGAAAATGTCATAAAGGCAGGCAGTATTAAAACAAATAAGGAAAAAATAAAGAAGAAAAAGGAAGAGGCGATTGATGATTTGGCCACTGCCGCAGAGGATACAACTGTCGATGAATTGGATAAGCTGGATGAAATTAATGGACTGAATTAGAAGGTTAGAAACTTGGATTTTTTTAAAAATAGGATTTAAAATTTAAAATTTGTTTAAGAGACTTTTCGAAAAATACCCGACACTGCTGCAATTTGCAAAGTTTGCAGTTGTGGGCTTCATGAATACCGGCGTGGACTGGGGGATTTTGAATTTACTGATCTTTATGACGCATTCCGGCGAGCAGGGTCTTAGATACACCATTTTTAAAACAATATCTTTTGTGGCGGCGGCTACATTTAGTTATTTTTTCAACAAATTCTGGGTGTTCAAGGGGTTTGGTAAACAGAGGACGCAAGTTGAATTTCCAATGTTTTTTGGAGTCAGTGTTGTCGGGGCTTTGGTGAATGTTACTGCTGCCTCGCTCGTTGTAAATTACATTCCGGTTATGTTTAACCTCACTGTTTTGTGGCCGACCGTCGGCGCTGCGGCGGGAAGTGCCTGTGGACTTTTATGGAACTTCTTCGGCTATAAATATTTTGTGTTTAAAGGGAAGAAAGAGGGAGATAATCAAATTTAAATCTTAGATATGATGGTTTGAGATTTTTTATAGTCCCAGGCAAATAGCCTGGGTTGTTTAAAATTTTGTCTTTTGGTTTGCGCCGAAAATTTTGGCGTGATAAGATATTAAGATACTTCTCGCCACCATGGGATCCGATCTGCGGGCAATAAAGATATTAGGAACTTTTGATTATTGAACAAGCTTTCCTTTGGACGAGATTGAATTTTGACTTTTAACTTCTTATCATGTCCATCGCGTTATATCGTAAGTATAGACCAAAGAGCTTCTTGGAAGTTGTCTCACAGAATCATGTGAAGACGACGCTTATCAATGCCATAGAGATGGCTAATATTGGGCATGCCTATATTTTTGTTGGAGCGCGCGGGATTGGCAAGACCACGCTTGCAAGGATTTTTGCAAAGGCCGTGAATTGCAGAGATAGGTCGAAGGCCGAGCCATGCAACGAGTGCGAGAATTGTAATGAGATAAATGAGGGAAAAGCTCTCGATTTGATTGAGATTGACGCGGCATCGAATAGAGGCATCGAGGAGATCCGTGAACTTCGAGAGAAAGTGAAGTTTACGCCAAGTAGGATGAAGTACAAGGTTTTCATTATCGACGAAGTCCACATGCTGACCAAGGAAGCTTTCAACGCTTTGTTGAAAACGCTTGAAGAGCCTCCCGAGCATGCTATATTTTTGCTTGCGACGACGGAGGTCCACAAAGTGCCCGCAACTATTCTTTCCCGCTGTCAAAGATTCGATCTCAAAAAACTCACGGTTCCCGAGCTTGTACGGAATTTGAAGACTATCTCGAAGGCAGAGGGAATAAAAATTTCCGAGGAAGCTTTGGAGCTTATCTCGTCCGAATCTGATGGTTGCGCTAGAGATGCCGTTAGCCTGATGACACAGCTGATTGCTTTTTCCAAAGGAGAAATTACACAAGAACTTGTCAAAGATGTTTTAGGTGTGACGGATCTGTCTTCTGTTTCTGAATTTGTCGATCATATTATTCAAAAAAACACAGGTGACGCGATTGATCTTTTAGGCAGTCTTACGAATGAGGGATTTGACCTTGAGCAGTTTACAAAAAATGTCGTGGAGTATTTTAGAAAGATGTTGATTTTAAAAGTAGGTGCTGGTAAAAACGATGTTGTGATCTCTGATCTTTCTGCGGAGCAGCTTCAAAAATTGAAGGAGCAATCACGACGGTTTGATATATCAGCTTTGACAATTTTTATAAAAAAGTTTTTGAGCGCGCGGCAGGATTTGAAGAAGGCAGTGTATCCACAGCTCCCTTTGGAAATCGTGCTAGTGGAGATGCTGTCTTGTGAAGTTTCAGATGTTTTACAGGTTGAAAAACTGAAAGGTCTCAATGCCAAAAAAGTCGAGCCGGAGATTATCGGGAAGAAAATTGTTTCCAAAAAATTCGTTGCTGTTGAGAAGAAAATTTCCAAGGTCGATTCGCGGGGATCTGCCGTTTTGGATTTGAAAGAAATTATATCCAAGTGGAAGGAAGTTATCGATCGAATAGCGCCGCAGAACCATTCAATCTCCGCTTTTTTGCAGATGGGAGTTCCAGAGGCTGTTTCGGGCGAGTATTTGGCGCTTGCTTTCAAGTTTCGTTTTCACAAAGAGAAAATCGCCGAGCATAAGTACAGGAGAATTGTGGAGAACGCGATGGAAAAGGTTTACGGCAAGAAAATTCTTTTGAGATGTGTTGTTGATGAAAATTTTGATAAAAAAAAGAGTAAACTTTCGGCAATCCCAAAGGCCGCGGTGAAGAATGTTGCCAAAGTCAAAGACGCCGGCAAAACAATGGTTGATTTGGCGAGGCAGGTGTTTGGAGGTTGATCAATTTTAAGATTAATTTTTCCGGGGTCGTCTAATGGTAGGACAGCGGCCTTTGAAGCCGTTAATCGGGGTTCGAGTCCCTGCCCCGGAGCCAAAGATATGAACAAGATCATCTTAGGAACAATTGGCGGGTTAGCTTTTGGAATCATTGATGTTTTAATAATGATCCCGCTTAAATACGAGAACAATCGTAAAAGGAACGAGGCGATGGGCTCTGCTTTTTTGGAGAGATTTATGATCGGATTTCTGATTCCAAATGTTGAGTTGGGAATCCATCCAGCATTAATAGGTTTGTTGTTGGGAGCTGGCTTAAGCTTGCCTTCAGCGATCATCACTCGAGTTTATGCGCCGATAATCGGGACAGGAATAATTGGGAGTGTAATTGTTGGATTTGTCGTTAAAGCGGTATTATGAAAACGTCGTATCATCGCATAGCGGCGTTTTTTATTTTTAAATATATAAATCTTGAATTAAAAAAGAGAGTATGACAGTTTGTCATACTCTTTTCGTTTAGTTTTTTAGAACAGTTCGCCTTGCTTTCCTTGTTTTTTTTTGTAACGCGGGGCTTTTTGAAAGGTGATGTTCGTAGTAGCAGGATAATTGATCGTTTTTCCCGTTAGCAATTCTTCAATGGTGAGAATTTGGAGACGGGGGTAGTCTTTATCCCACCATGAGGAGTGGTAAAAATCTGCTTCAGCTGCTTCTCCACGCATTTCTTTTGAGGGGGCTTTAAGAGTAATAAGTACTCCAATTTTAGCTTCTTCTCTATCTAACACCCCCCTAAGCTCGCGAATGTTAGCAACGGTTATATGACCTCCTTTAACTTGTAAAATTATTTGGTCGCTCTTGGTTTCGTTTGCTTCGTCATGAAAATAAATCCGGCCGTCAATTCCTCGATCTGCTCCTTTTTTCTGTTCAACAGGTCTGGCTCCTACTAAGCCTAAAGCCCACCACTGGAATTGATAAGGATCTTCATGGGCTAAGGTTTTGGCGCTTTCTAAATCAGTTGGTTCACCAATAACTTTGTAAGTGGAATTAATCTCGTTGCCAAAAGTATCTTGCAGGCGATGTTTGATAAGCCCGATAGCAAGATGGGTGATATCTATACCAATCCAGCGACGTTCAAACTTTTGGGCAACAGCGATGGCTGTCCCGCAACCGCAAAATGGATCGAGAACGACATCGTTTTCGTCGCTGCTGGCCAAGATAATTTGTTCCAATAGAGCTTCTGGCTTTTGGGTTGGATAGCCAAGACGTTCACGCGCCATAGGATTCATCTGTTGGATGATAAGTACATCATTTGGATTCTTTGTAGTATCATTTATATCAATTCTGGCTCCTTTTGGATTCTGTGCCCGCTTCATCGCCTTCTCGGTTCGAGGAATTGCTATCCGTCCCCCGTAATACTTCCATTGATCTGATTTTGTGTACCAGAAGATAGTGTCATGTTTCTTGCTGAAACGTATTTTAGATGCTCCACCAGTCTGATAGTGCCAGATTAGTTCGTTTTGAAACTTGCTGGGCTGGAACACCGCGTCCATAAGTATCTTCAGGTAGTGACTCGCTGTCGGGTCGCAGTGCAGGTAGATACTACCCGTTGGCTTCAACACTCGATGTAGCTCTACTAGGCACGGAGCCATCATGGAAAGATAAGCCAACATATCATTGTCACTTAAAAGCAGTCGGAATGCCCGCATGCTTTTGGCAACCCTTTCAGGGCCTTTTTCCACAATCTCTCGATAAGCGTTGGCAGCTTCCAGATCCCATTGCCAGCTATCTTCAAAGACTTTAATTTGGGCTTTTGACTGTGCTCCATCTCGCTCTTCAAAGAGAACATTATAATCACGATTGCTTTTAAATGGCGGATCAAGATAGATCAAGTCTATTGTTTCATCCTTGATGTAACGGCGCAGAACATCAAGGTTGTCACCGTAATACAAAAAATTATTAGCCATCGTATCTCTCCCCTCTCTATGTTTCAGTTTTTAAAGAACGTAATGTTTGAACTATTTTTAAGATTAGTTGTTTAGTGATTGAATTTCTATAATTAAATCTAGATTCTTATTCTTTAACATACTACATCAAGTTATCTTTAGCAATGCAATGTTCAATTATCTTGTACTTGTGTTCTTTTAATTTGTCAATAGAGTGTAATGGTTCAATAGCTTTGCATCACCATGGTGTATACTATGGTTATGCCAT
>CAYMJO010000031.1:0-11473 GCA_964391305.1 uncultured Candidatus Saccharibacteria bacterium | reverse complement strand
CTTTATTCTACCATATCCACCTAATACAGTTGTCCAGTAGATGGGTACATTATATCTCTCGTGCGGCGATAATTGGAATTTAGTTAACATGAACCATCTAACAATATGGACAAATGGACCGGGAGAAGTTTACTATTTTAAAATGACAGTTTATTACACCGATCCAACTTCAACCCCAACACGCACACCAATACCAACGTTAACCCCAACACACACACCGACATCAACCCTAACGCCAACAAAGACACCAACGTTAATTCCTACAACAACATCAACTTTCACATTGACACCGACTTCAACTCCAACCCAAACTTCTACTAGTACTCCAACTTTCCCGACTTATACTCCGACTGATACCCCAACAAAAACTCCTTCTCCAACAAGAACACCATATCCCACCAGCACCCCTTACCCAACCTTTACTGAAACGCCATTGCCTACTTATACTCCGAATCCTACCTATACACAACCGCCTACTCCAATATCCACCATGACTCCAACACAGACAAACACACCTACCATAATTCCCACAAATGGACTTTCAAGTATACTACTTCTCCTCGGTTCGCTAACTGCTTTTCTACTTAGAAGGAAGAGATAGTGTAAAAGTAAAGCGTAGATCAGTTTGCCTAATCTGCGCTTTTGTTTTTTATAAAAAAGGGCCTTTGGAGAACAGGCGAAAGCCTGCTCGTCACAGCAAGTCGGATTGCTAACATTGATAGAACATTAAAACTGTAACTTCTAAACAATAATTATTCTGACAACCTTGCCAGTTCTACCATTTCTGACAGTTTTTTAAAAAACAGGCTTTCGCCTGCTCTCCAAATTTTTTTATAAAAAAACCGCTAAAGCGGGACCATGGTTTTTTCAAAATTTCGGTAATATATTTTAGAACTCAATTCCCTTTTCCAGCGCGGGCTGGGAATATTCTTAACTTCATTAACCCTTTTTTTACAATGTCAATCTCCTCGATTTTCAAAAGCCAGCCAACTACAAAATAAATCACAAAACCAACAACGATAGAAACGGCGGCTTGGGTGAAAACTCCTAGAAATGTGCGCATATCAACTGCATTCGCGATCAAAGTTTTTATACCTGGAAGAAAATTTATCAAAGTGCCGCCGCGATCGAAAGTAATTCCCTGTACGACAAACGCCATTACGGCAGATGTCAGAACCATTTTGAAACAAGATTTTATAATTTTGGAATCTTCAAGACCGCCAAGCTTGATATGCAAAATTGCAAGAAGAAGAATCATATTCAAGAAGCTCGCTATGGAAAATGCCAAGGCAATGCCAGCAACTCCCATAAATCTTGCAAACCAAAGCGCAAACACAATATTGACTCCCATACTTATAATACTTACGGTGACGGGGATCACCGTATTTTGTATCGCATAAAAAGCCTTCGCAAGAAGCGGAATCAAGCTTTGTGCAAATAGGCTCAAAACAAAAAAACCAAGCGTTGACGCAGTCAAAATGGTGTCCTCCCAATCAAATTTCCCCGCACCCAAAATAACTCGAACAATCTGCGCGCGCAAAAGAAGCATAAGAATACTTGTCGGAATAACAAAAAACAAAATCTGCCTAAGAGTCCTCGAAATAGTCGAAACAAACTCTTCTGAATTCTGCATCGATGCCGAAGTTGCAAGAACGGGGAAAGCTGCGGTCGCAAGTGATATGCCTATAACACTATAGGGAAGACTTTGAAGGTTACTCGCATAATTGTATATTGCCACGGCGCCGACAGAAACAGTGGTGGCAATCGCCGTACTGACAAACAAATTGATTTGATACACCGCAAGACCGAGCGTACGAGGCGCCATGAGTATCAAAGCTTTTTTGACTCCCTTGTTGGCAAAATTGATTATGGTCTTATAACGATAACCGAGCTTGATAACGCTTGGAATCTGTATCCCCATGTGCATAATGGAACCTGCCACAACACCAATGGCAACTCCATACACGCCAAATTTTGGAACCAGCAAAAGCGTCCCGGTAATTATGCCAAGGTTGTACATAATGGGCGTAAGCGAAAAAACGAAGAAGCGCTCATAAGAGTTAAGAATGCCGCTTGCAATATTGCTTATGCAAAAGAATATAGGCGCAATCAACATGATTCTTGTAAGGCTCAAAGTCAGCGCACGCATTTCTTCATTCATTCCGGGACCGACCAGCGGGATTATATACGGCACAAGAAAAAAAATCAGAGAGCCTATCACAACAAGCCCAATAAGCAGAATATTCAAAAGGCTGTTTGCAAGATCAAAAGCCCTTTTCTCATTTTTTTTAACAAGATAATCGGTAAAAACAGGAATGAAAGCACTCGATAGCGCCCCAACGACAATAAGGTTGAAAATGGTGTCCGGAATACGAAATGCTGTGAAATACGCATCCATTTCCATGCCGGCTCCGAATGTAGTCGAAAACAGCCTTTCCCTGTAAATTCCCAAAAGGCGGCTGATGATAGATGCGATGCCAATCATGGCGGCACCGGATAGTATTGAATGTCTCATAAATGAAAAAGACAAATGTCAAAACCAAAACGCCAAAGGCAAACCGAAATCTCTTGGAATTGACCATTTGGAATTTTTAACGCTACTTCTTTTCCAATACAACAGAATAGAAAACATCTCCCTTCGGATTATCGACAACCGTAGAAACTTTATCCGGATAAATATTGATAAACGCATCATGAGAATCTTGCCAAACCGTTTTTACGTTCGGCGGAAGATTTAGCCTGCTTTCGAAATGAACGTTGTCTTTGCCCGGCTGGTTTTGAAAAACAAAAGTATAGTCATCGGCATTGTTTAAAAATCCTTTCACATCAACAACACTGTTGAGCTTATAAGACAGCTGAACAGCTTTCTCCCCGTCTGGCTCTATACCAAGCCAGAAGCCCACAACAACTTTGTCATTTTCCCTGCTAACGGCAACGGCGCCATCATAATAATATTCTGTGTTTTCCTCTATTTCAGAAACCAAATCATCCTTCACCGCCTCTTCCGTGGGTTTATTTTTCAAAGGATAAGGGACATCAAAACCTGAAGCACCCATAAATTCAGCATCTTTGGGAAGAACGACCTTGAACCAAGTCACATTTTTAATTTTGGATATCTCATCTTGCGGCTCAAATCTCCTTTTAATCTCGATACTGCCTTCAAGAGAGCCGCTCTCGCCCAACGAAGCCACATGACTGATGTCTTCACGTACGATGTCCTTTTCCGTTTTTCCTCCGCCTATGTTATAGCGCATCACAGAAAGATAATCTTTTGAAAAATCTTTTATATCACCGGCTGCATTATTTTTCTCGGCAAATTCTTCCAACTCTTTATCTGAAAAATACATCAAAATGTTCTTCTCCTTGACCGCTTCGTTGAAAACTCCAAGCAACTTCATCCAATCCAAGTCCCGCGGACTTAAAATCTTGCCCAAAAGTGAAGTCATAAAAAGCTCCAAAATTTTCTTGGGTTCGCCAGATGCCCGCGCCTCGACCGATTCAACTTCATTTTCTATAACTTCCAAATAATTCTCTTTGGTAATAACTTTACCGTATTCTGGAACTTCAATCGAACCCGTGATATCAAGCAGGTTCGGAATTATATCGGAGCTTATTGTGATTACGCCGTCAACCGTAGTGCCGATTTCGGAAAGCTCATAATACTCCGCGATTTTCTTGGCAGACGTTTCATAATCTATGAACCAAGCCGCGTCCTGCATCTCAAAATTATCGGTTATTAACTGAAAAGGCTTAGGAGGTGCAACCTTCTTTCTCTGCAAACCCCTTGCTGTGTATATATCCTCAAATTTCATGTTTTTAATATTCCCTCCGTCAAAATCCACGATCATATAACTCCCTGGAAAACCACCGACCGCACCTCTTATCTCATCGCTATTCGCAAAAAGAACGAGATACCTTTTGGGACCATCTCCTCCCAAAATTGACGCAAGCTGTCTCGACGATACAATAAAATACTGTGTTGCACCATCAAGCAATGCAACCATTTCCTTCGCCTCGAGAAATTCATCTCTAAAACTCGCAGGAATCCGCGAAATTTTCACTTCATTCATCTCCCTTTGGGCAACTTTAAGATTCTCCGAAACTATTGCAAATTCGGACTGGCTCTTGACGAGAGCATCGGAAAGACTCAACTTGTTCTCATGGGACGAGCCGAAAACACCTTCGACCTCTTTGAAATATCCCATTCCCCTTGTAAAACCTTTTCCCGCCTCTGACATCGCGACTCCCGCGCGTATTATCGAAAGCCCCGCTTTTCCCTTTGGAACAAGCGAGACCAGCTTGGAAGACATAAATCCGATCTCATCTATATCTTTCTTTGCATCCACGAAATACTGCGAAGCTCTCTCAAAATCGGTAACGGCTTCTCCAAATTTCTGCTGTTTCATCGAGACGCTCGCCGACCGAAGATTCGAAGCTCCAAGGCTCGTCTTGTTTATGACATTACTTTGAGAATCAAGGGAACGCTGATAAGTCGCAAGCGCCCCGACCGAGCTTGCCAAGAAAATTGATACAGCCACAAACACGACAAAAGACTTCTTCCAACTTTTTGTTGAAAGCCTGACACTATCACCAATTTTCTTTTGTAATTGCAAAAGCTCAATCAGTTTTCCGCCGCTTCTTTTAAAATCCCCATGAGAAATTTCCATGGCTGGATGAAGCAGATCAATATTAGAGTCAATGAACATCGTAGTCTCATTACTAAAAATCTCATTTGAGCTTTTTATAAAAGGCTCTGTCCCTTCAAATTTTTCCTCGCCGGGATAAAAATATTCCGTGAAGGTGCCTTCAAATTCCCCCGCAACTGGCTCAAAAATATCTTCCTCTGCCGCAAAAATCTTTTCAGATGGCTTTTCATTTTCTTCTTTAAAATCTTTCTTGGAAAAATGGAATGAAGCATCTGGAAACTCAACAGATTTCTTTACGACTTCACGTTTTTCTTCGTAAAAATCTTCTCGAGAGGCCTCGACAGAAATTTTGGCGCTCTCAATTTCCACCTCTGCCGACTCCTGCGTTTTTTCGACCTTACCGACGAGCTTCGCTTTTTTGGAAATTTTGATTTGATCCGGACGCAAATCCAAGAGATTTCTGGCCATACCGTAAATTCCCCGCCGACTTTTTCCTTCCCCTTCCTTGCGCTCCGCTTCGACAAGCCTCCTTAAATTAATCAAGTACCGAATACCCAAACGCCTTTCCTTTTCAATTTTTTTCAAATTTAAACATAAGGGAGGACCACATGCTCTCTTATCACGTTTTTTCTTGATTTTACTATTTTTTTTCATCATTAAAGTGTAAGGGAAAACTCGCATTGCTCGCCCGCCGACAGGCAAACATCTCAAACAACTTTTTCATAAACTGCAAGCGTCTCTTCGGCAGTCTTCTTCCAACTGAACCTCTCAACATTTTTATATCCGCTAGAAATCAGACGTCCTCTCAATTTTTCATCGGCAATAACTTTGTTTATTTTCTCCGCTATGTCTTTCGGATCAAACGGATCAAAGTATATCGCAGCATCCCCGCCAACCTCGGGAAGCGGCGGATTGCGCGATGCAACAACGGGAACTCCCGCCATTTGCGCTTCTAGCAGAGGCAATCCAAATCCTTCAATAAGGGAAGGAAAAACATACGCCGAAGCGCCTTTGTACAAAAGCGAAATATCTTGATCTGGAATAAATCCGGGAAGAATAACGCGGGACTCAAGCCCTTTTTCATGAACCTCTTCGTTGAGCCTTTGGTAAAAAACCGACCGCGCACAAGTATTCACAAAATTCATTTCGGGATCGACAAACTTCAGAGCGTCAAGCAAACGACTGATATTTTTGTGAGGATAAGCGTTGCCAACATAAAAAATGTAGGGAAATTTTATTTTATATTTTTCCTCGAGAAACTTCTTTTCCTTTTCTCCCATAATAATATCTCTGTATTTTGCAAAAGAAGGATCAGCGGCCTCATGGGTTACAAAAATTTTTTCATCGGCAATCCCAAATCGCTTTACCAGCACATCTCGAGTAGCAGAAGACGGAACAAGAATAAACTTTGACGCCAAAACAGCTTTCCTGCGAATAATTTTATACCCTGCGTACTTTACCCCGTGAATCAACGCAGATCGCGTGGTGACATCGTTGTCTTTGAAATCGTCTTTTATCAGATCATGAACCGTTACGATAAACTTTTTTTTGAAAAAAAGCGGAACGTTAAAATGACAAAAGTGGACAAAGTCAACTTTTGCTTTTTTTATAACTTCAGGAAGCAAAAACTGCTCCCTCACAGAATACCACTTCGCATCAGCAAGCACCTTAGAAAAATTTTCACCCTCAACCTTGAACAAATCAAAGTTGTTCTTTCTCAAAAGCACAACATATTCATTTTTTCTGTCGATTTTCTGAAGCCAGTTTACAAGCTCTTCCGTGTAGCGGCCTATTCCCGTTCCCTCCGGACCCAGAAAACGCGCGTCTATGGCTATCCTCATAATTATCTCACGAATTTATGCGAATTACCTGCAAATTTTAGAGGATGAGGGCCCACGCGTATTCGCAGAAAATTCGCACAAATTCGCGAGACAATATCCACAAAATCAGATAATTCTCTCAAAAACTTTCAACGTCTCGGTAGCGGCACGCCGCCAACTAAACTTCCTGACACGCTCCCAGCCACGTTTAATAAATTCATTCCGAAGTTTTTTGTCATTTATGATATTATCAATTCCCATCGCAATCTCGTTGATATTGTACGGATTCACGAGAAGCGCCGCATCACCGACAACTTCCGGCAAAGACGAAACAGTTGATGTAACGACCGGAGTACCGACAGACATCGCTTCAAGCGGCGGAAAACCGAAGCCTTCATAAAAAGATGGAAACACAAAAACATCGGCTAATGCGTAGACCACAAGTTTGTCTTTGTCATCGACAAATCCGGCAAATTTTATTTTGTCTTGAAACTTAGATTCCTTCGCAAGCTTAAAGAGCTCATGGTAAAGCCAACCCTTGGAGCCCGCGATAACTAACCCATGATTAATTCTACCATTTTTACAAAGTATCTCAAAGGCCTTCAGAATGCCGGAAACATTTTTCCGAGGCTCAAGGGTCCCAAGATACAAAATGAACTTGTCAGGAAGGTTATACTTATTTTTTACATAATCTTCCCTTTTAACGATATCCGCAGTGACCGGATTAACACCGGAATACACTACACTAATTTTGTTCAAGGATGTTCCATAATTTGATACAAGGTCATTCGCAGTATAGGCAGACACCGCAATAATATGGTCTGAAATCAGGGCTTGCTTTTTGGGATTGACAAATTCATGCCATATCTTTTTTTTGACAGACAAAAATTCTTTATGAAAAACAAAAGAAAGATCATGAAAAGTAGAAACGACTTTGCAATTGCTCGAATTCGCCCCAAAAGTTATATTTGGATAAAAAAGAATATCACATCCTCCAAGAAGCCTATCAATGTGTGGATATCTAAGAAATTTAAAAAAAAGGTTTAGAAGTTTATTGGGATATCTAAACCTGTAAATTTCCACATTGGGATATATGCCAAATTGCGCGACTGATCCATTCAGACCTCTGTAAGAGTTATAAAAAAGCCTATACACGTTTCTGGAATCCATTTCAAAAAGGCTGTGTAGTAAATATATAGTATATTCTTCTACCCCTGTTCTTTTGCCCTCTGATAGAAAACGTGTGTCAATGCCAATTGTCATAGAAGCTGGATATTGGATCGAAAAACTCGGAAGCAAATCAGCTTTTGATTCTGGCCTTTAACCTCGCAAGCTATAGAGCTTCCCTTCATCCTACCATGCTCGCCGGCAAGTAGGCTTTTTTAGACTCTCGTTTCCCGTCTCCAGTATTCCAGAAAATACGCCAGCGCAATTCCCAATATCAATCCTACGACAATCCCCGCAACCGCATTTAACAAAACATCCTTGTCCTTTAGGACCACTATAGGATTATGAATTGTTGCCACAAACTCTGCTTTTTCCTCCCTATTGAGTCTTTGCGTCTTTTCCGACACGACTTCTCGAATTGCCGCAAGAAGCTTTTGCGCTTCATCATTGGTAGAAGCTTCAAAATCTACCTCTACATTTTGAGCGGCAAGAAACTCCGCATCGAATATTCTAGAGAGTTTTCTAAAATTTGTAGTTCCATAATCCAAATCCGCCTTCGTAAATATCTCGCTGACAACTTCAGGGCTTTTAAACCAGCTCGTCACCGTCTCTGCAAATTTTTCACTAGCTTGTATTGAGTAATACCGAGAATATTTGTAATCTTGAGTATCCTGCTTATCAGAAACATCCACATTGATTGAAATAGAAATCGCATACTTCTTCGGTAAAAGATACGTTACGACTATTGAGACAACCAAAACGATTACCGTGGTGATAATAACAATATGAATTCTGCTTTTTAAAATATCAGCGTAGGTTTTCGTATTCATGGTTTTTAAAAATTTAAACTTGTCAAAAATCTAACTCCTAAATTCATTCCACGCTTTATCAACATAATCTTTTATGTCTTTTTTGAATCTTTCTTTATCATATTGTAACGCATGTTGCCTAATTTCACGCGGATCAAAATCATCCAGCTTGAATTTATTCAATGCGTCAATAAGCGCATCCGGAGTCTGCTCCTCGAACAAAATACCAGTTTTTCCAGGAACAACGCTTTCGAGCGCTCCACCCCTTCCATATGCTATAACCGGCCTTCCGGAGGCCATTGCCTCAACGGGCGTTATACCGAAATCTTCTTCCGGCGGAAAGATGAAAGCCTGGCATTTGGAAATCAACTCTCTTCTTTTGGCATCACTCACCTTGCCCAAAAGCTCAATGTTTGGCCCCGCAATGCTTTTCAGATATTCAAGTTCGGGACCCTCGCCCGCAATTTTAAGGGGGCGTCCCACTTTATTAAAAGCTTTTATAGCCAAATCAAACCTTTTGTATGCAACCAGTCTTCCTATCATAAAATAATAATCATCTATTTCTTCTGAAATTTCAAATTTGTCAGTTTCAACTGGAGGATAAATTATATCGCTATCCGCTTTATAGTACTTTTTTATCCTTTTCTGGACATAGCGAGAATTAGCAATAAATTTATCAACACGATCCGCAGCAACTCTGTCCCATTGCCGAAGTTTGGTCAGCGCGAACGGAATTATACTTTTGATCAAGCGATTATAACGAAGTTCTTTGTAATAAGTATGCGTATCGTTCCAAAGATACCTTGTCGGCGAATGACAGTAGCAAATATGCAATGTCTGTGGAATTGTAATAACGCCCTTCGCGTAAGCAGAGGCACTGGAGAGCACGACATCAAACTCCGAAAGATTGTACTTTTCGACGGCTGTAGGCATGAACGGAAGCGCCGCTTGATAAAATCTCAATCCGAACGGCAATTTTTGTATAAAAGATGTCCTGATATCAGCGTTGCGGAAAGCAGGATTCGCCTTTTTTCTATCATAAACCAATGTAAAAATCGGCGCATCAGAATATATTTCGTAAAGCACACGCAATACATTTTCCGCACCGCCGTCTTGGGCTAAATGTTCATGGACTAAAGCTACTTTCATGTATATTAAATATTAATTAGCCGATCTGAAATTATTAAATAGAGACATCGTTTAAAAATGACAAAACAATTTTCAAACCCTTCGATACTGCAATTCAGATTTATTGAATCTCTACAACGCTCGTCTCTTTTTTAACAAAATAAAAGGCGTTTTCAATAATATGTATAAATCAAGCTTAAACGACCAGTTTTCTATATAATAAGTATCAAGTCTGACCTCTTCTTCAAAATCCAAATCAGAACGTCCGCTTATCTGCGGCAATCCCGTAATTCCCGGCTTCAAGGTGAGAACTTTTCTGTGATGTTTTTTGTACTTTGCGACTTCCTCCACTTCGTGAGGTCTTGGACCGACAAGGCTCATCTTTCCGATGAAAACGTTGAAAAATTCGGGGAATTCATCAATGCTGGTTTGCCTGATAAATTTCCCGACGCGAGTTATACGCGGATCATCCTTGTACTTTACCATAGGAGAGCCTTTTCTCAAATCCTCGACCTTTCTTCTAAAACTCGGATCGTACCTTAACTTTTCTGCGCCATCGATCATAGAACGAAACTTGAAATAGAGGAATGGTTCACCATTTTGCCCTATGCGTTTGATTTTAAAAAATATGGGTCCTTTTGAACCAAGCTTCACCGCAACAGCCTCCGAAATCATAATAGGACTGGAAAAAATTATAAGAAGCAATGAGCCAATAATATCCATGACTCTCTTTGCAACTCGTCCCCATCCATCAAGCGGAGTCCTCTTTAATTCAACAAGGGGAATGCCCGCAACCGGCCTCACTTCTATATTCGTCGCCTCCGTTTGAAAGAGATCTGGAGCATATTTAAAAATTATTTTTTTATCATCCGCGAAATTTATTAATCTAACAACACTTCCTCTTGAAATTTTCGGATCAGTCTGTATAATCTGATCCATTTGATATTTTTCATTCAGTTTCTCAAATTCCTCCAAAAGTTTTCTGGTTTCTTGGAGAGAATTTGGCGAGGCAAAAACCTTAAGCACCATATACCCTTTTTTGGAGGAGCTACTCAAATCATTTACAATAATCCCGCTGGCACGATCTTTGCCGACAACAACGACTCTATTTACGCCGATTCCCTTCTTATAGAGAGCAACCTGTATTCTCCTGACTATGAACCTGCCCAATGTCACAAAAATTACCGCGAAAATCCAGGTGGCTATAATGATAAAACGCGAGGAAAAGAAAAGTTCTTTTCTTAAAAAAATGAAAATAATGATAGCCATTGTACCGGCAGACACCCCAAGAAAAGCTCTGTAAAGTTCATCCACCAATCGCTGTGATCTTCTAAGATTATAAAAGCCGGCAATTGAAAAAAACACAAGCCAAACTAAGCCGACGATAAGAACGACATAAGTATATTGTCTTAAATCGAAAAGCAACGGCGCATCTCCGGCTAGATCCGTTTTAAAACGGAGGTAGTATGTCAAAAATGCCGCTCCCACTATCATTATGTAATCCACTGGGACTTGTATCACGCCAAAGGCAAGTTCCGATTTTTTCATATGAAAAATTAGAAGCTATATACCAAAAGCAAGAATTAGAAACCAGAAGATAGAAACTGGAGAAAAGACTGAAAACCAGGTTTGTTATCCGGTATACAAACTCTTAAAGAGTTTTCACTCCTAATATTTGCAGTTTCCAGTTTTGCCAAGTGAGCCTATAAGCCGAGTTCTGTATCCCGCCACTGGCGGGACGATGATCATCTATCTGAGACGGCAATTGCTTGCCGCTTCAAGCTGCAGGCCCCGCTCAACGGGGCCACCTGCATTGCACATGGTAGGGTTTTTAACGACTCCGGCATTGCTACAGGAATCCGCGGGCCGTTACATTAAGGCAGGTTAATCCCCGCCCCCGCGC
>CAYMJO010000030.1:0-12368 GCA_964391305.1 uncultured Candidatus Saccharibacteria bacterium | reverse complement strand
AGTGCAATATGTGTGTGCACATTACCGCAGGGTCTTTTTTTATAAAGTTTTTTATGTTATAATTTTATAGAGAGATTTTGACAAATTTAATACCCAACTTTGCTTAGGCGAGCTGGGAAAAATAAAAAGACATGAATAAATATGCCAGGACTTTGTTGATAGCAGGAGTCTGCGTTGCTTTCTTTGCGGGCGGCGCGTACTTTACTATCGGCGGTCAAGCGGCGACCAATCTCGAAGATGCCGCTTCGTTGAGTCGTGATAATACGTTCAATGGTACTGTCAATGCGTTTAAAAAAGGCATCAAGATCGGTCAGCAGTTGATTGGCGGCGTCACTTTTTTTGAAGGTACGATCATAAATTCCACGACGAAAAGCGGCAAAGACAATCCTGTCACAATTGGCGACATGGCGCGAATAGATGGTTCGATTTTTCGTATTGAGGAAGGCGGCGGCAATCCTTTAAGGTTGGCGGACACGTTAATGCCGTCCAAAAGTAATAGCTATTCCTTGGGAACAAGCGGTAAAAAATGGAGAGATATGCATTTAAGTAATGATGCAAAAGTTGGCGGGAATCTTCAGGTTGATGACGACGCGAATGTTGGTAAGAGCCTAGAAGTGAAGAAGAATGCTACCGTTGATGGAGATATTACTCAAGATAGAAATAAAATGGGTACGGCCAAAGCGATGTTGACGGTTGATTCTAATGGCAACATTGTTAGAAGCGCGGAGAATGTCGATGATGTCAATCCTACATTTGTGGTTGCTCGCACTGCTACTGGTACTTACGCCATTGATTTTAATTTCCAAGTTGATGATCGTTATATTTCGGTCAGCCCGCAAGGCAGTTCCACAAATCCGACTGCGGCAAGCGGAACAGTTCCTCAAAGCGACTATGTGGTGGTCTATATAGCGGATGTTTCAACAGGCACTCTGACCGATCAGGCGTTTTCAATCATCGTATTTTAGTCCGATAAATTTGAGAGAACTCCCTCGTTTTGACGGGGGAGTTTTCGTTTGAAAATTGTCGTGTTTTCTGCCCGTTTTTTTTCACTATCGGCCGTTTTTATAAAAATTTGGTAATATTTTCTGTGTTTCTGCGTTCTATATAACAGATAGCATGCAATGAAATAAAATCAGTCCGATACCAAAATTTTATAAAATTTAAAAACTCACTTTGGTGAGACGAGTCTTTTTTTATTTTTTGTAAAAAATTTCCCTCGACTTGAAGGGATTTTTTATATAAAATAGAGGCATGCCAAGAGTTGCCATTGTAAAATGCAAAAGTTATGGAAAAAGTGAGGTTTCGAGAGCTTTTAACGAGGTCTTTGATTTGCTTGGCGGATTTGAAAGTATTTTTAAAAAAAATGAAGAAGTTCTCGTGAAGCCTAATTTGCTCGGGGCGAACAAGCCGGAAGAGGGGACGACAACGCATCCGAATACCTTGCGTGCTCTGCTTAAGATCTTACAGGAGCATGAAATGCCGATTTATGTTGGAGATAGTCCTGGAATAGTAAAAGCGGAGGAAAAAGTTTTCAGGGTTACTCGAACGAGGGAAGTTTTGAATGAGATGAAGGTTGACGGCGGTTTTTTCAAAGAAATGGAGGAAGTTAGAAATACAGAATTTTTTTCAAAGAATATTAGGTTGGCGAAAAAGGCTTTGGAAGCCGATGCGATCGTTTCTCTCGCGAGGTTTAAGACACATTCGCAGACTTTTTTCACGGGAGCGATGAAAAATCTTTTTGGCTGTATGCCGGGAAAGCTGAAGGCGTACATGCACGTCGAGCATTTGAAGATCGAAGATTTTGCAGAAATGATTGTGGATATAAATGTTGCATTGAAGCCGAGACTTGGTATTATTGATGCAGTGAAGGCTATGGAAGGGCCAGATGGTCCGACGCGCGGGAATTTGCGGAATATGGGCGTGATTTTGGCAAGCAGGGATCTGCTCGCACTTGATGTTGTCGCGCAAAGGCTTGTTGGTATTTCTGTTGATGATGCTCCAATTTCAAAAATGGCGCGTAGGCGTAAATTTGGCGTGGGCGATATTTCTAAAATTGATGTTGTTGGAGAAAAAATCGAAAATGTTGAGATGCCGGATTTCGATGTCGTTGATAAGAGGCGTCAGATACCCGATATTTTCCCGAAATTTGTAAAGAGAATCATGGCTGATTCTGTGATCGGCAAACCGATTTTCTTGCATGGAAAATGCAACCTTTGCCGGAATTGCGTCGAAATATGCCCAGTAAAAGCTCTAAATGTTGTTGATGGGAAAATTAGGATTGATTATAAAAAATGTATCAGATGTCATTGTTGTTTTGAAACATGTCCAAGAGCGGCGATTGAATTGAAGAAGGGAATTCTTGCGAAATTTAGGTCATAGAATCAATACTAAATATCAAACACTAAGTTTCTCAATAGTAAAAAATCTTTTAAATAAAATTTAGAGTTTGGAACTTAGTCTTGTTGATTTTAGTTCATAAGCTTATTATACATTGGATACATCTCTCTATATCGTTATAGCCGTTGTAATCGCAGCCTCTGCGTTCGTTTTATATTTCCAAAATAAAAGATTTAAAGAGATCGAGAAAGCGGATGGAGCGAGCGAGGACTTGAAAGAATGGATAAAATCAACGAGAAGCGACATGGAGGAGCTTCGCAAAGAGGTTCGTACCGGCTTGGATAGAAGTTCAGAGACCCTTCAGCAGCAGCTTGGCAGTACAAACAAAGCGATAAGCGAGCGTCTGGACAAAGCCGCGAGCTTCATGAAGACCATCGGAGATGAGGTCGGACAGATGCGCGAGCTTGGGAGAAACATGAAGGATCTGCAGGAGTTCCTTCAGTCTCCCAAAATCCGCGGCAACATCGGCGAGCAAGTTTTGCAAGATCTTCTCAATCAAGTCCTTCCGACGTCGAGCTTTGCAACGCAATACAAATTCAAAGAAGGGCAAGTTGTCGATGCCATTATCAAAACTGATAACGGTTTGATTCCCATTGATTCAAAGTTTCCGATGGAAAACGCGAAAAGATTTTTTAAAGCGGAAGGAGATGAGGAAAAGAAAGTACGGAAAGTATTCATGAAAGACGTGAAAAAACACATCAACGATATTTCTAAAAAATATATTCTGCCCTTGGAAGGAACCGTTGATTTCGCGGTGATGTATGTTCCATCTGAATCTGTTTACTATGAAGTCGTTACGAATTCGCAGGAGCTGATTGACTTTGGGCAAGCCAAAAAAGTTTTCATGGTTTCGCCGAATAGCTTCTATTATTTTTTGAATGCAATAATGCTCGGACTTCGTGGCAAGAAGATTCAGGAAGCGAGCAAAAAAATTCTCGAAATGCTTTCTACTATTCAGCAAGAATCCGAGAAGTTCGGCGACAAACTTTCCGTGCTGAATCGCCATGTTACAAATGCCAAAAATTCGATGGAGAATGTTTCAAGCGAATATGGGAAATTGAGCGGGAAGATTGATAATGTGAAATTGTTGGAATAAGATTGGAGAGCAGGCGCAAGCCTGCTTTTTTGATTTGAGAACGATCTTGGTTTTTCGCGAACAGGCTTGCGCTTGCCTGCCCTGGTAGGCCTGTCCTCCTTTTTTATTGGATTTTTATCGGGGAATCGGCTATTATTAAAGAATATGGATGTTCTAAAAGACCTAAACAAAGAGCAAAAGCGAGCTGTTACTCACGGCGCGGGACCGCTCCTTATAGTTGCCGGCGCCGGTACGGGGAAAACCACGGTTATTACTAGACGCCTCGCTTGGCTTTTGCTTGAGAAAAAATTGAAAACAAATGATGTTTTGGCGCTGACTTTTACAGAAAAAGCTGCGGGCGAGATGGAAGAACGTGTTGATAAGCTTTTGCCTTTGGGATATGAGGATCTTTGGATTCACACCTTTCACGAGTTCGGTAAAAGAGTTCTTGAAGAAAACGCGCTTGATATCGGCTTGGATCCGAATTTTAAAGTTTTGACGGAAGCAGATCAGTATTTATTTATCCGAAAACATCTGTTCGAATTTGAGCTGGATTATTTTCGTCCGCTTGGAAATCCAACAAAGTTCATCCAAGCTCTCGTAAAACATTTTTCAAGGGCAAAGGATGAGGAGATTGATCCCGATGAGTATATTGGATTTGCAGAGAAATTTTCTAAAGATTTTTTTAAAAAAGAAGAAGGTTCGAAAAAAGCAGCGGATGAAGAGCGAAAGAAAATATTTGAAATCGCGAATGCGTATAAAAAATATCAAGAGTTAATGTTGAAAGAAAGTTACCTTGATTTTGGAGATTTGATTTTGTACGCTCTGAAACTTTTTAGAAAAAGAAAGAGCGTTCTCGAAAAGTTTCAGAGGCAATTCAAGTATATTCTTGTTGACGAGTTCCAGGACACAAATTTTGCGCAATATCAGTTGTTGAAATTGCTGTCGGTGTCGGACAATAATCTTACCGTTGTGGGAGATGACGATCAGTCTGTCTTTCGATTCCGTGGAGCGGCGCTGAACAATATCTTGAATTTTAAAAAAGATTTTCCGAAGGCACAAGAGGTTGTTTTGACGAAAAATTATCGTTCCCCGAAAGAAATTCTTAGCGCGGCTTACGATTTGATCCAAGGGAACAATCCTGACAGGCTTGAGGTTCAGCTTGATGTCAACAAGAAACTAAAAAATATTAAGACCGGCGATGTCCCGAAATTAATTTGGGAAGATACCGTTGAGAGAGAAGCGATTACCGTCGCAAAAACAATAGTTAACCTTCGAAAAAAAGAGGACCGCGAGTGGCGAGATTTTGCGATTTTGGTTCGTGCAAACGCACATGCCGAACCTTTTATAAAAGTTTTTGAGCGAAATGGAATTCCGTATCAGTTTGTCGCGAGCACAGGTTTATACAGAACGCCGGAGATCCTCGATTTAATTTCATATCTTCGTGTCTTGAACAACTTTATGGATGATGCGAGCTTGTATCGTGTGACTCGGATTCCAACATTTGAGTTTGATCCGCAAGATGTCATCAAGCTTTTGCGATATTCTCGCAAGAAAAGCGTAACGCTTTATGAGGCTATGGATGAGGCTTCCGAAATCGGCGGGATGAAAAACGGGACTTTAAAATCCATTGAAAAACTTTTTGAGCTTTTGAAAAAACATGCGCAAGATGCAAGAGATAAAAGAGTGAGCGAGGTTCTGGTGACCTTTTTGGGAGATTCGGGATATTTGGATTTTTTGAAAAAAAGAGATACGGTTGAGGAAAACCAGCGTTTTGAGAATATTGTCGAATTTTTCAAAAGAATTCAAGAGTTTCAGCGCACGGGCGAAACTCACACGGTGAAAGATTTCGTTGAAGAGTTGGAACTTTCCACCGAAGGCGGGGACGATCCGGCGCCCGCGGAGCTTGAGGAAGGTCCTGACACTGTGAAGGTCATGACTCTGCATAAGGCAAAGGGTCTTGAATTTCCAGTCGTGTTTTTAGTTAGTTTAGTCGAAGGCATGTTTCCGACACGTGAGATGCAAGATTCTCTCAAGCTTCCAGATGGATTGCTTGAGGAAGAGCTTCCCGAGGGATCGCATATTCAGGAAGAGCGCCGTTTGTTCTACGTCGGCATGACGCGCGCGATTGACAAACTTTATCTTGCGGGCGCGGACGATTACGGCGGAAAGAGGAAAAGAAAGCCGTCGAGATTTTTGAAAGAAATAGATTTAGAGATCGCTGTTTCCAAGATTTCCGCGGGCGAGAAAAAAATTGTCGAAGATGAGATTTCCGTTGGCGATATAAAATCTCAAAAAAATGAGAAGAAAGTTCCGCGAAAATTTAGTTATACACAGATGGAGGCTTTTTGGAACTGTCCACTGCAATACAAGTTTCGTCATATTATGAATGTTCCGACAGAGGGCTCGCACACTTTTAGTTATGGAAGAAGCTTGCATCAAACATTGAGAGATTTTTACACAGTCGCGATGTCTGGAAAAGTTCCTTCGGAAAAAGATCTCTTGAAAATGCTCGAAGAGAATTGGATTAACGAATGGTATGACGGCAAGAGCCATGAGCAAAAAAGATTCAAGACTGCGCAGGAGGCTTTGAAGAATTTTTATAAAAAAAATAAAAGAGATTTTGGCAAAACAGTTTTTGTAGAAAAAGAATTTAACATAAAGATGGGGAAGTATGTGATTAGAGGCGTTATGGATCGTGTTGACAAGCTCGCGGACGGGACGTACGAAATTATCGATTATAAAACAGGACAGGCTAAGAAAGGCGAGCGCGAGATAAAACGACCGATTCAGTTGATGTTGTACGCGAAAGCGCTGAAAGGCGTTTTGAAGCTCAATCCTTCAAAGCTCACTCTTTATTATATCGATGAAAACAAACCTTTTTCTATTTTGAAGAAAGATTTTGAGAAGAAAATGGCGAAAGTCGAGGAGAAAGCTTTAAAAACTTTTGACGAGATTTTGGAAAGCGATTTTTCTGCGACACCGAACAACTTTATCTGCAGGTTTTGTGATTATAAGGTGATTTGTCCGCATAGGAAGTAATAGTGCATAATTTCTAGCGCACGGTACACAGTTTTCTTCTGAAGACAGATTCTCTTTACTAAGGAAACCGTGTATTGCCATTGCATTTCTCTGAAAAATAACCTATAATTGAATAAGCAATGTCTTTAAAAATTTACATTATTGGAATGATTGTAGCGACGCTCGTGTGCTTCGGAGTGTTTTGTTTTGTTTTGTTTTTTGTTGATCCCGATGCCGGCAAGCTTGGAGTTTCGGCATTGTATATGACTTTGTTTATGACGCTTGTAGGAATATTTACATTGTTCGGATATCGTATTAGAGTTTTTGCGTCAAAAGGCGAAGAATTATATGCACACATGGGCATGTCTCTGAGGCAGGGAATCTTATTTTCTATTGCCGTTGTCGGCATATTATTCCTTCAGTCTTTGAGAATTTTGAATTGGTGGGATGGCGGATTACTTGTTGGCTTTCTGATACTTTTGGAGTTTTTCTTTTTATCTCGTAATTAGCTCGTGAGTTTTGAGTTTATTCTAGCGAGTTTCATCGAATTATGAATTTGCGGGTTCGTTATTTCATAATTTGTTAAAATTCGATCGAATGCGTTAAAAATTCATGAAATGAAAGATGAACTTAAAAAATTAGAGGGCGAGGCTTTGGAGGCGATTGAGTCGTCAGAGACTTCTGATGTTTTGGAAGAGCTTCGCGTAAAATACCTTGGGAGAAAGGGCGAGGTGAGTTTGCTTTTGAGGAAGATAAAGGGTTTGTCAGATGAAGAGAAGCGCGTTGTCGGTAAGATCGGCAATGAGATTCGGTCGACGCTCGAAGCGGCGTTTGAAGACAAAAAAGTTGGTATAAACTCCGAAAAATATAAAAATATTGCGGAGGAAGAATGGGTCGATGTGACGGAGTCGGGAATTCCGCCCGAAGTCGGATCACTGCATCCGATTACGCAAATGCGAAACGAGGTTGAAGATGTTGTAACGCGCATGGGTTTTGAAATTGTTGACACGCCGGAAGTTGACTCCGATTATTATTGCTTTGAATCCTTGAATTTGCCAAAAGGCCATCCGGCGAGAAGCGCTTGGGATACTTTTTATCTTGAAAATGGAATGATTCCGCGCGTGCACACATCGACCATGCAAGTCCGCGTGATGGAAAAACGTAAGCCCCCGCTTTGTGTTATAAATATTGGCAGATGTTTTAGAAATGAAAGGACTGATGCGTCCCACGATCATACATTCTATCAGATTGAGGGGTTTGTCGCGGATAAAAAAATTACAATTTCAAATCTCTCTGCCACTTTGAAATTTTTTTTTGAATTAATTTATAAAAAAAAGGTCGAGATAAGACTTCGTCCCGGATTTTTCCCGTTCGTCGAGCCAGCTATGGAATTGGAGCTTAGGTGTGTCATCTGCGGCGGCGAAGGATGTTCTGTCTGTAAACATTCTGGCTGGCTTGAGATGCTGGGCTGCGGCATGATCCATCCAAAGGTTTTCGAGTTTGCCGGATACAAGAAGGGCGAATACACTGGTTTTGCTTTTGGTATGGGTTTGGATAGAATTGTCATGATGAAGCATGGAATAAAAGACATCCGCAATTTTCATAGCGGGGACTTGAGATTTTTGAAGCAATTTTGAATGTAGCTCCAAGCATTAAGCTTTAAGCACCAAGCTTTCTTTTGAAGATGGCTTAGCGCTTAGAGCTTGGTGCTTAGAGCTTAGTGCTTTTTGGGCTTATGAAGATTTCACTAAACTGGTTAAAAAAATATGTTGATATTGAGATGACTCCAGAAAAATTGGCAGAGTCTGTTACTGTGCATATTGTCGAGGTTGATGGGTTTGAAAAATCGGGAATTTTTGAAGGCGTTGTTGTTGGAAAAGTTTTGAAGGTTTCGAACCATCCGAATGCCGATAAATTGAAATTGGCAGTCGTTGATGTTGGTAAGAAAAAGCTAAACATTGTCTGCGGCGCTCCAAATCTTGCCGAGGGTCAGATTGTTCCGGTCGCGTTGCCGGGAACTGTGCTTTCTGGAAATTTTAAAATAAAAAAAAAGGAAGTGAGAGGAGAAATGTCTTATGGCATGATTTGCGCGGAGGATGAGCTTGGAATTTCAAAAAATCATGATGAGATTATCGTTTTAGATGAGAAAAAATATAAAATAGGTGAACCTTTTGCAATTAACGATGATGTTGTTTTACAAATTGAAAATAAAGCCATTCCCCACAGACCCGATCTTATGGGGCATCTTGGGATGGCTAGAGAGGTCGCGGCGATTGAAAAAAAAGACGTGAAATTTGAAGAACACGAAATTTCTGAAATAAAAGTTGATGAGAAAAAAGTAGAGCTGAAGGTTTCCGTTGAAGATGAGAAGTTTTGTAAAAGATATGCAGGAGTCGTTCTTGACGGCGTCAAAGTCGGACAGTCTCCAGATTGGTTGAAAAATGCTCTCGAGTCGATTGGCGTTCGTTCGATCAACAACATCGTTGACATCACAAATTACATAACTTGGGATCTGGGACAGCCTTTGCATGCGTTTGACGCTGAAAAAATCACTGGAAACGAAATCAAAGTCAGATTTGCCGAAAAAGGCGAAAAGCTGCTTACGATTGATAATAAGAAACACGGACTTGATTCTGACATGCTTGTCATCGCGGATTCAAAAAAGCCGATTGCGTTTGCCGGAATCATGGGCGGAAAGGAGAGCGAAGTGACGGATGGCACATCAAAGATTATTCTAGAAGTCGCCAATTTTGACGGATACAACATCAGGAACACAAGTAGAAAGACAGGATTGACCTCTGATGCGAGCCTCCGCTTTGCGAAGGATCCAGATCCAAACATGGTCGATCTTGCGATACATGAGGCTGTTTCTATGTTGAAAGAGCTTGCGTCTGCAAAAGTTGTGAGCGAGATTAGTGATTTTTATCCTAAAAAAATTAAGCCTTGGAATGTCGAAATTTCCCTGAAAAAATTGAATAATTTTATAGGTGTTGAAATTTCAAAAGAAAAAGTTTTAGAAATTTTGAAATTCTTAAATTTAAAAACTAGGGAAAATGGTGATAAGTTGGAAATTATAATTCCTACTTATAGGAGAGACTTGAAAATTCCAGAAGATATTTTTGAAGAAGTGGCGAGGACTTACGGTTACGCAAATATTCCACAAAGGCTTGTCAGGGGCGAGATTGTTCCACCAAGACAAAACATGGAGCTTTATTGGAGGAGTTTCGCGAAGAATTTGCTTGTCGCGAGCGGTTTCGACGAGATTTACACGTATTCTTTCACAAGCGAGGCGATGATAAAGAGGCTCGGTCTGAACTTGGAAGGCCATATCAAAGTAAAAAATCCCGTGAGTCCGGACGCGGCTTATATGCAAGCAAGTCTTATTCCCGGAGTTTTGGAAAGTGTTGAATTAAATTTGAAAACTTTTGATGAATTTAATCTCTTTGAGCTCGGCAAAATTTTTTATACATACGACACCTCTGAAGAAGTGAAATTCAAAGAGGGCATGTGGGAAGGAAGCAAGCTTTGTGGTGCTATGGTGAATTGCAATCCGAGAAAATCGAAGGGTGGTAAAGTCCGAAGCGAATCTTTTTTGAAGGCAAAAGGGATCGTTGAATTTCTTTTGAAAAAAATGGGAATGAACGATTTGAGATTCATCCATCTTGATGTGCATAATATAACTTTTCATCCCGGAAGGACCGCGATTGTTCAGGTCAAAACCAAGACGGATGTCAAACTTGATCAAGATGTTTTTGAGGAAGTCGGCTTTATCGGAGAGGTGCATCCTGTAATGCTCGAAAAATTTGATATAAAAGACGGAGCGGTTGTTATCCTTTTCGATCTCGATTTTTACAAACTTTCAAAACTTGCCAGTGAGAAGCAAGGTTATAAAGAAATCACAAAGTTTCCATCGGTGACTCTTGATGTTGCTTTTGTCCTTGATAAAAAAGTTTCTGTAAGCGAGGTTATAGCTATGATCGGCGGAGCCGGGGATGATTTCGTTGAGAACATTGAACTCTTTGATACGTACGAAGGCAAAGAAATTGGCAAGAATAAAAAGAGTTTAGCGTTTCATATTGTTTATAAGTCTTCCGATAGGACGTTGACCGATAAAGAAGTTCACGAACAGCATGCTAGAGTTGTTGGTGCGGTGAAGGATAAGTTTGGGGCGGAAGTGAGAGAGTAAAAAATCAAAATTTAGATTTTCTTTCGTGCATGCGCGGGCGCGTCTTGAAAGAGAAGATTTTTAAATTCAGCGGCATATTTGATTAGTGCGCTTCTAAATAATTTTTGATTTTTTGTTCATATTAATAATGAGGATCCGAAATTTAAGATTTTATGAGGTTCCATCCTTTCGGCTTGGGACTGGTCAATCTCTGATTGGCAGTCTGTGTGGTAGATTTTGGGCTAATTTGATAGAAAAGTTGGCTTTCAAAAAGTGGAAAAATGCCTTTACATTGGGGCGTTTTTTTGATATTATAGAGTTAGAAAAATGTTGGATATTTGTTTTACCTAAGCTGAAAATTGGCTAGTTTTGTTGTTATTTTTCTTTTTTTTGAAATATGCCCAGAAGACACAAAAAAAATAAAAAGAAAAGAATCGTGAAACGGCGTTTTTTGCGTGTGCGCGGAAAACCTTCTCGAAAAAGGCGGTTTTCCGTTTCAGGGAAACGCGGTAAAATTCCTCGGAAAAAACGATCTTTTTCAAAAGAAGTTAAGTATACGGCGGAGCAAATTCAAGTTCTTGAAGGATTGGAACCTGTTCGTAGGAGACCAGGAATGTACATTGGATCGACGGGAATATCTGGCTTACATCATTTGGTGTGGGAGGTCGTTGATAATGCGATTGATGAAGCTATGGCCGACCGTGCCAAAAATATTGATGTCTTGTTGAACAAAGACGGATCAGTTTCTGTTGCCGATGATGGTGCTGGCATTCCTGTTGAGAAGCACAAACAGACAAAAGTCTCGGCGCTCGAAACAGTCATGACGAGACTTCATGCAGGAGGAAAATTTTCTAGAGACGGCGGATATAAAGTTGCTGGCGGACTTCATGGTGTGGGCGTGTCTGTTGTGAATGCTTTGTCCGAGTGGACCATTGCCGAAGTTAAGCGTGATGGAAAGCTTTGGATGCAGGGGTATGATCGCGGCAAGCCCAGAAGAAAAGTTAAAGCTGTAGGTTCTGCGAGGGGAACCGGTACCAAGATTTCATTTAAACCCGACGCTGATGTTTTTGAAACAGTCTCTTTTGATTTGAAAACTATTTTGGATAGGCTTCGTCAGCAGGCTTATCTTACGAAGGGAATTCGAATTAATATTGAAGATAAGCGTTCGAGCATCGTTTCAGGCAAAAATATTTACAGACGCTATTCTTTTTACTTTGAAGGTGGAATCGTTGCGTATGTTCGGCATATAAACGAGGTAAAAGATGTGAAGAATAAGATTTTTTACGCTCATAAGGTGGCGTATTCTACGGATGTTGAAATTGCTTTGCAATATGTTGATGAGTATAGCGGACTTGTTCTTGCTTTTGCGAATACCATTCACAATGCCGAAGGTGGGACGCACCTGATCGGATTTCGAAAGGCCCTAACTCGCGTTTTAAATAAATACGGGAGGGAAAACAAACTCATTCGTGAAAAGGATCAAAATCTTGTTGGGGACGATGTTGAAGAAGGCTTGACGGCGATCGTTAGCGTGAAGGTGAGGGATCCTCAATTTGAAGGACAGACCAAAGCAAAGCTTGGCAATACAGAGGTTCGTTCTGCAGTTGAATCCGTTGTTGCGGAAAAGTTTATGGAGTACCTTGGGGAAAATCCGCAGGATGCCCGAGCGATTCTTGGCAAGACGTTGCTTGCTGCGAAGGCTCGCCTTGC